>NZ_JADBQM010000037.1:0-5754 GCF_014895895.1 Enterobacter cloacae complex sp. P14RS
ATCTTATTTTTGTTGAAACATGAGAGCGCGTGACTGTATCGAAATTATTATCGACAGAAAGGTGTAGCATCGGTGTAGAGTTAAAAAATTGCATAATACGAAAAATTATATTTTTATTCATTGTAAGTAATCCATTATTTTTTTGCTGATATCTAGACCTAATTCAATTTCAAGCCAAACCCATTGTCCGTTTGCATTCACTTCTAGATAGTACCATTCCCCCCCGCTAACTATAAAGTCAAAACAACCAAACTTTAAGTCTAGTTTTTTCATGAGAAGCAATGATTTTTCTTTGATGTGAGTAGGTATGTCAATGATGTCATAATCTATATGATTATTGTTTTTTCTCCAGTCTAATTTGTTTCTTGAAGAAATTTTTACAGGATAGAAATGTTAATCGATGATGGTAATACGGACTTCATAATCCTTCTCTTGAAAATTTTGGAAATAGCAAGGTGAGTATTTTAACGTTTTAGTGCTTTTGCTAAAGTCAACGAAATTGGTTTGGACGAATTCTTTTTTATTTTCATGTTCAATTATACCAGATGATAATGGCTTTACTATCGGTGTAGTCAGTTCATCAATCACATTGTCTATGCAGTTTGTTATTAATGGTTTTGGGATTTTAAAGCCCAAACTTAATGCGGTACGTAACTGAAAAATTTTATTGTCAGCCTTTCGTAGGACTGATGGTTTTGTCAGGCATGTTCCACTAAATGCCTCGGTTATACCGTCTGTGAAAGCAAACACCTCTCTGTAAATATGTGGGTGGTACATTTTTTTAATAAAATCAGGCAGCGTCTCAGGAGTAGGTTTCCTATAGTAAATTGATGAGCAATTTTCCTCTGAAAGAGTTAATCCTTCATTATTTTTTAGGCTAAAGCAATTTTTACCATATGATATTTCATATTCTGAAAGTTGATCTATGTTGAATCTATAGAATTTGCCAGGACCATGCTTCTGGGAAATATAGTCTATCGTTTTGTCAAAGCTAGAACTTATGGCCAGTATCATTCAAACCTCCCAATGTTTTGTTAATATTATAAAAGGCTAGTATACGTTGCAAATCATTATCACTCTCTACACTACTGATACACTTTCTATATGTAGTGAGCATCATGATCTAAAGGGTGGTTGTAAAACGAAGGGTTGCAAAACCCGACACTTTATGCCATATTTAAGGCCAATTTTGATAAGTTGCCACAGTTACATAACCCCGCCATCAGCGGGTTTTTTTACAGCTAAAATTCAGGAAAGCACATTACGCCGTCCAACTAACCTGGGGTGGTTTGTTGGGTAGTGTGCTCCCCTGATGTTCTGGTAAAATACTCCCTTTCCTAAGGGGGATTTTATGGCTTGGATGGGTATACCTTTTCCGCTCGACTTCATCAAAGACGCTCAATCTCTGGTTATAGAGAAATTACCAGAGCTCACTTTAAATGCCCCATTCTCATGGGAAACAATAATCAGCTCATTTGTTGCGGGTGCTATACCTGCATGGGTGGGATGGAGAGCCATTAAAAATACTTATCAGTTAGCAGTGCTGCAAAATAAGCAAACGGACAAAAAAGAATTAGCTGAGAAGCTACGCATTGCAGCACTGGAGTATGTCTCCTCGATTGATGCTGTCGCTCAAAAAACACGGGATTTCATTGATTCTGGTGATGTTCTTGAGTACAAAACACACGGCGTTTATCCTCCATATCTTATGGAGGCTCTAGATAAAGCTCAGCGAAATGAAAGGAACCTTCTTTTATTGATAAGGCCTGATTATAAAGGAATAGCCTTCCTGGAACGAATCACGGAAGTAAACAACGCTGTGAAACCTTATGTAACGCTAAATGGAATTGATCCTGAAACGCCTAGAAAGATGAAAAAGGTAGTTGATGATTTCATCTACGCTTTTCATGTGTATATGGATGAATACGGGAAATAAAAACTTAGTTACTAACCTAACCGCCTAACGGCGGTTTTTTTATGCCTGCAATTTGGGAGGAATCATGCAGAACTACACCCCGCCAGGGGGCTGGGGTCCGGTACTTCATTTTTTACATGAGAACAGGCTGGCATTGCAGGGCGCCTTGACTGCGTTCTTTATAGCCTTGCTTTTCTCATTGTGGGACGGGGTAGCCTGGCGCCGCTCATTCACTGCTGGGTTTATCTGCGGATTCGTCGCACTGGCAGTGGTGAGTTTTTTTGAACAGCTGGGAGTATCAGACATGGACTGGTCTTTCGTTATTGGTGCCGCTGTCGGTGGTGCTGGTGTAGACCGCTGCCGTTCTCTGATTAACGCGGCTGTTACGTTATTTGCAAGTAAGAAAGGTATCAACGATGACCAAAGATGAAATTATTAATGGTCTGCTGGATCGTGAAGCGGGTTCCGCTACGTCAGCAATCCCCGAAATCTCAGCACGCACTTTCAGTCTGGCATCCAGCCGCGCTGGCAAGCCGACATTCATCTTTTTGTGGATCACGAAGTCAGCAGCAAGGTTTTACGCGCTGCAGGATTCTCCATCGAACATTACACAGAGGAGTAAGGCCACATGGCGTACTCAGTAGACAATATTATTCCGGTCAACGTAATTATCGGAGCGGCGGGCCTGGGGTACGCCGATTTCACAACGGCTTTTGTTTTTGCCGATGCGTCAGACCTCCCAAAAGACGAGCCAGCCATTCTGACTGAAGGCGGCGAAAAGCTGGAGACCGAAAAGGGAGAAGCTATCCTGCCGGAAATGGTGCCCGTAACGGCGCGGGGAGAAGATTTTCCGGTAGATACTTTCCGCGACTATTCAGGCGCAGCGGATATCGGAAAAGATTTCGGCACGGAGTCAGAAATTTATCTGATCGCCACCCGTTATTTTGCGCAAATTCCCCGACCTTCATCGCTCACCGTCTGGATGAAAAATCCTGAGGATGAAAGCCTGATCGCCACGGTGAATAAAGCGAACGAAGCCGCCTGGCGTTACAACTACTTTTTCAAAACTGAAGATTTCAGTGATGAAAATTTGCTGGTGCTGAGTGACTGGAGCGACACGACCGATCACCCTGTCTGGTACACCAACACGGATGATGAAGTGATCGACCAGAGCGAGACTAACGATATTGTTTCTCGCCTGGCGAAAAAGGGTAACCGTCACATGCTGGTGGGCTGGCGGGCTCCCGAAGCGATGGAGGTGGACCCGTCACAGGCTCACTCAATGGTCCAGGTAGCCGCCACGTTCGCTAAATTCCGTCCTAACGGCCTCAACACGGCTATTACGGCAGAGTATCAGGTTTTACCTGGTATCGACGGCGACGAGCTTACTACGAGCCATTACAACGCGCTGAAGGCTAAAAAGGCGGTGTTCTTCACTCCGGTTGAGCTGGCGGGCCAGAAAGATAGCTGTCGAGTGATCAACAGCCTTTCAATGTCCTCTTACGGGGAATTCATTGATGACGTGATTAATATCGACGTGCTGAAAAATCACCTTCAGGTTGATGGCTATAACCACATCGCCAACGTCGGCACGAAGCGGCCCTTAACGCCACGCGGTTATGAAAGTCTGCTTAATGTCCTGACCGATACTCTCAAGCGCTTCTACAACAACGGCGTGCTGGGAGAGGGAACCTATACCGATGAACAGACGGGTGAAGAGAAAACCGCAAAATTCGGTTACGTCATTCTGTCTAAGGCTGAAGACGTTCTCTCCCTCACCAAAGCGCAGCGCAAAAAGCGCGAATTCCCGCCAACAAAAATCCTCGTCATTCTGTCGCGTGCAGGGCATGTGGCAGAGCTGAACGTAACAGTGGAGTAACGGACTATGGCAATGAAGAACTACGGCGCCAGCCACGCTGACCTCATTATCAACGGGCTTCCGATTGACGAGTTCGGGGATACTGACCCGCCGATCACCATTGAGGATATCGACCCTCGCGCCACCCTGAAACGCGGTATCGGTAAAACCTCCGTTCGCCTGGACGGGCCGACACGACCTAAACGTTTATCGGTGAGTTTGATCCCTGGCTGCGATCAGGTCCGTCAGCTCTTGGCGCTTGAGAAGTCGGGCGTGGATTTTTTCTTTACCTTCCGGCAGCGCGGCACCGATGAAACCGTTGAAGCGTTTGATGGGGTAATGACCCAGCGCGGCGGGCTGGGGCGTGGCGGTAAGCAGAGCGCCAGCGACGAAACGTTTACCTTCGAGTTTGCGGATAGTGAGGAAACCTAGTTGTCATAACTTACTGAATTCTAGATACTATCTCTTTCTTTGAGGGAGATAGTATATGTTAAACAACAATCCATTTGATAAAGATCTTCTACAGGCAATTAATGACTGGCAAATAGATTATAATCGAAAAAGAGCAGCGGCTTTGAAAGAAAAAGCTAAAGGCTTGCCTTTGAAATATAAAACTTGCACCCATGCCTGTTATAGGAAAATAGAACTTAACAAAAAGGGGGTTTTCTCCTTAGTTGGAAAGGCAAAGTTAAAAGAGAAAATATCATCTTGGAGTTCGTCTGAAGAAGTTGTAAAAGTATTCAAGCGAGGAGTGACACTAAAAAATGATGAGCAATCTTTCATTGTAAGTTATAAACCGACCGCATCCGAAGTTATTATTAATCTTGAAGTGGTATATCAATGCCCATTGTTTCATTCTGCATTGAAGCAACATCAATCTTCTATAAAAAACTATAATAGAGGTATTGGTGCTTATGGTGCAGGGCAAAAAGAAATAGTTTTGGAAGTTGAGTTTATTACACGTGATAACATCTATATGATGGGAGGGCGATCATCAGACATTAATATGATTTTTGCTAATCAAGTTATCGGCTGGTTACCTGATGGCTCTACAATTGCCGTATATGATGACTGTAAGTCATTTTGTATTTTCAAATGGATTGACCCAGCGCAAACAGTTAGTGCGTTAGATAGAACGTTGCAGCTTTCAGGTCAGATCATTCCATATAATGTATTTTCTAAAGGATACGGTTTATAAAATGGCACGTAAAATAGAGATTGAGATTAATAACGAAGTTTATGTTGGTGACACTTCGCCAGCACGGGATCAAGTAGAGATGTTGAGCATTGCAACTCAAAACGGTTTACTCCCCTACCTTACAAAAAACGTCAAAGACATGACGATCGTTTCCGGTATCGCTGGGTTAAACACTATGACCTTCGAGCGGCTTAAAGAATTGGTTATTCGTAAAGGTGAATTCAAACGTGCTTCGGATAATGTTCCGTTGAGTGAAAATCTTTTTCAGGATCAGGTTCATTTCTTCCTTTTACTTTTGGGGCGTGCGCTTGCTGAGAATGTTGGCCCTTTCTGGAATCTCAGCAGCGACGAAAACACCGACGAACCGAAAGAAGCACAGTAACGCGGGTTGACTGGTTTTTATGGCGTCCTTGTACGGGTATGGGGCAGCTTTGCCCGCCCCTTGCTAAGTGGAGTGATATGACTGACGGCACCTATAGCCTTGAGGAAATTCAGTTGATGCACGATGCTATGGACGACATTTACGATGCTGCTGAGAAAGCAAAATCTTAGTTTAACCACTCGTTTAGTAAGTGTTTAGGATTGGGCTGATAATTCAAGAGACAATATTCTTTTTCATGGAGGATATATGTCTTTTAAAGCGTCGCTAAAAAATATCGTATCTACTTTATTTCTTATTGCTGTTCTTCTTTTTTGTTTGTTTTTAGTGTCTCTGCTGTTCAAAGATTTATATACAGATAAAATAAACGGCAATATTGAATTTATCCTTGTTATTCTGTTTTT
>NZ_JADBQM010000037.1:5799-9470 GCF_014895895.1 Enterobacter cloacae complex sp. P14RS
TTGTTATTCTGTTATTATTGGCGGTCTATCTATTGCCTTCCATTAATGCGTTTAATAGATGGCATAAAGATAAAAAAGCGGTGTTAGCACTGAATTTATTTTTGGGGTGGACGGCCATTGGATGGATCGGCTCTTTGATTTGGTCATTTACTGGACCGAACTTAAAAAAAGAGAGGTTAAAAGAAAGTTATACTTCTAAAACCTGTCCGCACTGTGCAGAGTTAGTAAAGATAGATGCTAGGATATGTAGATTCTGCCAACGAGAGCTTAAAACATACATTAAACCGCTTAGGCGGTTTTTTTATGGAGTCAAAATGTCACAGGCAAACGCATCTGACGTCATTGATAGTTTATTCGTATCTCTCGGAATAGATTTAGATGACAAGAGTTTTAAAGCCGCGACCAATACGGTAAATGGCCTAAAATCTGGTTTGGTTCAGCTAGGAGCTGCGGCGGGCGCTGGTATAGGGTTTAGTTCGGCAACATTTGGATTGGCGAATAAAATTCAAGAGCTGGAGAGGCTGGGTAAGATTACCAACTTTACTACAAAGCAAATCGAAGGGTTGCAATTTGCTTTGAAAAAGGTTGGTGTTTCTGATGACAGTGCAGCTTATTCGATAGTCCAAAAAATCCCTTCTTTGCAGCAAGCGGCACGTGAAGGGCGTTTAAATGATCAGGCCTATTGGAACGGGGCTTTTAACCCACAACAGTTCTCTAATCTTACTGGTCAGGACGCAATTGAATATCTGATAGAGTCATACTCCAAAATGAATGCCGATCAGCAACGCACTTTAAGAGGCGGGATTGGTATAGGAGATAATGATCCGCTCACACGTTTACTTGAAACTGGAGTTAAAGGTTTCAAAGAAATTAATGAGCAATTCGAAAGGATGCATAAAACTATTGATCCGGCTCTTTCTGAAAATGCTAGAAAACTTAATGACGAATTGTCGGTTTTATCGTTAAATTTTGAAAATCTGAAAAAAGCCATTGGTGGCGACCTTATTGGTCCATTGTCCAGCCTCACGGCAATCGTTAATGATTTAATGCAGAAGTATCCAGATGAAGCAAAGTATGCCAGCTATGCGGCTGGGATAGGCGGTACTGCGATTGTCTGGAAGACAATAGGCGCTCTATTTGGAAAGCAAGCTGCTACCTCGTTCGGTGCTGATTTATTAGCCCATCCGGTGATAGCAACAACCCTTGGAATTATTGCCCCTGGCAACTCTTTTGTTGATTCAGAAGATGCTAAAGCTATGAGCGACCCCATTAAAAACTGGCAAAAAAGAAACCCAGGACAACCTTTGCCGACTGGTACTGTGGATTGGAAAGAACAATATCTTCAGCAATTAGAACGGGGCAGTGTTTCGAAAAATGAGCAAGACTTCCTCGATGTAATTTCTCAGGCTGAGGGAACGTCTAATTATGGCAACAATGGCTATAACACGCTGTTTGGAGGTTCTCAGTTTTCAGACTACAGCGATCATCCTCGCCAATATTTTGATCACAATGGAACTCGAACATCAGCGGCTGGCCGCTATCAAATAACAGCTCAGTCATCGGAGGTGGTCTTACTGCTGGCGTTGCTGCATCGCTAATGTCAGGGCGCACAGCTGCGCTATCAGGGATTGCGGCAAGCGTAGGGTTGGCCGTATACCAACACAGCCAGGGAACGACACGTTCCCAAAGCTTACTTGAACAGTTACGCACCATTCAACGCAATCACGAAACGTTTGATCTCATAGCCAGTAAAGGCGCGTCCTATAGAAACTGCCTGATAACGAATACCCGAACCGAAATCGATAAGGAAACAGAGGGTGGGCTGATCATCGTTGTGGATATGAAACAGTTAACGATTATCCATGACACGGTTGAAGAGACAAACGCCAATTTACCCTGGGGCGATAGCGTGACCACACAAGGCCAGGCTGAGTTTGCTGGTGGAGAAGTTATCACTCAGGCTGTGGAGGTCGTATGATCATCATTCCTCTCTCCAGTGGCTACTCTTTTCAGCGCTTCCGCGTTCAGCTTGGATCGCACTATCTGGTTTTCAGGCTGCGCTGGCTCACTCGCTTCGAATATTTCTGCGTGGATATTCTTGAAAACGGCGAGCCGGTAGTTCTCGGACGCGCGCTGCATCCTGACGTTAATTTGTTGGCTGGCCTGAATACTGATATTGGCGCGTTGTACCTGCGAGGTGAAAGCCCAACAGTCAGCAATTTAGGCATAACCAACAAACTGGAGTGGATAGCCAATGAGTAGGTTTTTCGGACGAAACTATCATCTTGAGATAACCACCACCAGCGGGGAAGTACTGAGATATGAACCACCAATCGAAACTCGGTTCCTTGTCGATAATTTTCCGCAACATGCCAACGCAACAGCCGGCATTACCGTTTTTGGTATTTCTTCCAGGGTACGCGAGCTGATACAGCTGCGCGATGATGCAAAAAACAATTATGGAACGGTCATCCTCAAAGCTGGTTATGGCGATGATACAGGAGTGATTTTTACTGGGAGCATCAACAATGTGCAGGTTGCGAAGGATGGCGTTAATACCTGCATAAAACTGTATTGCTCTGCGTCGTCAACAGAATGGGATGCCTCTTTTCATGAGCTGCCGGAAGGCACTGAAGGACTCATTCATTTTTCGCAGCGTTCCGTTGACTACTGGATCGAGCAGGGCGGGCCCGTTCGTCCTCTCGATGCTCGAATGTTCGATGCGACCGATGCCTTTTTTGCCCCAGGCTACCGCTCCCGCGCTACAAGAATTTCGGGATTACCCAATGAAGGTATCGGAATGAGCAACGCCAGCGGCTCTGTGCGGCTTCATCTTTCTGATGGTGGGATAAACCTCAAAGTGGGGAGTCAAACGCTCTCTCTGTCGTCTGACGGGCTTACACACAACGGTAAGAATATCGGCTCAACGCATAAACATGGTGGTGTAGAGAAGGGCGGGAGCACAACTAAAGAGCCCGAATAGAAATCTCAAAACGAAAAAAAAACACTAATTTTCTTGGCTATCCCCCTGTAATGCTTGGTATTGTCGTCTTGCCCCCTCTCAACATTTCATTGATAGATAGAGAATAAAATGGGAAAGAACGATAAAAGGAAACCACCAAATCCTGGGTTGAATTCAACAATCTGGATAGACAATAAGTACATCACTGATATGGCAACAGCTTTTAGCGATTGCGCTGAGCAACTTGCTGATGGTTGGCACGACCCTCATGATGCAAGGACAAATGCAATCTATACGAATGCTGTTCTCGCGTTAGAGCTGTACTTTAAGTCAAGACTGGTTACGAGAGAGTTTGATCCAACTTATACGAGAGTTACTAACGATGCTCAGATGGTTATCACCACAGAGGATGATTACTATAACACTGAGGAACGGGACTATACAGTAGTAGCTCACATGCACAGTAGACTGGTAGTACCTGAAAAATTTAAAACACATAATATTTTTGACCTCTTCATTGCTTTAAAGGATAGTGATAAAGAAATCATTCTTGAGCGTATTAAAGAAGAGACAAAAAATATTTCTGACATGGATTCATTAAAAAACTTCATAGAAGAGATTAAAAATTATTTTGTTTCGAAACGCTATGCGTTTGAGTTCTTCTTAGAAGCCATACCTAAAGATAGCAATTATATCTACACAGTTATGC
>NZ_JADBQM010000038.1:0-217 GCF_014895895.1 Enterobacter cloacae complex sp. P14RS
TCCCGGATGCACCATTTACTATTTCTGAAAGCAGTTCCCGATGCATCCGTAGCTCAGCTGGATAGAGTACTCGGCTACGAACCGAGCGGTCGGAGGTTCGAATCCTCCCGGATGCACCATATTCTCCGAGATAACAGCGATGCTGTTTTTTCAAGGTCTGCGAGTTAATCGCAAGCACCAGGGAGGATAACGTTGCTTTAGCAACGGCCCGAAGGGC
>NZ_JADBQM010000039.1:0-1202 GCF_014895895.1 Enterobacter cloacae complex sp. P14RS
GCCCTATCGGGTCCTGCTGCTAGCGTAAACGCTCCACCGGTAAGGGAAGACTCTCACATCTAGCAAGAATGCCCCTCTGCGTAAGCCATTTTAAGGCACTACTGTCGTTATAATTTTATTATTAAAAGTGAATTCAGCACGCAGGTTCTCATCTAGACAACACGTTATGCCCCATATCATAGGGATAAAACCTATCATACAAGCCATGTTGTTGTACTATGAAACAACAAAAAACAACTACTACCTAAGGATTGTTGAATTTAAGTAAAAAAGGGCATTCAGCCGATGAAATACAAATCTCTTTCGGCCTTGTGCTTCTAAGATTATCAAAATGATTGATAAGTGCTCTCCAGCATTTATTTTATGAGGGGTTATCTTTCCTCTATATGGTATGTATCTTTATCACTCCAGTATATAATCTTATATTTACCAAAGTTGATGCTTTGCTCCTTGTAATAATCCATGACTTCGGATGGATACCAACCATATCCAAATAAAAAAAGAGCGCCTTCGTCAACTAACTGTCTTATTATCCTTTGCTTATCCTGTTCGTCTATTACAGGTAAAACCATAAGCTCATCTTTTAATGAAAAACCTATCGCCTGCATTTTTCTAATTAAATCACTTCCCAGAACTCGTATTTTCACACTAGTCCCAGCCATGTCAATAACAATAATCGAATTACTTGGCATCTTATTCAATTTACATTCACCCTTATAGCTACTGGAGTTGATGTTGGTACAGAATTTACCACCATTTCTGGAGCCCCGCCAGGTAAATGTTGGCCCGGACCTAAGAAATAATCATTCCCACTTAATGGGCTTCGTGGCTGCATATTAGAGATGCCGCCAATCTTTCTTATATTAAATCCTTCACTTAAAGATCCTGGGTATAAACCCATATCTTTTTCAATTTTTGAAGCAAGAGATTTAGTTATAGTTACATCTCCGTCTTCAATGCCATTGAAATATTTCAATGCCCCTTTTTTGTCTGTAATAAATGTACCATCTCGACCGATTGCAGGATATTGATCCCAACTTTTTGGACTAATATTATATCCTACATCATCTTTTAGCATTTTAGCTTGGCGCGCTCTTGCTCTTTCAGCCTTACATAATCCAAGCGGGTCTATATATTTAATAGGGTTAGGCGCATATTGGTAAAGGTTAATCCCCCCCGCCAGCCCTATCGGGTCCTGCTGC
>NZ_JADBQM010000004.1:0-357826 GCF_014895895.1 Enterobacter cloacae complex sp. P14RS
GTGGCGTGCCAGTGGTCACCGGAACGCGCTTCGATAATGCGATAGGATGACGCACCTTTTTCTTCCGCTTTTTTGTTCAGCATCTCATGCATGTCCATTGGAGACGTGCCAACAGCGCCGACAGAAACCGTACCGATTGCCTCACGGGATTGCGCCTGGTCAGCATTAATAGCGTCAGCCGCGAAAGCACCGAAGGACAGGACAGACAGGACGCTCAGCGCCGCTACAGTAGTTTTGATTTTCATGATTCTTACCTCGTCGAATTTTTTAGTGGGGTCTTGTTTCGTGACCCTCATCACAAAAATCAAGTATACACTAATAACGTAAAAAATTAATACCAGACTAATGGTTTCCCTTGTTATTACGTGTTAAACACGCTTTTTTTTATAACCTAATTGCATAATGTTGGGTGTTTTGTGAGCAATTTGTGCTGGTATTTATAAGAAAATCATAGGGATAATGCTTTTTGATTTTTTGTGCGATTTACGGGATTGCTATTCACTGGATGAATGTTAATGAGTGGTAAAAAGCACTAATCGTCAAAGCAAGGGCAGTGAAATAAAGGGGGAAATGATGCGAGAGCAGAATGATCCCCGCAGCGGCGCTACGGGGAGAGCGCATTACAGTTCCTGTTCGAACAGAACCAGAATCGCTTCGTGGAGATCCTTCACGGAGAAACCGCTAGCCGGGGTGGTAAAGATGGTGTCATCACCGGCAATGGTGCCGAGAATACCCTCTGTTTTACCTAACGAGTCCAGCATGCGGGCAATCAGCTGCGCGGCACCCGGGCTTGTGTGGATGACCACAACGGCGTCGTTATAGTCAATATCCAGAACCAAATTCTTGAGCGGGCTGGAGGTGGTCGGCACGCCAAGTTCAGCCGGCAGGCAATAGACCATCTCCATCTTGGCGTTGCGGGTACGCACCGCGCCAAACTTGGTTAACATGCGGGAGACTTTCGACTGGTTGATATTATCGAAGCCTTGTTCCTGCAGCGCCTGAACAATTTCTCCCTGAGAACTGAATTTCTCTTCTTTAAGTAGCGCCTTAAACGCTTTTACCAATTCTTCTTGCTTAGACGAGCTTCGCATAAGTCACCCGGAATATGACGAAAGAAACAACATTATTATGCATGTGGATGAATTTTTATGCAAATTATCTGCTCAACGGCAGGCTGAAATAATGTTATGAAAGGGAGTGATTTTATCAGATTTCGTTATCAGAAAACATGCCTGGGTCACGCCGCGCAAATAAGCTTAAAAGTAAATTAAATGTTATCAAAATGATGTTGTTTTGGTGGCGTGGCAGGGTGTATTGTAACCACCTCTTAATTCGTTGCCATCTGTCGTCAGATAGCTTTCTGGTGAGAGATAAAGTCGTGTGACCTCAAATTCTTTAGCTTCGAAAATTGTAATTAAAGACATGCTGATTTAAGGTCGCGGCAACGGATTTACAGATACTTAAGTTAACCATAATAAGGAGTTTAGGATGAAAGTCGCAGTCCTCGGCGCTGCTGGTGGTATCGGCCAGGCGCTTGCCCTACTACTGAAAACCCAACTGCCTTCAGGCTCAGAACTCTCCCTGTACGATATTGCTCCGGTAACCCCAGGCGTGGCGGTTGACCTGAGCCACATCCCGACCGCTGTAAAAATCAAAGGCTTCTCCGGTGAAGATGCGCGTCCTGCGCTGCAGGGTGCTGACGTGGTCCTGATTTCTGCAGGCGTGGCGCGTAAGCCAGGCATGGATCGTTCAGACCTGTTCAACGTCAACGCGGGCATCGTGAAAAACCTGGTGCAGCAGATCGCTGAAGTGTGCCCGAAAGCATGCATCGGTATTATCACTAACCCGGTGAACACCACCGTTGCTATCGCAGCCGAAGTGCTGAAGAAAGCGGGTGTGTACGACAAAAACAAACTGTTCGGCGTGACCACGCTGGATATTATCCGTTCCAACACCTTCGTTGCTGAGCTGAAAGGCAAACAGCCAACAGAAGTAGAAGTGCCGGTTATCGGCGGCCACTCTGGCGTGACTATTCTGCCTCTGCTGTCGCAGATCCCGGGCGTGAGCTTCACCGAGCAGGAAGTGGCTGATCTGACCAAACGAATCCAGAACGCGGGCACCGAAGTGGTGGAAGCGAAGGCGGGTGGCGGTTCTGCAACCCTGTCTATGGGCCAGGCGGCTGCACGTTTCGGTCTGTCACTGGTTCGCGCCCTGCAGGGCGAGAAAGGCGTTGTTGAATGTGCTTACGTTGAAGGCGACGGCGAACATGCCCGCTTCTTCTCTCAGCCGCTGCTGCTGGGCAAAAACGGTATTGAAGAGCGTAAGCCTATCGGTACGCTGAGCGCGTTTGAGCAAAACGCGATGGAAGGCATGCTGGACACGCTGAAGAAAGATATCACTCTGGGTGAAGAGTTCGTTAACAAGTAAAACGAAGTGTCTCCCGTAGGCCGGGTAAGCGTTAGCGCCACCCGGCAAAAAAACCGAAGCCAGTAAGCGCTTCGGTTTTTTTATGGGGCTAATTTGTTGCCGGGTATTCCTGAATCGTCACGTGCAGCGTCATTTTCTTATCGTTGCGCATGATTTCCACAGGGATGATCGAGCCAGGGCGAATTTCGGCCACCTGGTCCATCGTCTCCAGGGCAGAGACTGCCGGCGTGCCGTTGACCGACACGATGACATCATTAACCTGAATCCCCGCGTTAGCCGCCGGGCCACCCGGTGCCACCTCGTTGACGACGATGCCCTGAATCTGATCGATACCGCCGCCCTGAGTATGCATTGGCGCAATTTCGCGCCCGCCGATACCGATATAGCCGCGGATCACGCGTCCGTCGCGGATCAGCTTATCCATAATCTTGGTCGCCAGCTGGAACGGAATAGCAAAGCCGATCCCTTCCGGCGTCTCGCCGTCGTTGCTTTTATCGAACGAGAGGGTGTTGATGCCCATCAGTTCGCCCAGCGAGTTGACCAGCGCGCCGCCGGAGTTGCCGTGGTTGATTGACGCATCCGTCTGCAGGAAGTTCTGCCGTCCTGACGGGTTGAGGCCGATTCGACCGGTCGCGCTGATAATTCCTTGCGTGATGGTCTGGCCCAGGTTGTACGGGTTACCGATCGCCAGCACCACATCGCCGATGTGCGGCGTACGTTTACGGTTGATCGGAATGACCGGCAATCCGCCCGTGGCGTTAATCTTCAGCACGGCCAGATCGGTCAGGCTGTCTGAACCCACAAGCAACGCCTCAAACACGCGGCCATCCTGCAGGGCGACGATGATCTGGTCGGCATCGTTGATCACGTGTTTGTTCGTAATAATGTAGCCGCGCTCGTCCATAATCACCCCGGAGCCAAGGGTGCGGATCTCAAGCTGGTTATGTGCTGAGCTGTTGAGGCCGCGGTTATAAACGTTAACCACGGCAGGGGCGGCACGGCGAACGGCCTGGTTATAGGTCGCCGGCGTTTCATCCGTGCTGTCGAACTGGGGGGCAGACAGCTTATTAAACTGACGCAAAGACGGCATCGCCAGCAGCAGCAGGCCAGCGACAATCAAACCGATGACAATGGAACGTAAGAGCTTTAAAAGCATGATGCGCGTGTCGTGAAAAAAGGAACGATTTGCAGCATAACATGAGTTATCCGGACATCACACGCAGCGGTGATGTCCGGGATCGCAAATGCTTAGCGCAACAGAATGTAGATAGACTCATTGCCACGCATGACCTGCAGGGCAATGACCGCCGGTTTGCTCTCCAGCACCTTGCGCAGTTCGGCAATGGACTGCACGCGATTGCGGTTCACGCCAATGATGACATCTTCCTGATGCAATCCGGCCTGCGCGGCAGGGCTGCTCTTCTCGACGGTATCCAGGCGAATGCCTTTCGTACCGTCTTTCAACTGCCCATCGCTTAGCGTTGCTCCCTGCAGCGCCGGGGCGATAAGCTCCGCGCTGGCAGAGGACGAGGTGCTTTTATCCAGCGTCACTTCGACGTTCAGCGGCTTACCGTCACGGATCAGGCCCAGCTTCACTTTGGCCCCCGGTTCGGTAGTGGCAATACGCGAACGCAGTTCAGCAAAGCTGCTCAGCGGCTTGTCGTTAAGGCTGACGATCACGTCGCCCGATTTAATGCCTGCTTTTGCCGAGCCGGAGTTTGGCAGCACTTCACTGACAAACGCACCGCGCTGCACGTTGATATTGAACGCTTTCGCGATATCAGCGCTCATCTCCATGCCTTTAATACCCAGCAGTCCACGTTTGACTTCGCCGAACTGGATTAGCTGCTGCGCCAGCGTTTTAGCCATATTGCTCGGGATCGCAAAGCCAATCCCAATGCTGCCGCCGCCCGGAGCCAGAATTGCCGTGTTAATGCCAATCAGCTCGCCGTTAAGGTTGAGTAATGCCCCGCCGGAGTTGCCCCGGTTGATTGAGGCATCGGTCTGGATGAAGTTTTCCAGACCTTCCAGATTCAGGCCACTGCGTCCCAGCGCCGAGACTATGCCGGAGGTGGCGGTTTGACCTAAACCAAAGGGGTTGCCCACAGCGACGGCAAAATCACCGACGCGCAGCTTGTCGGAATCCGCAATGGCAATCTGGGTCAGGTTGCTCGGGTTCTGCACCTGCAATAGCGCGATGTCGCTCTGATCATCGCCGCCAATCAGTTTGGCATCAAATTCACGACCATCGTTCAGCTGGACGCTGATTTTATCGGCCTGGCTGATGACATGATTGTTGGTCAGGATATAGCCTTTAGCCGCATCAATGATGACGCCAGAGCCCAGGCCTTCAAAAGGCTGGGCCTGCTGGTTGGGGGACTCATCGCCAAAATATTTTTTCAGTTCTTCCGGTACGCGCTGGCTTTGAACCGCCGTGCCTTCTACCTGAACGCTCACGACCGCGGGCAACACTTTTTCCAGCATTGGCGCGAGGCTGGGAGTGGCTGCCTGTCCCGGCACCTGCGAAGGCAGCGCCGCACCGGCAGGGGAGGACGCCGAGAGAGATAACCCGACACTTAACGCTATAGCGCTCAACAGCTGGTTTTTTTTCTTCATTGATGCTGACTCTCGTATCCTGGAATGAAAGAAGAACGGCCCAAAATCATGATGATGTTATTGAATTTTATACCGCTGAACAATGAGGTGTTTGACTAAATAATAGCTGGGGACGGGAAGAAAGGACGGGCGCAAGAGATGCGCCCGTAAAATATATTTATGTTGTGCGATTAATCGCGTTTTGCGCCACCGCGCAGCAGGCCGGACGCTCCGTCAGAGTAGTCGCGTGGCATCTGAACCGGAGCCTGATCGTTACCCGCTTCTGAGTCGGCCAGACGGTTGCGGAACGGGTTAGTCTCCGCGGTCATTTCCGGCAGCAGGCTGCTGGAGCTTTTCGCCATATGCTGATACAGCTGACGGTAGTCGGTCGCCATGTTGTCCAGCAGCTCAGCGCTACGGGCAAAGTGGCTGACCAGCTCTTCGCGATACTCTTCCAGCTCTGCTTTATTCTTTTCCAGTTCGTACTGCAGTGACTGCTGCTGACGCAATTTGCGGTTGCCGAAACGCATGGCCACAGCACCGATCACGATGCCGACGACTAAACCGATTAGCGCATATTCCCAGGTCATGAACTTCTCCCGTTGTCTTGTTGTTCCGTAGGGTGTTGGCTCGGCTCCTGCCTGTGCCTGATAATGCCACTATAACCGCTATTTCCGCAGAAGTGGAATCCTGACGTATCATCGCGTAGTGTAGAACGGCCTTTTTTTCATCAGTCACGCCTGCTGATGAGCATTAATTGAAGGAATAACAATAAGATTATGCAAATCCTGTCCCCTGCATCGCGATATCAACTGGCCCTGAATGAGGGTACTCATCAGCCTGATGACGTTCAACGTGAGGCGGTAAACCGTCTGGAGATGATTTATCAGGCGCTCAAGGCAAAACCTGCTGAAGTAGAACAGAGTGGTGGGCTCAAAGCGGCGTTTGGCCGACTGCTCGGCAAAAAAGCGCCGCAGGCTCAGGCTCCGGTGCGCGGTTTATATATGTGGGGCGGCGTCGGTCGCGGAAAAACCTGGCTGATGGATCTGTTTTATCTCAGCCTGCCGGGGGAGCGTAAACAGCGCCTCCACTTCCATCGCTTTATGCTGCGGGTGCATGAAGAGCTTACAGCGCTGCAGGGCAAAAGCGATCCGCTGGAGATTGTGGCTGACAGGTTCAAGGCGGAAACGGACGTGCTCTGCTTCGATGAGTTTTTTGTTTCTGACATTACCGACGCCATGCTGTTAGGCGGGCTGATGAAAGCGCTGTTTGCCCGCGGGATCACGCTCGTTGCCACGTCGAATATCCCGCCGGATGAACTCTATCGCAACGGCCTGCAGCGGGCGCGTTTCCTGCCGGCTATTGATGCTATCAAACAGCATTGCGACATCATGAATGTCGATGCCGGTGTCGATTATCGTCTGCGCACGTTAACGCAGGCGCACCTGTGGCTTTCGCCGTTAAACGCCGATACCGCTCGCGAGATGGATAAACTCTGGCTGGCGCTGGCGGGCGCAAAACGCGAAAACGCACCGACGCTGGAGATTAACCATCGCCCGTTACCTACCCTTGGCGTAGAAAACCAGACGCTGGCGGTCTCTTTTGCGACGCTCTGCGTGGATGCCCGCAGCCAGCATGACTATATTGCGCTTTCGCGCCTGTTCCACACCGTGATGATGCTGGATGTGCCGGTGATGACGCGGTTGATGGAGAGCGAAGCGCGGCGCTTCATTGCGCTGGTGGACGAGTTTTACGAGCGCCACGTCAAGCTTGTCGTCAGCGCCGAGGTACCTTTATATGAGATCTACCAGGGCGAGCGGCTGAAGTTTGAGTTCCAGCGCTGCCTCTCGCGCCTGCAAGAGATGCAGAGCGAAGAGTATCTTAAGCGTGAGCATATGCCCTAATCAATGCTCCTCTCTCCCACGGGGAGAGGGGCTGGGGGTGAGGGTGCCAGACCGCACAAACGCGCCCCCCGAAAAACCCATTCCAAATCACATTTAAGGGTCGATCTTTGACCTCAACTTCTCTATAATCTTGCGACCCCACGTTACGAGAAGGTTTTTTTCCCGAAACTTTCTATGTGTCGGCATGTGCTATTCGAAGGGGTAGGTTTGCCGGACTTTGTCGTGTGAACCTCAACTGACTAAACGTTTGGGTGTTCACCAACGTGTAACTTATTATTTGGGTAAGCTTTTAATGAAAACTTTTACAGCTAAACCAGAAACCGTACAGCGCGACTGGTATGTTGTTGACGCGACCGGTAAAACTCTGGGCCGTCTGGCTACTGAACTGGCTCGTCGCCTGCGCGGTAAGCATAAAGCGGAATACACTCCGCACGTTGATACCGGTGATTACATCATCGTTCTGAACGCTGACAAAGTTGCTGTTACCGGCAACAAGCGTACTGACAAAGTGTACTACCACCACACCGGCCACATCGGTGGTATCAAAGAAGCGACCTTTGAAGAGATGATTGCCCGCCGTCCTGAGCGTGTGATTGAAATCGCGGTTAAAGGCATGCTGCCAAAAGGCCCGCTGGGTCGTGCTATGTTCCGTAAACTGAAAGTTTACGCAGGCAACGAGCACAACCACGCGGCACAGCAACCGCAAGTTCTTGACATCTAATCGGGATTATAGGCAATGGCTGAAAATCAATACTACGGCACTGGTCGCCGCAAAAGTTCCGCAGCTCGCGTTTTCATCAAACCGGGCAGTGGTAAAATCGTAATCAACCAGCGTTCTCTGGAACAGTACTTCGGTCGCGAAACTGCCCGCATGGTAGTTCGCCAGCCGCTGGAACTGGTTGATATGGTAGAAAAACTGGATCTGTACATCACCGTTAAAGGTGGTGGTATCTCCGGTCAGGCAGGTGCGATCCGTCACGGTATCACCCGCGCTCTGATGGAGTACGACGAATCCCTGCGTTCTGAACTGCGTAAAGCTGGCTTCGTTACTCGTGACGCTCGTCAGGTTGAACGTAAGAAAGTGGGTCTGCGTAAAGCACGTCGTCGTCCACAGTTCTCCAAACGTTAATCCATTCTGCTTACGCAGAACGATTGGCGAAAAACCCGCTTCGGCGGGTTTTTTTATGGATAATGCGCAGGTTATCCACAGTAACATTTCATATATCTTCTCTTTTTCCACATTTCCGGCATCCCCTCACCACAAAGCCATCAAAATCTGGTAAACTATCATCCAATTTTCTGCCCAAATATCGGTGAATACTCGATTTTTGTTCGATTCTTGAACAATGTGTCTTCTCTGGGATGGGCGATACTTCATCTGGCTGGCCCCGTTGGGCTGGTAGCAGTAAAAATTCTGAATATACCTGGAGGTTTTCATGGCTGTCGCTGCCAACAAACGTTCGGTAATGACGCTGTTTTCTGGTCCTACTGACATTTATAGCCATCAGGTTCGTATCGTGCTGGCCGAGAAGGGTGTCAGTTTTGAGATCGAGCATGTGGAAAAGGATAACCCGCCTCAGGATCTGATCGATCTCAACCCGAGCCAAAGCGTACCGACGCTGGTGGATCGCGAGCTGACCCTGTGGGAATCCCGTATCATTATGGAATATCTGGATGAGCGTTTCCCGCATCCGCCGCTGATGCCTGTTTACCCTGTTGCACGTGGTGAAAGCCGCCTGTACATGCAGCGTATCGAAAAAGACTGGTACTCGCTGATGAACGTCATTACCAGCGGCTCCGCTTCTGAAGCCGACGCTGCGCGTAAGCAACTGCGTGAAGAGCTGCTGGCAATTGCCCCTGTGTTTGGTCAGAAACCGTTCTTCCTGAGCGACGAGTTCAGCCTGGTGGATTGCTATCTGGCCCCGCTGCTGTGGCGTCTGCCAATTCTGGGCGTTGAGTTCAGCGGCCCTGGCGCAAAAGAGCTGAAAGGCTATATGACTCGCGTATTTGAGCGCGACTCTTTCCTGGCATCTTTAACTGAACCGGAACGTGAAATGCGTCTCGGCCGAGGCTAATGACTGTGGAAATGTCACAACTTACCCCACGCCGTCCGTATCTGCTGCGCGCCTTCTATGAATGGCTGCTGGATAACCAGCTCACGCCGCACCTGGTTGTGGATGTGACGTTGCCGGGCGTGCAGGTTCCAATGGAATACGCACGCGACGGACAGATTGTACTGAATATTGCGCCACGTGCAGTGGGTAACCTGGAGCTGGCAAACGACGAAGTGCGCTTTAATGCGCGTTTCGGCGGCGTGCCGCGTCAGGTTTCCGTTCCGCTGGCTGCGGTTCTGGCTATCTACGCCCGTGAAAACGGTGCAGGCACCATGTTCGAGCCGGAAGCGGCGTATGATGAAGAGGTTGCCAGCCTGAATGACGATGAGGCATCCGATGAACGCGAAAGCGACCCGGTAATGTCTGTGATTGATGGCGACAAGCCCGATCGTCAGGACGACGACGAGGGTCCCGATGATGAACCGCCACCGCGCGGTGGTCGTCCCGCACTGCGCGTTGTGAAATAAACAAACAGGCCCGACGGGCCTGTTTTGCTTTCTGCTTATAGCGGTTAGCTGTTACGTTCCCGCCACTCTTTTATCATTTCAGCGGTGACTTCATTCTGGTAACAAATTGGGGAATAGCCACCAGCCTTACTCCATGCACTGCGACGCCCGCATGAACTGCCATTTCGGGCCTGATTAAAAGGGCAAGCACATACGCCGGGATAATCAGCGATAGACTCCGCAATAATTTCGTTTTTAACCTGAGAATCGGAGAGCGCGTTGGCTTTGGCGACAGCATTACCGACGCTGAAAAACAAAATGGCAAAGAGTAGCCCGGTGACGATTTTATCGAATTTCATATCTTCATTTCCGTATGTAGTAGCAATATATCAGCGGCAAAGAGGTGCCGGCCTAGGATCAGACAAGTTATTTAGATGACACTAGTTGTCGTTTCATATTTGAGAATGCAATGATATTAGCTGTGAATGTTAATTCAGATATCTATGCTGTTAGTGAATGTTATTATCGAAATGTCCGGACATAAATGTCACATTTTCGATTGTGTTTGCCCCTAAGAATCACTCCGGTTAAAGACATAATAAAAAGCCCCGAAGGGCTTTTAAATAGCGCATATTTAGGCTTTAATCCCTTGGTGTATTACAAGGAACATCTAATTGCCCTAGGGGTATACACGGAACAAAGGCGGTTGATCTAAGTCCTTAAGATGGCGCTCGCGGGCGACATGAACCGCATAACCCTGTTCCAAAGCCCAATCAGCAGCCTTTTCCTGCGTTTTCTCTGTATGTATCTCTTTGCCGTCAACAATCACCACATGATGGATAACGTCTTCATCCTCACTCGTTGATTTAGGGCGATATTCTACATAGGCATGTTTTTTGACCATTATTTCAAATCCCTTTTGTTTACGGCGCAGATATTACGCCGCTCTTCTATTACTGCGTTATATGAACTTCTGCTTCAACACTTAACCATTTATTTGTTGTGGATATACGATTGCGTTCACGATTTAAAGAGAGTTACGGACCGTTGATAAAGGTTCATCATGTCATGGTTCGTAATAAATCTCAGGCAGAAGGAATAAGCCTGGAATTGAAGGGGGGAAAGAAGGGGGGGCGAACATGCGGTGATGATAAACCGCATGTTCAACCGGTATTACACTTCCAGGAAGTTCAGGATCCCGTCAGCCGCCTTGCGGCCCTCGGCAATTGCCGTCACCACCAGGTCGGAACCGCGAACGATATCGCCACCGGCGAAGATTTTCGGGTTGCTGGTCTGGAAGGCGTTGTCGCTGCCTTCCGGCGCAATCACGCGGCCCTGTGAGTCCAGCTCTACGCTGTGCTTCGCCAGCCACTCCATGCTGTGAGGGCGGAAACCAAACGCCATCACCACGGCGTCGGCCGGGATCACGTGCTCAGAGCCCGCCACAATCTCCGCACGACGACGGCCTTTCGCATCCGGCGCACCCATCTCCGTACGCGCCATCTTCACGCCGCTTACCTTTCCGTTGGCGTTCACTTCAATGCCCAGAGGCTGGATGTTGAACTGGAACTCCACGCCCTCTTCACGCGCGTTTTTCACTTCGCGCTTAGAGCCCGGCATGTTCTCTTCGTCACGACGGTAAGCACAGATGACGTGCGCCGCGTTCTGACGAATGGACGTACGCACGCAGTCCATCGCGGTATCACCGCCGCCCAGCACGACAACGCGTTTACCTTCCATGCTGACAAACGGCTCGTCGGCAGTTTCGCCGTAGCCCATCAGCTGTTTGGTGTTAGCAATCAGGAACGGCAGCGCGTCGTACACGCCTGGCGCATCTTCGTTCTCAAGACCACCGCGCATGGACTGATAGGTACCCACGCCCAGGAACACGGCGTCGTAATCCTTCAGCAGATCGTCGAGCTGCACGTCGCGGCCCACTTCGGTGTTGAGTTTGAACTCAATGCCCATGCCGGTGAAGATTTCACGGCGGCGGGTCATCACCTCTTTTTCCAGTTTGAAGGCCGGGATGCCGAAGGTCAGCAGACCGCCGATTTCCGGATGACGGTCAAAAACCACCGCCTTCACGCCGTTGCGTGTCAGCACGTCGGCACAGGCGAGGCCTGCCGGACCCGCACCGACGATCGCCACGCGCTTGTCGGTTTGACGCACGCCGGTCATATCCGGACGCCAGCCCATCTCGAAGGCTTTATCGTTGATATAGCGTTCGATGTTGCCGATGGTCACCGCACCAAACTCGTCGTTCAGCGTACAGGAGCCTTCGCACAGGCGATCCTGAGGACACACGCGCCCGCACACTTCCGGCAGGGTGTTGGTCTGGTGAGACAGCTCGGCGGCTTCAAAAATACGCCCTTCGTTGGCCAGCTTCAGCCAGTTCGGAATGTAGTTATGGACCGGACATTTCCATTCGCAGTAAGGGTTACCGCAGGACAGGCAGCGGTCTGCCTGTGCTTTGGCCTGGCCTTCTGAAAACGGCTCATAGATTTCAACAAATTCAATTTTACGGATCTTCAGCGGTTTCTTTGGCGGATCAACACGCTGCAGGTCGATAAACTGGTATACGTTCTGGCTCATCTGAATTCCTTACTGCGCCTGCACGCGCAGCTCTGCTGCGCTACGACTACGGTGACCCAACAGGGCTTTAACATCGCTGGACTTCGGCTTAACCAGCGCGAATTTCGCAGAGAACGCTGGCCAGTTCGCCAGGATCTCTTCGCCGCGCGAAGAACCGGTATGCTGCACGTGTTCGGTAATCAAACCGCGCAGGTGTTCTTCATGAATGGCCAGCGAATCAACGTCCAGCACTTCCACCAGTTCCGGGTTCACGCGCTTGCGGAACTCACCGTCTTCATCCAGCACGTAGGCAAAACCGCCCGTCATGCCGGCGCCAAAGTTCACGCCGGTTTTACCCAGGACGCACACAATTCCGCCCGTCATGTATTCGCAGCCGTTATCGCCGATGCCTTCCACCACGGTGATGGCACCGGAGTTACGCACCGCAAAACGCTCGCCCGCACGGCCCGCGGCAAACAGACGACCGCCGGTCGCACCGTACAGACAGGTGTTGCCGATGATGCTGGCTTCATGGCTGCGGAAGGCTGAACCGACCGGAGGACGCACCGCCAGCAGACCGCCCGCCATGCCTTTGCCGACGTAGTCGTTGGCATCGCCGGTCAGGTATAACTCAACGCCGCCGGCATTCCACACGCCGAAGCTCTGGCCCGCGGTACCGCTGAAGTGCGCGGTAATCGGATCCGATGCCAGCCCCTGGTCACCGTGCGTTTGCGCGATGTAACCGGAGAGGGACGCGCCGACAGAACGGTCGGTGTTGCGGATATCAAACCAGAACGTTTTGCTCTGCTTCTCGTCCACGTACGGCTTCGCCTGTTGCAGCAGCTGCGCGTTCAGCACGCCGTTGTCGAACGGCGGGTTGTTCTCGGTGCAGTAAACCGCTTTGCCAGGATGCGGCTCAGCCGTTTCCAGCAGCTTAGACAGCTCCAGCTTCTGCTGCTTGGCGGTGAAGCCTTCCAGCTCTTTCAGCAGGTCGGTACGGCCAATCAGATCCACCAGACGCTTCACGCCCAGCTGCGCCATCAGCTCGCGGGTTTCACGGGCGATGAAGTCAAAGTAGTTGGTCACTTTGAACGGCAGGCCGTGATAGTGATTCTTACGCAGCTTCTCGTCCTGGGTTGCAACGCCGGTTGCGCAGTTGTTCAGGTGGCAAATACGCAGGTATTTACAGCCGAGCGCAACCATCGGGCCGGTACCGAAGCCGAAGCTTTCCGCACCCAGAATCGCCGCTTTGATGATGTCGAGGCCGGTTTTCAGACCGCCGTCCACCTGCAAACGGATCTTGTGACGCAGACCGTTAGCCACCAGCGCCTGCTGGGTTTCCACCAGGCCAAGCTCCCACGGGCAGCCCGCGTATTTCACGGAGGAGAGCGGGCTTGCGCCGGTACCGCCGTCGTAGCCGGCAATGGTGATCAGATCCGCATAGGCTTTCGCCACGCCGGTGGCGATGGTGCCGACGCCCGGCTCGGAAACCAGCTTCACGGAGATCATCGCTTTCGGGTTGACCTGCTTCAGGTCGAAAATGAGCTGCGCCAGATCCTCGATAGAGTAGATATCGTGGTGCGGCGGCGGGGAAATCAGCGTTACGCCCGGCACCGAGTAGCGCAGTTTGGCGATGTACGGGGTGACTTTATCACCCGGCAGCTGACCGCCTTCGCCCGGTTTTGCACCCTGAGCGACCTTAATCTGGATCACGTCGGCGTTAACCAGGTAGGCAGGGGTTACGCCAAAGCGGCCGGACGCCACCTGCTTGATGCGCGACACTTTGTTGGTGCCGTAACGGGCAGGATCTTCACCGCCCTCGCCGGAGTTGGAGTTGCCGCCGATGCTGTTCATGGCTTCCGCCAGCGCTTCGTGCGCTTCCGGGCTCAGCGCGCCGATGGACATCGCCGCGGTATCGAAGCGTTTGAACAGTTCGGATGCAGGCTCAACTTCGTCAACGCTGACCGCTTCATCGCCCGGATTGAGGGCAATAAGGTCGCGCAGCGTCGCTGCCGGACGGTTGTTCACCAGCTCGGCATACTGCTGATAATCGCTGTATTCGCCGCTCTGTACCGCCTGTTGCAGCGTGCGCACCACGTCCGGGTTGTAGGCGTGATATTCGCCGCCGTGAACGTATTTCAGCAGGCCGCCCTGTTCCAGCGGCTTACGTGCCAGCCAGGCGCGCTTCGACAGGTTCACCAGATCCTGCTGGAAGTCAGCAAAACCGGCCCCGCCGATGCGGCTGACCACGCCCTGGAAGCAGAGGTTGGCGACGTCGTCGTGCAGGCCGACCGCTTCAAACAGCTTCGAGCAGCGGTAAGAGGCAATGGTCGAGATGCCCATTTTGGACATGATCTTGTACAGGCCTTTGTTGATGCCGTTACGGTAGTTCAGCATCACCGTGCGGTAATCTTTGTCGATGGCGCGGGTGTCTACCAGGCGAGCCAGCGTTTCGTAGGCCAGGTACGGGTAGATCGCCGTCGCACCAAAGCCTAACAGCACGGCAAAGTGGTGCGGATCGCGGGCGCTGGCGGTTTCCACAATGATGTTGGCATCGCAGCGCAGGCTCTTGTCGACCAGACGCGTCTGGATAGCCCCCACCGCCATTGGCGCAGGCACCGGCAGACGGTTTTTCGCAATGTTACGGTCAGACAGCACCAGCAGAACGGTGCCGTTACGCACCATCTGCTCGGCTTTGTCACACAGCGCATTCACCGTCTCTTCGAGGCTCGTTTCGGTCACGTCGAAGGTGATATCGAGCGTGTCGGCGCGGTAGTGCTCCTCGGTCATGGTGGTGAGCTGTTTAAAATCAGAGTACAGCAGGATCGGCGATTTAAAGGTCAGACGGTGCGCCTGGCCTTCGGCTTCGCAGAAGACGTTCATCTCGCGACCGATGCTGGTGGCCAGCGACATCACGTGGGCTTCACGCAGCGGATCGATTGGCGGGTTGGTCACCTGCGCAAACTGCTGACGGAAGTAGTCGTAAATAATGCGCGGCTGGCTGGAGAGCACGGCGAACGGGGTATCGTCCCCCATCGAGCCGACCGCTTCCTGGCCGTTTTCGCCGAGCACGCGAATAACCGAGTCCAGCTCTTCCGCGCTGTAGTTAAACTGCTTCTGGAAGCTTGCGAGGGTATCGTCGTCCATCTCGCGGCTGCCCACTTCGTCGTCAGACAGATCTTCGAACGGCACCAGGCGACGGACGTTTTTCGCCATCCACTCTTTATACGGATGGCGGCTTTTCAGATCGTTATCGGTTTCCGCAGAGTGCAGAATACGGCCGCCGCGGGTATCGATCACCATCAGCTCGCCCGGACCGACGCGGCCTTTCTCGACCACTTCGTCAGGCTGGTAATCCCAGATCCCCACTTCAGAGGCGCAGGTGATGAGTTTATCTTTAGTGATGACGTAGCGCGCCGGACGCAGGCCGTTACGGTCCAGGTTACACGCAGCGAAGCGACCGTCGGACATCACGATACCTGCCGGACCGTCCCACGGCTCCATGTGCATGGAGTTAAAGTCGAAGAACGCGCGCAGCTCCGGATCCATATCCGGGTTGTTCTGCCAGGCCGGCGGCACGAGCAGACGCATGGCGCGCACGATATCCATCCCGCCCGCCAGCAGCAGTTCCAGCATGTTATCCATGGAGCTGGAGTCAGAGCCGGTTTCGTTCACGAACGGCGCGGCATCGTGCAGGTCAGGGATCAGAGGGGTCTGGAACTTATAGGTACGAGCACGCGCCCACTGGCGGTTGCCGGTGATGGTGTTGATCTCGCCGTTGTGCGCCAGGTAGCGGAACGGCTGAGCCAGCGGCCAGCGTGGTACGGTGTTGGTGGAGAAGCGCTGGTGGAACAGGCAAATGGCCGATTCCAGACGCAGGTCCGCCAGGTCCAGGTAGAAGCGCGGCAGGTCAGCCGGCATACACAGACCTTTATAGATGTTCACCAGGTTAGAGAGGCTACAGACGTAGAACTCTTTATCGTCCTGGAGACGTTTTTCAATGCGGCGACGGGCGATAAACAGACGGCGTTCCATATCGCGTGGACGCCAGCCCGCAGGCGCGTTAACGAAAATCTGCTCAATACGAGGCAGCGAGGAGAGGGCGATTTCACCGAGTACCCCTTCGTTGGTTGGCACATCGCGCCAGCCGACAATCGACAGGGTTTCGCGCTGAAGTTCTTCTTCAACGATGCGGCGTGAGACGGCAGCCTTTTCAGGATCCTGATTCAGGAACAGCATGCCGACAGCGTAGTTTTTGGCTAAACGCCAGCCGCGCTCTTCCGCCACGATGCGGAAGAAACGATCCGGTTTTTGCAACAGCAGGCCGCAACCGTCGCCGGTTTTACCATCGGCCAGGATGGCGCCACGGTGCTGCATACGGGCCAGTGCGTGAATAGCGGTACGCACTACCTTGTGGCTAGGTTCGCCTTCTATGTGGGCGATCAGGCCGAAACCACAGTTATCCTTCTCAAGGGATTTATCGTACAACATATCAGTGAACCTCCCCAGGCTCGTCGGGCTTCCCACTGAACTTTACCGTGGCGCACAGGCGCAGAAAGAGCATGGCGACGGGGTTAGCGTTTCATACGCGGACCTCGCATTCGCCCTCTTTTTCATCCTTTCGCGCAGGTAAACAAGTTTGAGGACTTGCTTCAGAGGGAATCTCAATTACTGCATAAATATGATGAGCAGGCCGCTCATCCAGAAAGCTTCCAGCGGATTTCCAACTTATCGGGAATTGGTACACAGGTCAAATGGCAATCTTATTTATACAAAAATGTGCTAAAGCGTAATTATCATTTTGTTTTTATTGGTTATTTGGCTAATTTTGCAACCACTGAAAGCGCCAGGAAGGTGCAGGGGAGTGTGATCTGACTCACTATATGAAAGCGGTATTATTGATGCAGCGTGCTGAAATGCGGTTTTATGGCAGAATAATAATCTGGCGCAGTCTTCGAACCCGCATAAAATCACTGTTTTTCAGTCCTGGCGCTATAAATGAAAAAAACCATCAGAACATAAGGAAAAGTAATTACGTGGCGGGTGAATGAAATCTCGGTGATCGTGATTATTTATTCAAATGGATAAAGGCCGTCCAGGGCGATTGATCCAGGTCATCGCCGACAGAGGCTAAAAATGGCAGGCTTGTCCCCTTTCTTCGGGACGGTCTATCAGATTATGCAGTTACAGAAATTAGTCAATATGTTTGGTGGGGATCTTTTGCAGCGGTACGGTCAAAAGGTGCATAAGCTGACGCTGCACGGCGGCTTTAGCTGCCCGAATCGCGACGGCACCATCGGGCGCGGCGGCTGCACCTTCTGTAACGTAGCGTCGTTTGCTGACGAAGCCCAGCAGCATAAATCCATCGCGGAACAGCTCGCCCATCAGGCCAGCCTGGTGAACCGCGCGAAGCAGTATCTGGCCTATTTCCAGGCCTACACCAGCACGTGGGCGGAGGTGCAGGTGCTGCGTTCCATGTACCAGCAGGCGGTTGCTCAGGCGAACATTGTCGGGCTGTGCGTGGGTACGCGCCCGGACTGCGTACCGGAGGCGGTGCTGGATTTACTTAGCGAGTACAGAGAGAAGGGCTATGAGATCTGGCTGGAGCTGGGCTTGCAGACCGCGCACGATAAAACCCTGCACCGTATCAATCGTGGGCATGATTTCGCCTGCTACCAGCGCACCACGCGTCTCGCCCGCGAGCGTGGCCTGAAAGTCTGTTCGCATCTGATTGTCGGCTTGCCCGGAGAAGGGCAGCAGCACAGCCTGGAGACGCTGGAAAAAGTCGTGGAAACCGGCGTAGACGGCATTAAGCTGCACCCGCTGCATATCGTGAAGGGAAGCATAATGGCGAAAGCCTGGGAAACCGGGCGGTTAAGCAGTATCGAGCTCGACGACTATACGGTGACGGCGGGAGAGATGATTCGCCACACGCCGCCGGAGATTGTCTACCACCGCATCTCCGCCAGCGCCCGCCGTCCAACGCTTCTGGCACCGCTCTGGTGCGAGAACCGGTGGACGGGGATGGTGGAAATCGACCGCTATCTTCAGGAAAACGGCGTACAGGGTTCGGCGCTGGGCCGCCCGTGGGTTCCCCGCCTATCGACGGCGGCCGCCTAGCAGACTCCCCAGCATGCCGCGCACAATCTGATTGGTGACCTGCCGCGCGGCGCTTTTCGCCATAGTCTGTACCACGCCGTCGCGCTTGCCGCCGCGCGGTCCGGTTGTGCCAAACAAAATGTCTTTTAGCCCGCCGAGAATCCCGTCATCCACTGCGACTGACTGGCCCTTAGCGGGTGGAGCATCCTGCGATTCGGTGGTTGCCTGTACCCCTTTTTGCAGCATCTCGAACGCAGACTCTCGATCCACCTCGTCTTCATACTTGCCGTACACCGGGGAGTGATTAATCAGGCTGTTACGTTCATCGTCGGTAACCGGCCCCATGCGCGAGCAGGGCGCGATCACCATGGCGCGTTCCACCACGGACGGGCTGCCCTTGGCATCCAGGAACGAGATCAGCGCTTCACCGGTGCCCAGCGCCTGAATCGCGGCTTCGGTATCAAAGGCCGGATTGGCACGCATGGTTTGCGCGGCGGCTTTCACCGCTTTCTGATCCTTCGGCGTAAAGGCGCGCAGGGCGTGCTGCACGCGGTTACCAAGCTGGCCCAGCACATTGTCAGGAATATCTGACGGGTTTTGCGACACAAACCAGACGCCGACCCCTTTGGAGCGGATCAGGCGTATAACCTGTTCAATTTTATCCAGCAGCACCTGCGGCGCGTCGTTAAACAGCAGGTGTGCTTCGTCAAAGAAGAAGACCAGTTTGGGTTTTTCCAGATCGCCCGCTTCCGGTAACTGCTCGTACAGTTCGGAGAGCATCCACAGCAGGCTGGCGGCGTAAAGCTTTGGCATCTGGTAGAGCTTCTCTGAACTCAGAATGTTGATGATGCCTTTGCCGCTGCTGTCGGTGCGCATCCAGTCTTTAATATCCAGCATCGGCTCGCCGAAGAAGTGTTCGGCGCCCTGCTGCTCCAGCGTCAGTAGCCCACGCTGAATGGCACCGACAGAGGCGCTGCTGATATTGCCGTACTGGTTCTGGAAAGATTTGGCGTTATCGCCGATGTACTGGGTGATGGCGCGCAGATCTTTGAAATCAAGCAGCAGCAACCCCTGATCGTCGGCGATACGGAAGATAATATTCAGCACCCCGGACTGCACGTCGTTGAGGTTGAGCAGGCGGGCCAGCAGCAGCGGGCCGAGATCGGAAACGGTGGCGCGTACCGGGTGGCCTTTCTCACCGAAGATGTCCCAGACCACCACCGGGTTGCCGTGTGGCGTCCAGTCCGTGATACCGATATTCTTCAGTCGTTCGAGCAGTTTTTCTGACGCTGTACCTTCCTGAGCCACCCCGGTTAAATCGCCCTTCACGTCAGCCATAAAGACCGGCACGCCAATCTCTGAAAGTGACTCCGCCAGCTTCTGGAGAGTGACTGTTTTCCCTGTGCCGGTGGCGCCGGTAATCAGACCGTGGCGGTTCGCCATCGCGGGCAGTAGATACAGCTCTTTTTCCAGCGTCCGGGCAATTAACAATGGTGTACTCATGATGCGCTTCCTCTCTTAGTCCTGGGTGGAGTATAGGCAACCTGACGGCAAAATGGTTGAGTAAATTGCTGACTTTGCGGCGCATTGTCCAGTGCGGACTATGCTTTTGCATACGGTTCATAAAATAGTGGAAAACAATGTCCAGATTCTTCTTTAACGATCGCAAACAGCTGGTCAATGACGCCATTGAAGGCATACTGCTTTCTGCGCCACATGCGAATCTCGTCAAACTTGATATCGATCCAGCTATCAGGGTTGTCGCCCGCGGCGACTGGGATAAAAGCCGCGTGGCGGTGATCTCCGGCGGTGGCTCCGGGCACGAACCGGCGCACGCCGGATTTGTCGGTAAAGGCATGCTGACGGCGGCAGTGTGTGGCGATCTGTTCGCCTCCCCGAGCGTGGATGCGGTGCTGAACGCCATTGTGGCGGTGACGGGCGATCGCGGCTGCCTGCTGATCGTCAAAAACTATACCGGTGACCGGCTTAACTTTGGCCTGGCGGCAGAAAAGGCCAAACGCTACGGCCTGAAGGTCGAGATGGTGATTGTGGCGGACGATATCGCGCTGCCCGACAACAAGCAGCCGCGCGGCATTGCCGGCACGGCGCTGGTGCACAAGATTGCGGGCTATGCAGCGGAGCAAGGAAAATCGCTGAGCGAGGTGCGGGATATTGCGCAGCAGGCCTGCGATAACCTCTGGAGCCTGGGCGTTGCGATGCAAACCTGCAACCTGCCGGGCAGCGACGATGAAGAGGGGCGCATCAAGCAGGGCCATGTCGAGCTGGGGCTGGGGATCCACGGGGAGCCGGGAGCCTCGGTGGTTGATACGCAAAACAGTAAAGCGATTATCGACACGCTGGTGACGCCGCTCAAAGCGCAGGCGGGCGAGGGGCGTTTCGCGGTGCTGATCAACAACCTCGGCGGCGTGTCCGCGCTGGAGATGGCTTTGCTCACCAAAGAGCTGGCACATTCAGCGCTGAAAGAGAATATTGCGTACCTGATTGGCCCTGCGCCGCTGGTGAGCGCGCTGGATATGAAGGGTTTTTCTCTGACGCTGCTAAAGCTCAACGATTACTTTGAAAAGGCGATCCACGGCGAGGTCGAGACGCTGGGCTGGCAGAAGCCTGTGGCCTTTGCCCCTCTGCGTACCGTTCCGCAAAGCGCTATTCACGATAGCGTGGAATATGCCGCGTCCGACAATCCGCAGGTGAAGGAGTCTGTTTCACAGGTGACGAAGACGCTCATACAGCTTGAAAACCGCCTGAATGCGCTGGATGCCAAAGTGGGCGATGGCGATACCGGGTCTACGTTTGCGCAAGGTGCACGGGATATTGCGCAGCGCCTGGAAGAAAACACTCTCCCGCTGAATGACGTACCTAAGCTGCTGTTGCTGGTGGGGGAACGACTGGCCACGGTGATGGGCGGATCGAGCGGTGTACTCATGTCGATCTTCTTCACGGCGGCGGGGCAAAAGCTTCACGATGGACAGCCGCTACCTGAAGCATTGCTGAGCGGACTGGCGCAGATGAAGCAGTATGGCGGGGCAGAGCTCGGCGATCGTACGCTGATCGATGCGCTGCAACCGGCGCTGGAAGCCTTGAAGAAAAAAGATCTTCAGGCGGCAGCGCAGGCTGCGCAGCAGGGAGCGGAGGCAACGGCGAAAATGGCGAAAGCCGGAGCAGGGCGCTCATCGTATGTGAATAAAGAGAATCTGGATGGGGTAATGGACCCGGGGGCGGTCGCGGTGGCGGAAGTGTTTAATACATTGGCGCAGTAGCAAAAGTAGGCCGGGTCAGGCGAAGCCGTCACCCGGCAAACTCATATCAGAAATCCGCTTTCAACACCACGCGATAACGGGCTTTGCCGTCGCGCACGTGCTGGATGGCTTCGTTAATTTTCGACATTGGATACAGCTCGGTGGTTGGCGTCACTTTGGTGCGGCCGGCAAACTTCATCAGCTTGCGCAGCTCGTATGGCGTACCGGTCGCGGAGCCTGACACGCTGCGATCCCCGCCGATCAGGGTAAAGGCCGGAACCGGCAGCGGCTTCATCACCGCACCCACGGTGTGGAAGTTACCGCCGTAGGCCAACGCTTCAAAGTAAGGCTGCCAGTTGAGATCGACGTTCACGGTGTTGATGATCAGGTCAAACTGCCCAGCCAGCGCGTTCAGCGCGTCCGGATCGCGGCTGTTCACGACTTTGTCCGCGCCCATTGCCAGCACTTCTTTCTCCTTCGCCGGGTTCGAGCTAAACGCCGTCACTTCACAGCCCATCGCGTGCAGCAGCTTGATGGCGATGTGGCCCAGACCGCCGATACCGATCACGCCCACGCGGCTGGTGGCGGTGACGTGGTGCATCAGCAGCGGTTTAAAGACGGTGATCCCGCCGCACAGCAGTGGACCAGCAGATTCAATATCAATGCTGTCCGGCAGCGGGATGACCCATTGCCAGTCGGCGCGCAGCTTATCGGCAAAACCGCCCTTGTTCAGGATGGTGGGCACTGCGCCTTCAAGGCAGTTGATCTGGTTGCCGCTGATACAGGCGTCGCAGTGGCCGCAGCTGCGTGCTGTCCAGCCAATACCCACGCGCTGGCCAACCTTCAGCCCTTTGTCCTGCGCGGCGCTGCCGAGCGCGACGACGCGGCCAATCACCTCGTGCCCGGCAACCAGCGGATAGCTGGAGAAGCCCCATTCGTTGTCGATCATCGAGAGATCTGAGTGGCAGACCCCGCAGTAATCAACCTGTACTTCGACGTCTTCCGCTTTTAGTTCGCCCGCATCGTACTCGTACAGCTCAAGTTCTGCACCCGCCTGCGGTGCGGCGTAGCTTTTTATCTTCGACATCGTGTTTCCCCCGTTGTGGTGTGAACTGAGAGTGTAGAGCATTCAGTTTACAGCCGCTTAACAGAAGGGGGCAGGAACGAAACTTACAGACTTTTCAGCATTCTGACTTCGCAATCGACGTGGCCCGTGCAGCCCAGCGGCGCATCGATATGCTCAAAGCCCAGATGTTCATACAGGCCGATGGCCTCTTTGAGGAAGGCGGTGGTTTCGAGGTAACAGCGTTTAAAACCCTGATTGCGCGCGTGCTCCAGGGCGACCAGCGCCAGCTTTTTCGCCAGACCCTGTCCACGAACCGACGGCAGGAAATACATTTTCTGCAGCTCACAGATATCCGGCTCGCTGCAGCTCAGCGGTGCAACGCCGCCGCCGCCCACAACCTGGCCGTCCTGCTCAATGACCCAGTAGGCGTGGCCCGGCTGGCTGTATAGCTTAAACAGTTCGTCAAGATTCGGGTCGGCAACGGTGTAACCTTTATCCGCCGTCAGCCCAAACTCTGCAGAAACGGTGCGGATAACGGCGGCGATAGCCGGATTGTCCTGCTCAGTGATCCGACGCATCGTCGTCGCGACGGGGGTAATCACGCTCATAGCATTACTCATTACAAAAATTGACACACAGTTGCTGTTAATAGCACCGCAGAAAAGGGAGTGCAAGCGAGGAGTTTTCAGGAAGGTTACCCCTTACGCCCTGAAGCGTAAGGGGTAAAAGCATTACAGGGCTGCGATAACGGCCTGCTGCTCGATCAGTTTGGTCTTCGCATCGGCGAAGGCAACCAGACGCTCACGCTCTTTGGCAATGACCGCTTCCGGCGCGCGGGCAACAAAGCCTTCGTTCGCCAGCTTGCTTTCGATTTTGCCAATTTCCACGTCGACTTTCGCCACTTCTTTCGCCAGACGCGCCAGCTCTGCGTCTTTGTCGATCAGGCCTGCCATCGGGATCAGCAGCTCCGCACCGTCGATGATTTTAGTCACGGAAACCGGACCCTTGTCATCGGCAGGCAGCACGGTGATGCTTTCCAGACGCGCCATGGTTTTCAGGAAAGTGTTGTTCTCGGTGACGCGACGAACGGCAGCGTCGCTGCAACCGCGCAGCAGCAGCTCCAGTGGTTTACCCGGGGCGATGTTCATTTCGGCACGGATGTTACGTACCGCAACGATCGCCTGCTTCAGCCACTCGGTATCCGCTGACGCGGCTTCATCAACCTTAGCCGCATCGAATTCCGGGAACGGCTGCAGCATGATGGTATCGGCGTTGATGCCCGCAATGACCTTCACGCGCTGCCAGATGGTTTCGGTGATGAATGGAATGACCGGATGCGCCAGGCGCAGCAGGCCTTCCAGGACGGTAATCAGCGTGTTGCGCGTGCCGCGCAGCTCTGCTTCAGAACCGCCGTTCATGACCGGCTTCGCCAGCTCCAGATACCAGTCACAGAACTGGTTCCAGGTGAATTCATACAGAATGCCCGCTGCGATATCGAAGCGGTAGCTGTCCAGCGCCTCGCGGAAGGCTTTCACCGTCTGGTTAAATTCCGCCAGGATCCAGCGGTCCGCCAGAGACAGGGTCATCTCGCCGCCGTTGAAGCCGCAGTCCTGATCTTCGGTGTTCATCAGCACGAAGCGGCTGGCGTTCCACAGCTTGTTACAGAAGTTACGGTAACCTTCAAGACGTTTCATGTCCCAGTTGATGTCGCGGCCGGTAGAGGCCAGCGCCGCCAGGGTGAAGCGCAGGGCGTCGGTACCGTGAGATTCGATCCCGTTCGGGAACTGCTTCTCGGTACGCTTGCGGATTTTCTCAGCCAGTTGCGGCTGCATCATGTTGCCGGTACGTTTTTCCAACAGGTCTTCCAGGGAGATCCCGTCAACCATGTCCAGCGGGTCAATCACGTTGCCCTTGGACTTGGACATCTTCTGCCCTTCGTCGTCGCGGATAAGGCCGGTCATATAGACGGTATGGAACGGAACCTGCGGCTTGCCGTCTTCGTCTTTGATGAAGTGCATGGTCATCATGATCATGCGGGCAATCCAGAAGAAGATGATGTCGAAGCCGGACACCATTACGCTGGTTGGATGGAACTGACGCAGCGCGTCGGTGTTTTCCGGCCAGCCGAGGGTAGAGAAGGTCCACAGCGCGGAGGAGAACCAGGTATCCAGAACGTCTTCATCCTGGCGCAGGGCCACGTCAGCGCTCAGGTTATTTTCCTGACGCACTTCGTCTTCGCTACGGCCAACGTAGACGTTGCCTTCGTTGTCGTACCATGCCGGGATGCGGTGACCCCACCACAGCTGACGGGAGATACACCAGTCCTGAATGTCGCGCATCCAGGAGAAGTACATGTTTTCGTACTGCTTCGGCACGAACTGAATGCTGCCGTTCTCAACCGCTTCCACAGCCGGTTTCGCCAGCACGTCGGCACGCACGTACCACTGGTCGGTCAGCATTGGCTCAATAACCACGCCGCCACGGTCGCCGTACGGCACGGTCAGATCGTGAGGCTTAATCTCTTCCAGCAGGCCGAGGGCATCAACGGCGGCTACGATGGCTTTACGTGCGGCAAAGCGCTCCAGCTTCTGGAACTCCGCCGGGATCTCGCTGGAGTAAACGTCGGATTCGTTGCCTTTGGTGTCGTACACCTCTGCGCTTTCGCGGATATCGCCGTCGAAGGTCAGAATGTTGATCATCGGCAGGGCGTGACGACGACCCACTTCATAGTCGTTGAAGTCGTGCGCCGGGGTGATTTTCACGCAGCCGGTGCCTTTTTCCATGTCGGCGTGTTCGTCGCCCACAATCGGAATGCGGCGGTTCACCAGCGGCAGCACCACAAATTTGCCGATCAGATCTTTATAACGCGGATCTTCCGGGTTAACGGCCACGCCGGTATCGCCCAGCAGGGTTTCCGGACGGGTGGTCGCCACCACCAGGTAATCTTTACCGTCTGCGGTTTTTGCGCCATCGGCCAGCGGATAGCGGATGTGCCACATGGAGCCTTTGGACTCGCGGTTTTCCACTTCCAGGTCAGAAATTGCGGTACGCAGTTTCGGGTCCCAGTTTACCAGGCGTTTGCCGCGGTAAATCAGGTCTTCTTTGTACAGACGGACGAACACTTCTTTTACGGCGTTGGACAGGCCTTCGTCCATGGTGAAGCGCTCGCGCTCCCAGTCCACGGAGTTGCCGAGACGGCGCATCTGACGGGTAATGGTGCCGCCGGATTCTGCCTTCCACTGCCAGATTTTGTCGATGAACGCATCGCGACCGTAGTCGTGACGAGTTTTACCTTCTTCAGCGGCAATTTTACGCTCAACCACCATCTGGGTCGCGATACCCGCGTGGTCAGTCCCCGCCTGCCACAGGGTGTTTTTGCCCTGCATGCGCTGGTAGCGGATCATGGTGTCCATGATGGTCTGCTGGAAAGCATGCCCCATATGCAAACTGCCGGTGACGTTCGGCGGCGGGATCATGATGCAGAAGGACTCTTTGCTTTCGTCGCCGTTAGGCTTGAAATAGCCCTGCTGTTCCCAGTGCTCGTAAAGCGGCTGTTCGATATCGCGTGGGTTATATGTCTTTTCCATTATTTCCAGGTTGCCGTATTCAGGTTAAAACCGGCCAGGCGGTACGCTTTATAGCGTTCGCGCGCCAGTTGTTTCAAGGATTCTTCGTAAGGGACAAAGTCTACCACTTCTGTGAAAGCGGTGGCAAAATCTGCAAAGTCTGTCCGCAGGCTAATGAGAATATCGCGCGCGCTGCTGTTGCGCTTTTGCGGCCAGGCAATTTCGACCGGTGCCCCGCCGCGTGGACCTTCGCCCGACAGGTTATGCGGAACAAAACTTTCCGGCGGGCGCGCCCATAGCGCTTCATCCAGGCGAATCGCCTGCTGCTCATCTTCACAGGCAATCAGTACGCGTTTACCTGCGCGCCAACGTTCTGCGGCAATTTCACACACCAGCTGTTCAACGGCGCTGAGGCCATCCTGATGGGTGTCGTTGTCCAGAAGGTAGAACGTTGCATTCTTCATATATGGGGCTTCTTGTCGTGGATTTAAATGCAAAGCCGGGTGGCGCTTCGCTTACCCGGCCTACGGTTGAGTGGCGTGTAGGCCGGGTAAGGCGAAGCCGCCACCCGGCACATTACATCACTCGTCGCCGTTAAAACCCGCACGATTAAGCAGGAACTGCGACAGCAGGGCCACCGGACGTCCGGTAGCGCCTTTGGCTTTACCGGAGCGCCATGCGGTCCCCGCGATATCCAGGTGCGCCCAGTTGTACTTGCGGGTAAAGCGCGCCAGGAAGCAGCCTGCGGTGATAGCCCCGCCAGGACGACCACCAATGTTAGCCATGTCCGCAAAGTTAGACTCCAGCTGTTCCTGATACTCGTCACCCAGCGGCAGACGCCATGCGCGGTCACCGGCCTGCTCGGACGCGCCGATAAGCTCGTGCGCCAGCGGGTTGTGGTTCGACATCAGGCCGGTGATGTGATGGCCCAGGGCAATCACGCAGGCACCGGTCAGGGTAGCCACGTCGATAACCGCTTCTGGCTCGAAGCGCTCAACGTAGGTCAACACGTCACAGAGTACCAGACGGCCTTCGGCGTCGGTATTCAGCACTTCAACGGTCTGGCCGGACATGGTGGTCAGGACGTCGCCTGGACGATACGCGCGACCGCCAGGCATGTTTTCGCAGCCTGCCAGCACGCCGATTACGTTGATGGGCAGCTGAAGCTCCGCAACCATGCGCATGACGCCGTAAACCGCCGCCGCGCCGCACATGTCGTACTTCATCTCGTCCATGCCTTCTGAAGGCTTGATGGAGATACCGCCGGAGTCAAAGGTCAGCCCTTTACCGACGAGCACGATCGGACGCGCGTCTTCAGACGGATTGCCTTTGTATTCGATGACCGACATCAGGGATTCGTTCTGCGAGCCGTTACCCACCGCCAGATAAGAGTGCATCCCCAGCTCTTTCATCTGCTGTTCGCCGATGACGCGGGTGATGACGTTTTTGCTGTAGGAGTCAGCCAGCTGGCGCGCCTGAGAGGCGAGGTAGGCGGCGTTACAGATGTTTGGCGGCATGTTGCCGAGATCTTTTGCCGCTTTGATACCGGCGGCAATCGCCAGACCATGCTGGATGGCGCGCTCGCCGCTGGTCAGTTCGCGACGGGTTGGCACGTTAAAGACCATTTTACGCAGCGGGCGACGCGGCTCGCTTTTGTTGGTCTTAAGCTGATCGAAGCTGTAAAGGCTCTCTTTTGCCGTTTCGACGGCCTGACGCACTTTCCAGTAGGTGTTACGGCCTTTGACGTGCAGCTCGGTCAGGAAGCAGACGGCTTCCATTGAACCGGTGTCATTCAGCGTATTAATGGTTTTCTGAATAACCTGCTTATACTGACGTTCATCCAGCTCGCGCTCTTTGCCGCAGCCAATCAGCAGAATACGCTCTGACAGGACGTTCGGAACATGGTGCAGTAACAGCGTCTGCCCAGGTTTGCCTTCCAGTTCGCCACGGCGCAGCAGGGCGCTGATATAGCCGTCACTGATTTTATCGAGTTGCTCGGCGATCGGGGAGAGTCGGCGCGGTTCAAAGACGCCCACAACGATGCAGGCACTCCGCTGTTTCTCCGGGCTACCGCTTTTTACACTGAACTCCATGCACTACGCTCCTGAATCTTAAAGACAACGGCGGCTGCTACGGATAGAATTGAAACCTTTCGTAACTCATGTCCGCTGTTGTGGTGACTTCGTGTTAATCTTACGTTACTACGGTTTCGACACGTCAGAAAAAGTCCTGAAGCGTGAATCCGCCGGATGTTTTAATCTTAGCGACGATTTCGACGACTCAAGAGAATAAATGACGTTTAAGCCATGAAACAAGCGATTTTCCAGCAAAGAGACGGGTTTTTACGGGCGTATTTAAAGTGATAATCATAAGATATCTGGTGCGGGAGACGCTCAAAAGCCAACTGGCGATCCTCTTCATCCTGCTGCTGATTTTTTTCTGTCAGAAGCTGGTTAAGATCCTCGGTGCGGCCGTTGACGGCGAAATTCCAACGAATCTGGTGCTTTCCCTGCTTGGGCTGGGGATCCCGGAAATGGCGCAGCTTATTCTGCCGCTGAGTCTATTCCTCGGCCTGCTCATGACCCTCGGTAAGCTGTACACCGAGAGTGAAATTACGGTGATGCATGCCTGCGGCCTGAGTAAAGCCGTACTGGTGAAAGCGGCGATGATACTGGCGCTGTTCACGGGCATTGTTGCGGCGGTGAATGTGATGTGGGCGGGCCCTATGTCTTCCCGTCATCAGGACGAAGTGCTGGCCGAGGCGAAAGCAAACCCCGGCATGGCGGCGCTCGCGCAGGGGCAGTTCCAGCAGGCGACTGACGGAAACTCCGTGCTGTTTATTGAGAGCGTTGACGGCAGTAAATTCAACGATGTATTTCTGGCGCAGCTGCGTCCTAAAGGTAACGCGCGTCCGTCCGTGGTGGTTGCCGATTCTGGCCAACTTTCTCAGCGCAAAGACGGTTCTCAGGTCGTCACGCTGAATAAAGGCACCCGTTTCGAAGGCACCGCGATGCTGCGTGACTTCCGTATTACGGATTTCCAGAACTATCAGGCCATTATTGGTCATCAGGCGGTGGCGCTCGATCCGACGGATACCGAGCAAATGGATATGCGCACGCTGTGGAATACCGATACCGACAGAGCGCGGGCTGAGTTCCACTGGCGTATTACGCTCGTATTCACCGTGTTTATGATGGCACTGATTGTCGTGCCGCTGAGCGTGGTGAACCCGCGCCAGGGTCGAGTGCTCTCTATGCTGCCAGCGATGCTGCTTTACCTGATCTACTTCCTGCTGCAAACCTCGATTCGCTCTAACGGCGCGAAGGGTAAGCTGGATCCGATGGTCTGGACGTGGTTCGTTAACAGCCTGTACATCTTACTGGCGCTGGGATTAAACCTGTGGGATACGGTGCCTGTGCGCCGCATACGTGCCCGATTCTCGCGTAAAGGAGCCATCTAATGCAGGCGTTTGGCGTTCTTGATCGCTATATCGGTAAAACCATTTTCACCACCATCATGATGACGTTGTTCATGCTGGTGTCGCTCTCCGGCATTATCAAATTTGTCGATCAGCTGAAAAAAGCCGGGCAGGGCAGCTATGACGCGATGGGTGCGGGGATGTACACCCTGCTCAGCGTGCCAAAAGATGTGCAGATCTTCTTCCCGATGGCGGCCCTGCTGGGCGCGCTGCTGGGGCTGGGGATGCTGGCTCAGCGCAGCGAGCTGGTGGTGATGCAGGCCTCAGGCTTTACCCGTATGCAGGTTGCGCTGTCGGTAATGAAAACCGCAATCCCGCTGGTGCTGTTGACCATGGCGATTGGCGAGTGGGTGGCACCGCAGGGCGAGCAGATGGCGCGTAACTATCGTGCTCAGGCAATGTACGGTGGTTCACTGCTCTCGACTCAGCAAGGTTTATGGGCGAAAGACGGGAAAAACTTCGTCTACATCGAACGGGTAAAGGGTAATGATGAACTGGGCGGGGTGAGCATCTACGCGTTCAACGACCAGCGCCGTCTTGAGTCTGTCCGACACGCCTCTTCCGCGAAGTTTGACGCTGAACATAAGCAGTGGCGTTTGTCGCAGGTTGATGAATCTGACCTGACCGATCCAAAACAGATTACCGGGTCACAGACGGTGACCGGCACCTGGAAGACCAACCTCACGCCGGATAAGCTCGGGGTTGTTGCGCTGGATCCTGACGCGCTCTCTATCAGCGGCTTGCACAACTATGTGAAGTACCTGAAGTCGAGCGGGCAGGATGCCGGACGCTATCAGCTCAACATGTGGAGCAAAATCTTCCAGCCGATGTCCGTGGCGGTGATGATGCTGATGGCGCTGTCGTTTATCTTCGGCCCGCTGCGTAGCGTGCCGATGGGCGTGCGCGTCGTGACCGGTATTAGCTTCGGCTTTGTCTTCTATGTACTCGATCAGATCTTCGGTCCGCTGACGCTGGTTTATGGCATCCCGCCGATTATCGGTGCGCTGCTGCCGAGCGCCAGCTTCTTCCTGATCAGCCTGTGGCTGCTGCTGAAACGCTCCTGATTGACCTCTCCTCGCTTCCGGTGAACCGGAGGCGAGGCTAATCTCCTGTTTCACCCCGCACTTTTTCTCACAACCTTCAACGTCCCGCCTCGAATTTGAGTATTATTGAGCGATAAAGTCGTGAAGGGATCCTCTATGAAGCAAATTCGAATGCTAGCCCAGTACTACGTCGACCTGATGATGAAGCTTGGACTGGTGCGTTTCTCCATGCTGCTGGCGCTGGCGCTGGTCGTTCTGGCGATTGTCGTGCAGATGGCCGTTACGATGGTTCTGCATGGTCAGGTCGAGAGTATCGACGTTATCCGCTCTATCTTCTTCGGCCTGCTCATTACCCCCTGGGCGGTCTATTTCCTTTCCGTGGTGGTCGAACAGCTGGAGGAGTCCCGTCAGCGCTTATCAAAACTGGTCGATAAGCTGGAGGAGATGCGCGAGCGCGACCTGAAGCTCAACGTTCAGCTTAAAGACAACATTGCTCAGTTGAATCAGGAAATTTCAGATCGTGAGAAGGCGGAGGCAGAGCGTCAGGCCACGCTGGAACAGCTGAAAATCGAAATGAAAGAGCGCGAGGTGACGCAGATCCAGCTTGAGCAGCAATCCTCCTTCCTGCGTTCGTTCCTGGACGCTTCGCCGGATCTGGTATTCTACCGTAACGAAGATAAAGAATTTTCAGGCTGTAACCGGGCGATGGAGCTCCTGACCGGGAAAAGTGAGAAGCAGCTGATTCACCTCAAGCCGCAGGACGTTTACTCCGAAGAGGCGGCCGCCAAGGTCATGGAGACGGACGAAAAAGTGTTCCGCCATAACGTCTCGCTGACCTACGAACAGTGGCTGGATTACCCGGACGGGCGCAAAGCCTGCTTTGAGATCCGTAAGGTGCCGTACTATGACCGCGTCGGGAAGCGCCACGGCCTGATGGGCTTCGGGCGTGATATTACCGAGCGTAAGCGCTATCAGGATGCGCTGGAGCGCGCCAGCCGCGACAAGACCACCTTCATCTCCACCATCAGCCATGAGCTTCGTACGCCGCTTAACGGCATTGTGGGGCTGAGCCGCATTCTGCTGGATACCGACCTGACCGCAGAGCAGGAAAAATACCTCAAAACGATTCATGTCTCGGCGGTCACGCTGGGTAATATCTTCAACGATATTATTGACATGGATAAGATGGAGCGCCGAAAGGTTCAGCTTGATAACCAGCCGGTTGATTTCACCAGCTTCCTTGCCGATCTGGAAAACTTGTCTGGTCTGCAGGCCCAGCAGAAGGGGCTGAATTTTGTCATGGATCCCACCCTGCCGCTGCCGCATAAAGTGATTACCGACGGCACGCGACTGCGTCAGATCCTGTGGAACCTTATCAGCAACGCGGTGAAATTTACCCAGAAGGGGCAGGTGGCGGTGCGTATTCGCTATGACGACGGCGACATGCTGCACTTCGAGGTGGAGGACTCCGGGATTGGTATTCCGCAGGAGGAGCAGGACAAGATTTTCGCGATGTACTACCAGGTGAAGGACAGCAACGGTGGAAAACCGGCCACTGGTACCGGAATCGGCCTGGCGGTGTCTAAGCGGCTGGCGAAGAGCATGGGCGGTGACATCACCGTTGCCAGCCAGGCGGGCAAAGGGTCAACCTTCACGCTGACGGTGCATGCGCCGGCGGTGGCGGAAGAGGTAGAGGATACCTTTGAAAACGACGATATGCCGCTGCCTGCGCTGCACGTCCTGCTGGTGGAGGATATTGAGCTTAACGTGATTGTAGCGCGCTCGGTGCTGGAAAAACTGGGCAACAGCGTGGATGTCGCGATGACCGGTAAAGCCGCGCTGGAGATGTTTACACCGGGTGAATATGACCTCGTTCTGCTGGATATCCAGTTGCCGGATATGACCGGGCTGGATATCTCGCGTGAACTGACGCGTCAGTACGCGGCTGATGAACTGCCGCCGCTGGTGGCGCTGACGGCGAACGTCCTGAAAGATAAAAAAGAATACCTCGACGCCGGTATGGACGATGTACTCAGCAAGCCTCTGGCGGTGCCTGCTCTGACCGCCATGATCAAGAAGTTCTGGGATACCCACGATGAAGAGGAGAGCACCATGACGTCTGTTGATAGCGCAAAAGCCCAAACGATACTCGATACCGCGATGCTGGAGCAGTATATCGATCTGGTCGGCCCGAAACTGATTACCGACGGCCTGGCGGTGTTTGAAAAAATGATGCCGGGTTATCTGAGCGTGCTGGAGTCAAACCTGACGGCGCGTGACCAGAAGGGCATCGTGGAAGAAGGGCATAAAATCAAAGGCGCAGCCGGCTCGGTCGGGTTACGCCACCTGCAGCAGCTGGGTCAACAGATTCAGTCGCCTGATTTACCAGCCTGGGAAGATAACGTTGGTGATTGGGTTGAAGAGATGAAACAAGAGTGGCAGAACGATGTTGCGGTGCTTAAAGCCTGGGTGGATGCCAGAAAAAAATGACCCCGGCTAGACCGGGGTGCGCGAATACTGCGCCAACACCAGGGAAATCGTGGCTGCGCCTGTTTTTTAAAGTAATTTTCTAATGGGCGCCGCCGTAAAAATTTAGGCCGCACGCAGATAAGATAGCAAATCTTAAATGGTTTGTTACATGAATCAGTGAAATGTGTGAAGCATAGCGTTTTAATCAAAATTATTAATGTGCTTCAGCGAGTTGCAAAGAAGGATCGTCAAGATGAAAAAAATTGGTGTTGTCCTGAGCGGATGCGGTGTTTTTGATGGTTCAGAAATACATGAAGCCGTAATCACGCTGCTGGCCCTGACAAAACAGGGAGCAGAGGTTATCTGTTTTGCGCCCGACAAAAATCAGTCGGATGTGATTAACCATCTGACCGGCGAGCCGATGGCCGAAACGCGTAACGTGCTGATTGAAGCCGCGCGTATTACCCGGGGAGAGATTCATCCGCTGGCGCAGGCAGATGCCGCTGAACTGGATGCGCTCATTGTGCCGGGCGGCTTCGGCGCCGCGAAAAATCTCAGCACCTTTGCTGCCGAGGGTGCCGCATGCACGGTGGACCCTGATCTCAAAGCGCTGACGCTGGCGATGCATGCCGCGGGCAAGCCGCTGGGCTTTATCTGTATTGCACCGGCCATGCTGCCAAATATTTTCGATTTTCCGTTACGGCTGACGATCGGAACCGATATTGATACCGCAGAGGTCGTCGAGGATATGAGGGGTGAACACGTTCCGTGTCCGGTCGATGACATTGTGGTGGATGAAGACAACAAAATTGTCACCACGCCCGCGTATATGCTGGCGAAGAATATTGCGGAAGCCGCCGTGGGCATTGAAAAGCTGGTCGCCCGGGTGCTGGTGCTGACGGAATGAGGCGACATTTTTCCGCAGGCGCATGGGTGAAACGCCTTCTTTTACGCATCGTTCTCGTCCTGGCGGTGTTCTGGGGAGGCGGGCTGGCCGTGTTCAGCATTTTGCCGGTACCGTTTTCAGCGGTCATGGTTGAGCGCCAGCTTAGCGCGTGGTTCTCCGGTGATTTCGGCTATGTTGCCCATTCTGACTGGGTGAGCATGGATGAAATTTCTCCGTTCATGGGGCTGGCGGTTATCGCGGCGGAAGACCAAAAATTCCCGGAGCACTGGGGGTTCGATGTGGCTGCGATTGAAAAGGCGCTGGCCCATAACGAACGTCACGAAAACCGCGTGCGCGGTGCGTCAACGCTGTCGCAGCAGACGGCTAAAAACCTGTTCCTGTGGGATGGCCGAAGCTGGGTGCGAAAAGGGCTGGAAGCGGGCCTGACCCTGGGAATGGAAACGGTCTGGAGCAAAAAGCGTATTCTGACCGTTTACCTTAATATCGCCGAGTTCGGCGACGGGGTATTTGGTGTCGAAGCTGCATCACAACGCTATTTTAATAAACCTGCCAGCAGGCTGAGCATGTCGGAGGCGGCGCTGCTCGCGGCTGTTCTGCCTAATCCTGTCCGCTTCAAGGCCAGCGCCCCGTCAGGGTACGTGCGAAGCCGTCAGGCGTGGATCATGCGCCAGATGCGCCAGCTGGGTGGGGAAGGGTTTATGGAGAGAAATGCGTTAATGTAGGGCGGGTAAGCGCAGCGCCACCCGCCAGAATAGCAGGCCTAATCTTCGTCGAACCCGGCGTTAAACAGCGCAACTACCGCTGCCAGAGCTTCCTCTTCCTGAGGACCGGTGGCTTCAACCTCAATCTGACGCCCTTTGGCGGAGTCCAGCATCAGCAGCGCAATCACGCTGTTGGCTTCCGCTTCGGTGCCTTCGTCATTACGCAGCAGCACTTCTGCATCGAAACCCTGCATCAGCTCAAACAGCTTCATCGCCGGGCGTGCATGCATGCCCAGCTTATTGGTGATCTCAACGGTCTGTTTTACGGTCATGTTTTACGTTTTTCCAGCGTGCGATGACGGGACTGAACGTTCTTCCCGCGCGAGCGGAAATAGTCGGCCAGCTGTTCGGCGATGTAGACCGAACGATGTTTACCGCCGGTACAGCCAATCGCTACCGTCAGGTAGCTGCGATTGTTTGTCTCCAGCATAGGTAACCATAGCTCAAGGTAGCTTCGCGTCTGGTAGATAAAATTGTGAACTTCTGTGTGTCGGTCGAGGAACGCCGCCACGGGCTTATCCAGGCCGGTCATTGGACGCAGTTTGGGATCCCAGTGCGGGTTCGGCAGGAAGCGCACGTCGAAAACATAGTCCGCATCAATCGGAATACCGTGCTTAAAGCCGAAGGATTCGAACACCATCGTCAGCTCGCGCTCGCGTTTGCCCAGCAGCCGGGTACGCAGCATTTCCGCCAGCTCGTGAACGGACATCTCTGAGGTGTCGACAATCAGATCGGCACGAGAGCGCAGCGGCTCAAGCAGATCGCTCTCTTCGTCGATGGCGCTCTCCAGCGAGAGATTCTTGCTGGAAAGCGGGTGCAGACGACGGGTGTCGCTGTAGCGGCGGATCAGGGTATTGCGGTCGGCATCAAGGAACAGCAGCTGAGGCGAGAACGCGTCAGGCAGGTTACTCATTGCCTGTTCGAAGATCTCTGGCGATTCTGGCATGTTACGAACGTCGATACTGACGGCGGCGGAGGTTTGTCTCTCCGCTAACGTGCGTGCCAGATCGGGCAATAACACGACCGGCAGGTTATCGACGCAGTAAAAACCCATGTCTTCCAGCGCGCGCAGGGCAACGGATTTCCCCGACCCTGAACGACCGCTGACAATCATCAGCACCATGTTCCGTTTCTCCTCAGGACAACAGATGTGAAGGCCATCACCTGGTTATGCGTCATCCTGATTGCCTTCTGCTTCAGTGATAATTTGATAAAGCTCTTCATCACTTTGGGCCGAGCGCAGTCGACGGCAGATGGTTTTATCCGCCAGACGTTTAGCAACCAGCGAAAGCGTATGCAGGTGGGTCTTGGTCTGGTCGGCAGGCACCAACAGCGCGAAGAGGAGATCGACGGGCTGATTATCAATGGCGTCAAAAGCGATTGGGGTTTCCAGCTGCACAAACACACCGACGGCACGCAGGGTGTCCTCTTCCAGCTTGCCGTGCGGGATCGCGATGCCGTTGCCGATACCGGTACTGCCCATCTTTTCACGGGTCAGAATGGCTTCGAACACCACCTGCGGCGGCAGGCCCAGCTGTTTTGCAGCTAATTCACTGATGATCTCCAGCGCACGTTTTTTGCTCTGGCAGTGAACGGCACTGCGGGTACATTCCTGGTTAAGGACATTGCTCAGTTGAAGAGCGGAATCGTTGTTCATCATAATTTCACCTAAGCGCTAACTGTACAAATGGCCCGTTGTGTTTCACAACAGGCCGTCCTGCACCCGTTAACTGCCCGGACAATTAGTGTTGTTTCAGTTTATCTTTATGTTTATTGAGCTGTCGCGCAAGCTTGTCAATCAAGCCGTCGATAGCCGCGTACATGTCTTGCCCTTCCGCACTGGCATGGAGTTCACCCCCGTTTACATGCAGGGTTGCATCCGAGATATGAGTCACTTTCTCCACTTTTAACACAACGTAGACCTGATTGATCCTTTCGAAATACTGCTCGAGTTTCGCGAACTTAGCGTTCACAAAGTCACGTAAAGCCTCAGTAATCTCGACGTTATGTCCTGTGATATTGAGCTGCATAGTGTCTTCCTTATCGGTTGTGTCAGACCAGCTGTTTACGCTGGTTAGACGGCGGAATGGATAAAGACTCTCGATACTTCGCAACAGTACGACGTGCCACCATAATACCCTGATCGGACAGCATGGTGGTCAACTTACTGTCACTTAGTGGCTTCGCGGGGTTCTCCGCGGCGATCAACTTCTTCACCAGGGCGCGAATCGCCGTTGAGGAGGCTTCGCCGCCACCCTCGGTGTTCACGTGGCTGGAGAAGAAATACTTAAGCTCAAAAATACCGCGCGGGCTGTGCAGATACTTCTGCGTAGTAACGCGGGAAATAGTGGATTCATGCATCTCGACGGCCTGGGCGATATCCGCCAGCACCATCGGCTTCATATACTCTTCGCCCTGCTCAAAGAAGGCCTGCTGCTGTTCGACGATGCAGCGGCTCACGCGAAGCAGGGTATCATTCCGGCTCTCCAGGCTCTTGATCAGCCATCGCGCTTCCTGAAGATTGCTGCGAATATATTGATTGTCAGAGTCGTTGCGCGCGCTGGTACACATGGAGGCGTACTGCTGGTTGATTTGCAGGCGAGGGATGCTGTCAGAGTTCAGTTCAACGACCCAGCGGTCATTGTGTTTTCTGACCAGCACGTCCGGGATAACGTACTCGGGTTCGCTGGTCTGGATCGACTGACCGGGACGCGGATCGAGGGACTGGATCAGATTTACCGCCTCTTTCAGCACCTCTTCCTTCAGGCGCGTCACGCGCATCAGGGTGCGGAAATCGTGGTTAGCCAGAAGATCCAGATGATCGCTGATGATTAAGCGAGCCTCGTCGAGCCACGGCGTCTCTTTGCTGAACTGAGAAAGCTGGATCAGCAGACAGTCGCGCAGGTCCTTCGCGGCCACCCCGACCGGATCGAAGCGCTGAATGCGTTTCAGTACCGCTTCAATCTCCTCAATCTCAATCTCTTCATCGCCCATGCTTTCCAGAATGTCGTCCAGCGTGACGGTCAAATAACCGGTGTCATCAACGGCGTCGACAATCGAGGTGGCAATGGCGCGGTCGGTATCGGAGAAGGGGGTAAGCTCTACCTGCCACATCAGGTAATCCTGCAGCGACTGGGTGGTTTCGCCCTGGTAGACCGGTAATTCGTCGTCCTGGTAGTCTGCACGTGTGCCGGAAGGGGTCCCGGCGGTATAGATTTCATCCCAGCTGGCATCCAGCGGAAGCTCGTCCGGCATCTCTTTTTGTTCGAGTGCATCCGCGGTGTCGAGCGCTTCTGTGTCCTGTGACTGCTGGGTATCTACCTCGTCATGAAGATCGGCTTGCTCCAGCAGGGGATTGCTGTCCAGCGCCTGCTGGAGCTCCTGCTGGAGTTCTAAGGTGGACAGTTGCAACAGACGAATTGCCTGCTGTAACTGCGGCGTCATCGCCAGCTGTTGGCTGAGCCTTAATTGCAAACCTTGCTTCATGTTCAGAGCATTTTTCTCCGGTTCGGCGTTACGTTACCTCTACCCTATCAGAGTCTGAAGTCTTCCCCAAGATAGACGCGCTTAACATGATCGTCTTCGAGGATCTGCTGCGGCGTACCGTGAGCGATCAGATTGCCCTGGCTCACGATATACGCGCGTTCACATACCGCCAGCGTTTCACGAACGTTGTGGTCGGTGATCAGCACGCCAAGTCCGCTGTCACGCAGATGCTCGATAATGCGTTTAATGTCGATAACGGAGATCGGGTCAACGCCCGCAAACGGTTCATCCAGAAGGATAAACTTCGGATTGGCGGCCAGCGCGCGCGCAATCTCAACACGACGGCGTTCCCCCCCGGACAAGGCCTGGCCCAGGCTGTCGCGCAGGTGTTCGATATGAAACTCTTCCATCAGCTCGTTGGCGCGATCCTGACGCTGTTCGTTGGTCAGGTCGTCGCGAATTTGCAGGACCGCCATCAGATTATCAAAGACGCTCAGACGACGGAAAATAGAGGCTTCCTGCGGCAGATAGCCGATGCCACGGCGCGCGCGGGCGTGCAGCGGCAGCAGGCTGATATCTTCATCGTCAATAATAATGTTGCCGGCATCGCGCGGCACAATACCCACCACCATGTAGAAGGTGGTGGTTTTACCCGCACCGTTCGGGCCAAGCAGGCCCACAATTTCGCCGGAGTTGACGGTCAGACTGACATCTTCTACGACACGGCGGCCCTTATAGGCCTTCGCGAGATTTTTTGCAGTTAATGTTGCCATAGCGAATTAGTTACTCTTCTTCTGTGCCGGGGCCTGGCCCTTGCCTTTGTCCTGCAGCTGCGACGGAACCAGCACGGTGGTTACGCGTTTGCCTTTCTCGCTGGAGGCCTGCATTTTTTGCTCTTTCACCAGATAGGTAATCTGGTCACCGGTAATATTGCTGTCCAGCTGTTCCAGATACGCGTTTCCGGTCAGGATGACCAGGTCCTTCGCCAGCTCATAGTGCATATGCGAGGCGTGGCCCTTCACCGGCTTGCCGTTGTCCTGCATCTGGTAGAAGGTGGCCGGGTTGCCGTAACCATCAATGATCTCTTTGCCCTGCTCGCCGCCCGGACGGGTAACGACCACTTTATCGGCGTTAATTTTGATGGTCCCCTGAGTCATGACGACGTTACCCGTGAAGGTGACGACGTTACCCTGCATATCGAGCGACTGAGTGTCGGACTCGATATGGATCGGCTGGTCGGTATCGCCCGTTACAGCAAGCGCGGGGAGACTGGCCGCCAGCATCGCGCTGGCGATAATTACTTTAAGGCTGAGTTTGTTTGTTTTGAATTTCATAGGAGGTTCTAACCTTTTCAATCAGCTCGGCGTTCTTGCTGCGTAAGTTCCCGCGCATTCTTAAACCGCTGGAATTAAATGTTGTGCCATACAGTGTGACCAGATCCTGCGACGTCACGTCCTGGGTTACCAGGTTGATCTGGGCATTATCCGTCGTAATTTTTCGCAGTTGCGAGTCAGCGGTCAGGGCGTTGACTTCAACGTGGCCATACAGATAAAGCATACGGTCATTTGTCAGTTTGGCCCGATCTGACTTAATTGACCACGTCGGCACTTTGTCTTTATCGAAAGTGGTCATGACAGGTTGGGTAAACCACGAAACGCCGTCATCGGAAAAGTATTCAACGTGCTGGGCAATCAGGCGATAATTCAGCGCACCTTCCGGGCTATAGACCACGGTGTCACTGTGATCGCTTTTATAGGTTGGATCGTTATTGTTGACGACTTCCGTTTGCGTATCGTCGCGATCGGCAAGGTTCACGCCAATCAATACCAGTGCGACAAGCGAAAGCAGAATGATAACCCAACGTCTGGTTTTACTCATATCGATTGCCCTTTGGCTTCATCAAGCTTGCCCTGCGCCAGCAGAAGCAGATCGCAGACTTCACGGACGGCACCCCGGCCACCGTTGATGTGGGTAACGTAGTCAGCGCGCGGGATCAACAGCGGATGAGCATCAGCGACCGCGATGCTGAGACCGACTTCAGCCATCACCGGCCAGTCAATCAGGTCGTCTCCGACGTAGGCCACGTTTTCCGGTGCGATAGCCAGTTTACCCAGTAAATCATTGAACGCTGCCATCTTATCGGATTGACCCTGGTAAAGATGGGTAATACCTAAGGTTTCACAGCGGTCTTCTACCAGTTTAGCTTTTCGTCCGGTGATGATAGCAACCTCGATACCCGAGGTGAGCGCACAGCGGATACCGTAGCCGTCGCGAACGTTAAACGCTTTCAGCTCTTCTCCATTATTGCCCATGTAAATCAGGCCATCGGAAAGTACGCCATCCACATCCAGAATGAGCAGACGAATATTTTCCGCCTTTGCCATCATCTGGGTACTGACCGGACCATAACAGGTTGCAAGGGATGCACCCGCATTACTCATTGTCTTATCCTTTATTACACTACGCCAGCGCGCAGCAGATCATGCATATGTACCACACCCAGCAACTGGTCGCCATCGGCAACCATAACGGAGGTGATATGGCGGGACTGCATCAGGTTCAGCACATCCACGGCCAGCGTTCCCGGACGCACGCGAATGCCGCCGGGCGTCATCACATCGGCAATGCCGAGCGTGCGGACATCTACACCCATGTCGAACACGCGACGCAGGTCGCCATCGGTGAAGATCCCCTGAATTTTCATCAGATCGTCGCACACGACCGTCATACCCAGATTCTTACGGGTGATTTCCAGCAGCGCATCACGCAGGGAGGCTTCTTTGCTGACGTGAGGGATCTCATCCCCGGTGTGCATAATATCGTTTACCCGCAGCAGCAGCTTGCGCCCCAGCGCGCCGCCCGGATGGGAGAGCGCGAAATCTTCCGGCGTAAAACCGCGGGCTTCAAGCAGCGCGACGGCAAGCGCATCGCCCATGACCAGCGCGGCGGTGGTGCTGGACGTTGGTGCCAGGCCGAGCGGGCAGGCCTCTTTCGGTACTTTAACGCACAGATGAATATCGGCCGCACGCGCCATGCTACTTTCCGGACGGCTGGTCATGCAAATCAGCGGCACCTGCAGACGCTTCAGTACGGGGATCAATGCCAGAATTTCATTGGACTCACCGGAGTTGGACAGCGCGATAACGACATCCTGCGGCGTGACCATCCCCAGGTCGCCGTGCGCGGCTTCCCCCGGGTGTACAAAGAAGGACGAGGTTCCGGTGCTGGCAAACGTTGCCGCCATTTTGCGCCCAATGTGGCCGGACTTGCCCATCCCCATCACCACGACTTTCCCGGCACAGTAGAATATCTTCTCACATGCCAGACTAAAATCCTGATTAATGTACTGATCTAACTGCGCCAGACCTTCACGTTCAATCTCCAGAACCTCTTTGCCTGCTTTCTGAAAGTCAAAACCCGGCTGCAATTCTATTTGCGACATAATGCGTTTCCGTTTATCCAGAGAGAAGAGGCGAGAGCCAGTACAGCATCGCCATCCATACGATAAATCCACCCGTCAGCAGCGCGCCTGCGCCTTTGCCGATCTGGCGTTGCCGCCGCCAGCAGAGCAGGGCAAATATCACGCTGACCAGCAACATCACCCCGTAATCGCGTGAAAACGCCAGAGGATTAAACGGCCCCGGCGTAATCAGAGCCGGCAGGCCCATGACAATCGCGATATTAAATATGTTGGAACCGATGATATTACCAATGGCGATGTCATCTTCCCCTTTACGCGCCCCCGCAATGGCGGTGGCCAGCTCCGGCAGGCTGGTGCCGATAGCAATAACCGTCAGGCCAATCGTCAGTTCGCTCATGGCGAAATAGTTCGCCAGTACCGTCGCGTTATCCACGACCATGCGCGTTGCCATCGGCATGATGATCAGCGCAACGCCAAGCCAGAGGAGGGCGACCGGCAGCGTGCCTTCCCGCGGGAGTTCGGCAACCTGTTCACGCGTCAGGCTATCCTGACCCTGTTTTTCCGCCTGGCGGGCAATTTTAACACTATACAGCAACCAGATGACGGCCAACGCCAGCAGGAAAATGCCGTCGCTATAGCTCAATACGCCATCATAAAATACGCACCCTGCCAGCAGGCTTACGACTAACATTAGCGGCAATTCACGGCGCAGAACATCAGAATGCACGAGAAATGGATGGAGCAGTGCCGCAAGGCCTAAAATCAGTAATATATTGACGATGTTAGAGCCAATCGCGGTGCCAATTGCCAGGTCTAACTGACCATGCAGCGACGCCGAGACGGAGACGATGATTTCAGGAAGTGACGTGCCAACGCTGACCACGGTCATCCCGATGACTACAGGCGGTACACCCGTCAGGCGACACAGGATAGATGCAGCAAAGACTAAACGGTCAGCACTGTAGACCACTAACAGTAAACCAATGATTAACAGTGCTGTTGCTAAAAGCATCAAAAGTCCTTTCTTCAGGTATACTTGTCGGTCCATCGCGCGGGAATGGCTGGACTGCATACGGTCTGAGGCGTAACGAATTCCTAATTTTGACTTTATGCGCCGGAAAAGTAAAACAAATGCCAGCTTTCGCTAACCTCAACGGCTAATATTCTGTAAAAATGCGGGGTTAAGGGCTGATTCAGGCTGCACGTCTTAACGTGAGCAGGGTAAGAAAGGAACGATAAATGAGCCAAACGATGGCGAATATCGTCGATGTCCGCGGTGTGAGTTTTTCTCGCGGCAATCGACTGATATTCGATGATATTTCGTTGACCGTACCGCGTGGCAAAATCACCGCCATCATGGGGCCGTCCGGGATCGGTAAAACGACCCTCCTGCGCCTTATTGGTGGTCAGATCCCACCGGATAGCGGTGAAATCCTCTTCGATGGCGAAAACGTCCCGGAGATGTCGCGCTCGCGCCTGTATACTGTCCGCAAACGTATGAGTATGCTCTTTCAGTCGGGGGCGTTGTTCACCGACATGAACGTCTTTGATAACGTGGCCTATCCGCTGCGCGAGCATACCAGCCTGCCGCCTGAGCTGCTGAAAAGCACGGTGATGATGAAGCTTGAAGCTGTGGGGTTGCGGGGAGCCGCGAAGCTAATGCCTTCGGAACTGTCCGGCGGGATGGCGCGCCGCGCCGCGCTGGCGCGAGCTATTGCATTAGAGCCCGATTTAATCATGTTCGACGAACCGTTCGTCGGGCAGGATCCCATCACGATGGGCGTGCTGGTAAAGCTCATCTCTGAACTGAACAGCGCGCTCGGCGTCACCTGTATCGTGGTGTCTCACGATGTACCGGAAGTGTTGAGCATTGCCGATTACGCCTATATCGTGGCGGACAAAAAGATCGTTGCACACGGCAGCGCCCAGGCGCTGCAGGAAAATTGCGATCCGCGCGTGCGGCAGTTCCTCGACGGTATTGCTGACGGACCCGTACCGTTCCGCTACCCGGCGGGCGATTATCGTGACGATTTACTGGGAATAGGGAGTTAAGCCACTCATGCTGTTAAATGCGTTGGCCGCTCTCGGACACCGTGGCATAAAAACCATCAGGACGTTCGGGCGTGCCGGATTGATGTTATTCAACGCGCTGGTCGGCAAGCCGGAGTTTAGCAAGCACGCCCCTCTGCTGGTGCGTCAGCTTTATAATGTCGGCGTGCTGTCGATGCTCATCATCATTGTCTCCGGTCTGTTTATCGGCATGGTGCTGGGGCTGCAGGGCTACCTTGTTCTGACAACCTACAGTGCGGAAACCAGCCTCGGAATGCTGGTGGCGCTTTCGCTGCTGCGCGAATTGGGTCCGGTTGTGGCGGCACTGCTGTTTGCCGGACGCGCTGGGTCGGCATTAACGGCTGAGATTGGCCTGATGCGTGCGACCGAGCAGCTATCCAGCATGGAAATGATGGCGGTCGATCCGCTGCGTCGCGTGATCTCGCCGCGTTTCTGGGCGGGGGTGATCTCGCTCCCGCTACTGACTATTCTGTTTGTCGCCGTGGGGATCTGGGGCGGTTCGCTGGTTGGGGTCCACTGGAAAGGCATCGATGCCGGCTTCTTCTGGTCCGCGATGCAGGACGCCATCGACCTGCGAATGGATCTGGTTAACTGCCTGATTAAAAGCGTGGTGTTTGCCATTACGGTCACCTGGATTGCATTGTTCAATGGATATGATGCCATTCCGACCTCGGCGGGCATTAGCCGTGCAACTACACGTACTGTCGTACATTCGTCGCTGGCCGTACTGGGCCTGGATTTTGTGCTCACCGCACTGATGTTTGGGAATTGAGTTCATGCAAACGAGAAAAAATGAAATTTGGGTCGGCGTTTTCCTGCTGCTGGCGCTGCTGGCGGCGCTGTTTATCTGCCTGAGAGCGGCGGATATCACCTCAGTACGCACCGAGCCGACGTATCGCATCTATGCCACGTTCGATAACATCGGCGGGCTGAAGGCGCGTTCACCGGTCCGCATTGGCGGCGTGGTGATCGGCCGCGTATCTGACATTACGCTCGATGAGAAAACGTATCTGCCGCGCGTCGCGATGGATATCGAAGAACGTTACAACCACATTCCGGACACCAGCTCCCTTTCTATCCGTACTTCCGGCCTGCTGGGTGAACAATATCTGGCACTTAACGTCGGCTTTGAAGATCCTGAGCTGGGAACGACTATCCTTAAAGACGGTAGCGTTATCCAGGATACGAAGTCCGCGATGGTGCTGGAGGACATGATTGGTCAGTTCCTTTACAACAGTAAAGGGGATGATAAAAAGTCTGACGATGCCCCTGCGCAGAGTGAAGACCATACCAACGTTGCGCCGACCCCTGGTGCTGCGAATTAATTCAGGAGAAGTCATTCATGTTTAAACGACTGTTAATGGTTGCCATGCTGGTCATTGCCCCTCTCACTGCGGCACATGCTGCGGATCAGAGCAACCCGTACAAACTGATGGACGAAGCTGCGAAGAAAACCTTCGACCGTCTCAAAAACGAACAGCCAAAAATTCGCGCGAATCCTGACTATCTGCGTGACGTGGTTGACCAGGAACTGCTGCCGTATGTGCAGATCAAATATGCGGGAGCGCTGGTGCTGGGCCGCTATTACAAAGACGCGACGCCTGCGCAGCGTGAGGCCTATTTTGCCGCATTCCGTGAATACCTGAAGCAGGCGTATGGTCAGGCGCTGGCGATGTACCACGGTCAGACCTATCAGATCGCCCCGGAGCAGCCGCTGGGTGATGCGACCATCGTGCCTATTCGCGTAACGATCATCGATCCTAACGGCCGTCCGCCGGTGCGCCTGGATTTCCAGTGGCGTAAAAACAGCCAGACCGGTCACTGGCAGGCGTATGACATGATCGCCGAAGGCGTAAGCATGATCACCACCAAGCAGAACGAGTGGAGCGACCTGCTGCGCACCAAGGGCATTGATGGCCTGACCGCACAGCTGCAGTCCATTGCTCGTCAGAAAATTACCCTGGACGAGAAGAAGTAATGTCGCAGCAACTCCGCTGGTCGCGTGAAGGCGAGACGTTAAGGCTATCCGGTGAGCTGGACCAGGATCTGCTGAACCCACTGTGGGATAAACGCCAGGAAGCGATGCAGGGCGTGACGCTTATCGACTTAACCGACGTCACGCGGGTGGATACGGCAGGCGTTGCGCTGCTCGCCCATCTGGTTGCCGTGGGCAAAAAGCAGGGAACAAGCGTCATGCTTCATGGCGCGAGTGACAATGTCGTTACCCTTGCGCAACTCTACAATCTGCCTCAGGACGTACTGCCTCGTTAATATTTTCAGTGCGTTACTTCCGAAAGCCCTGACAGTTTCATCGTCGGGGCTTTTTGCTTGTTTAAGACGACGCCACTTTGCTCTAAGATGTTGGGCTTGTTTTCACTATCAGATGATTAAGAGCCCATGGAAAATCATGAAATCCAGACAGTGCTGATGAATGCACTCTCCCTTCAGGAAGCCCACGTCACTGGCGATGGCAGTCACTTCCAGGTTATTGCTGTGGGTGAGATGTTCGACGGTATGAGCCGTGTGAAGAAGCAGCAGGCTGTGTACGCGCCGCTGATGGAATATATTGCGGATAACCGCATCCACGCCCTGTCGATTAAAGCGTTCACCCCGCAAGAGTGGGCACGCGATCGCAAACTAAACGGTTTTTGAGCTGAGGGCGACAGGCCCGCAGCACGGTTGAATTTATAAGAGAGCACACAATGGATAAATTTCGTGTACAGGGGCCAACGCGTCTCCAGGGCGAAGTCACAATTTCTGGCGCGAAGAACGCCGCGCTACCAATCCTCTTTGCTGCGCTGCTCGCGGAAGAGCCGGTAGAAATTCAGAACGTACCGAAGCTGAAAGATATCGACACGACCATGAAGTTGCTCACCCAGTTGGGCACTAAAGTTGAGCGCAACGGTTCCGTCTGGATCGACGCCAGCAACGTGAACAACTTCTCTGCGCCTTACGATCTGGTTAAAACCATGCGTGCATCTATCTGGGCGCTTGGCCCGCTGGTGGCACGTTTCGGTCAGGGTCAGGTTTCGCTGCCGGGCGGTTGCGCCATCGGCGCGCGTCCGGTTGACCTGCATATCTTTGGCCTGGAGAAACTGGGCGCAGAGATCAAGCTGGAAGAGGGTTACGTTAAGGCCTCCGTCAACGGTCGTCTGAAAGGCGCGCACATTGTCATGGACAAAGTGAGCGTAGGCGCTACCGTCACCATCATGTCTGCAGCAACGCTGGCAGAAGGTACCACCATCATCGAAAACGCCGCGCGCGAACCGGAGATCGTGGATACCGCCAATTTCCTCGTGGCGCTGGGCGCGAAGATTTCCGGCCAGGGTACTGACCGCATCACCATTGAAGGCGTTGAGCGTCTGGGCGGCGGTGTGTATCGCGTTCTGCCGGACCGTATCGAAACCGGCACCTTCCTGGTGGCTGCGGCGATCTCTGGCGGTAAGATTGTCTGCCGTAATGCACAGCCAGACACTCTGGATGCCGTTCTGGCGAAGCTGCGTGAAGCGGGTGCCGATGTTGAAACTGGTGAAGACTGGATCAGCCTCGATATGCACGGCAAGCGTCCTAAAGCGGTGACCGTGCGTACGGCTCCGCATCCGGCATTCCCGACCGATATGCAGGCACAGTTCACTCTGCTGAACCTGGTTGCCGAAGGAACCGGTGTGATTACCGAGACGATTTTCGAAAACCGTTTTATGCACGTACCTGAACTGATCCGTATGGGTGCACATGCTGAGATCGAAAGTAACACCGTGATTTGCCATGGCGTTGAGAAACTGTCCGGTGCTCAGGTAATGGCAACGGATCTGCGTGCGTCTGCAAGCCTGGTGCTGGCGGGCTGTATCGCGGAAGGCACAACGGTGGTGGATCGTATTTATCACATCGATCGTGGCTATGAACGTATTGAAGACAAACTGCGCGCGCTGGGTGCCAATATCGAGCGTGTGAAGGGCGAGTAATCGTTCCGGCAGCCCCCTGCCAGAAATGACCGGGGGGTTGCTATTCCTGTCAAAAAAACCGTTATCCCTGCGGTTCTGTTTTTGCTTTTCTCTGGCGCATCATGCGCGTTCTGTCGATAAATTCATGAGTAACAGGATCGTGATAACGTGAAGGCCAGATCACCCACGGGTGCGTCTCCAGCGCCGTCGCGATAATCAATTCTCCCTTTGGCCAGGGGCGGGTCAGGGCGTTGGCCAGGGTGGAAGAACTCAGACCATGGCGGCGGGACTCTGCTGCAAGTGACGTACCTCTTTTGCGCAGTGCCGCAATGATATCTGCCGTATGCCAGTCGATAAATTTCGTATCCATAACGCTGTCCTTAAGTTCGGATTCACCTACGCCGTTTCTTCTGAAACGACTGGCTTACTATACTCATTTCGACTTCTTGTTCTAAAAAGTTCGCGTTACTTGAAGGGATATTCAGAATAAGACATGGCTTTATTCATGCGGGCTCTAACCCGATTCATTTACATGAATGCGGAATTTACTGGTGCGTTTTTGAACCTCCCCGCGATGGATACGGGGAGGTGGGTGCAAGATTAACGGTCGCGTTGAACAGCGATGTGGGCAAGACCAATCAGGGCATCGCGCCATGGGCTGTCTGGAATAACCTGGAGAGCTTCGATGGCTTTGTCAGCCTCTTCTTCAGCACGCTGGCGGGTCCATTCCAGCGAGCCGCAGATGGCCATCGTTTCCAGTACAGGTTCCAGAAGATGGCGACCATTTCCCTGTTCGATCGCCTCACGGATCATTTTCGCCTGGTCGGCCGTTCCGTTACGCATCGCGTGAAGCAGAGGCAGGGTCGGTTTGCCTTCGTTCAGGTCATCGCCAACGTTTTTGCCGAGCGTTTCGCCGTCCGCGCTGTAGTCCAGCAAATCATCAATCAGCTGGAAGGCAGTACCCAGATAGCGCCCATAATCCTGCAGTCCTTTTTCCTGCGCCTCGGAACAGCCAGCCAGGATGCCGGAACACTGGGCTGCCGCTTCAAACAGGCGCGCTGTTTTGCTGTAGATAACGCGCATGTAGTTTTCTTCGGTGATATCGGGGTCATTGACGTTCATCAGCTGCAGCACTTCACCTTCAGCGATGACGTTGACGGCTTCGGACATCACCTCGAGCACTTTCAGAGAGCCCAGGCTGGTCATCATCTGGAAGGCGCGGGTATAGATAAAGTCCCCGACCAGAACGCTGGCGGCGTTCCCGAAGGCAGCGTTTGCCGTGGCTTTGCCACGACGCATATCGGACTCATCCACAACATCGTCATGCAGAAGCGTCGCGGTGTGAATAAATTCGATCAGCGCGGCGATCGTCACGTGGGCATTTCCCTGATAGCCAACGGCTCTGGCAGCCAGAATGGCAATCATCGGGCGAATGCGTTTACCGCCGCCGCTGACAATGTAATAGCCCAACTGATTAATCAGCTGAACGTCAGAGTTGAGTTGCTCCAGGATTGCTGCATTTACACCCGCCATATCTTGCGCGGTTAACTCGTTGATTTTTTCTAAATTCATCGCAAAAGCCGGGCTTTTTATCCTGTTGATCCCATCTTCAATGGGGTAACGAAGGGTTTCGGTTTATCAATAGTAGTGCTGATTGTACTGAAAAAACGGCTCAGATAAACGTTACCGTACGTGTTGTGTTTTTTTTCTTCATGTATTGACGGTAGCACTTGTCAAAGGCTCGCGTTTTGCGTAATATTCGCGCCCTATTGTGAATATTTATAGCGCACTCTGATTCATACGAGGACGTGCGCGGAAGCGGAGTTTATATGTACGCGGTTTTCCAAAGTGGTGGTAAACAACACCGAGTAAGCGAAGGTCAGACCGTTCGCCTGGAAAAGCTGGACATCGCAACTGGCGAATCTGTTGAGTTCGCTGAAGTTCTGATGATCGCAAACGGTGAAGAAGTCAAAATCGGCGTTCCTTTCGTTGATGGCGGCGTTATCAAAGCTGAAGTTGTTGCACACGGTCGTGGCGAGAAAGTTAAAATCGTTAAGTTTCGTCGTCGTAAACACTACCGTAAGCAGCAGGGCCACCGTCAGTGGTTCACTGATGTGAAAATTACTGGCATCAGCGCCTAAGACCTGAGGAGAGATTTAAATGGCACATAAAAAGGCTGGCGGCTCCACACGTAACGGTCGCGATTCAGAAGCTAAACGCCTGGGCGTTAAGCGTTTCGGTGGCGAATCCGTTCTGGCGGGTAGCATCATCGTTCGTCAACGTGGTACCAAATTCCACGCTGGCAACAACGTAGGTTGCGGTCGTGACCACACTCTGTTTGCTAAAGCAGACGGTAAAGTGAAATTTGAAGTTAAAGGCCCGAACAACCGTAAATACATCAGCATCGTTGCTGAGTAAGGTTTTCTCGGTCCGGTAACGGATTAAAGCCCCGCAACGTGTTGCGGGGCTTTTTACATTGGAAACCCGGAAAATTTTCTGTAGGGAAAACGGGCATGAAGCAGCAGGCCGGCATTGGTATTCTTTTGGCGCTCACGACCGCAATGTGCTGGGGTGCGCTGCCAATTGCAATGAAGCAGGTACTGGAAGTGATGGAGCCGCCTACGGTGGTCTTTTATCGCTTTCTGATGGCAAGCATTGGTCTCGGGACCATCCTTGCGGTTAAAGGCAAGCTTCCACCGCTGCGGCTCTTCCGCAAACCTCGATGGCTGGTGTTACTGGCCATTGCGACGGGCGGTCTGTTCGGTAACTTTATCCTGTTCAGCTCTTCCCTGCAGTATTTGAGCCCTACGGCGTCTCAGGTGATTGGTCAGCTTTCGCCTGTGGGCATGATGGTCGCGAGCGTGTTCATCCTCAAAGAGAAGATGCGCGGGACGCAGATTATCGGGGCAAGCATGCTGCTATGCGGCCTGGTGATGTTCTTCAACACCAGCCTGATCGAGATTTTTACCCGGCTTACGGACTACACCTGGGGCGTGATCTTCGGCGTGGGTGCAGCAACGGTCTGGGTGAGCTATGGCGTCGCGCAAAAGGTGTTATTGCGTCGTCTGGCCTCACAGCAGATCCTTTTTTTGCTGTACACTTTGTGTACAGTGGCATTATTGCCGTTAGCGAAGCCGGGCGTCATTACCCAGCTGAGCGACTGGCAACTGGCGTGCCTCATTTTTTGTGGGCTTAACACGCTGGTCGGTTATGGCGCGCTGGCGGAAGCGATGGCGCGCTGGCAGGCAGCACAGGTGAGCGCATTGATCACGCTTACCCCGCTGTTTACGCTGTTATTTTCAGATTTGTTATCAATGGCCTGGCCCGATGTCTTCGTCAGACCGATGCTCAACCTGTTGGGCTATCTCGGTGCGTTTGTCGTGGTTGCGGGCGCGATGTATTCCGCCATTGGTCATCGTCTTTGGGGACGTTGGCGCAAAAATGAAGCGGTCGTAGTAGTCCCCCGCTCAGGCGAATGAGTTACGGAGAGTAAAATGAAGTTTGTTGATGAAGCGACGATTCTGGTCGTGGCAGGTGATGGCGGTAACGGTTGTGTAAGCTTCCGCCGTGAAAAATATATTCCTCGTGGCGGCCCTGACGGCGGTGACGGTGGCGATGGTGGTGACGTGTGGCTGGAGGCGGATGAAAACCTCAACACGCTAATCGACTACCGCTTTGAAAAATCCTTCCGCGCAGAACGCGGACAGAACGGCCAGAGCCGTGACTGTACCGGTAAACGCGGTAAAGACGTGACCATTAAGGTTCCGGTTGGTACGCGCGTTATCGATCAGGGCACCGGTGAAACCATGGGCGATATGACCAAACACGGTCAGCGCCTGATGGTGGCGAAAGGCGGCTGGCACGGTCTGGGTAACAGCCGTTTCAAATCTTCCGTTAACCGTACCCCGCGTCAGAAAACGATGGGTACCCCGGGTGATAAGCGCGACCTGCAACTTGAACTGATGCTGCTGGCTGACGTGGGCATGCTGGGTATGCCAAACGCAGGTAAATCGACCTTTATTCGCGCCGTCTCTGCGGCCAAGCCAAAAGTAGCGGACTATCCGTTTACCACGCTGGTACCAAGCCTCGGCGTTGTCCGTATGGATAACGAGAAGAGCTTTGTGGTCGCCGATATTCCGGGCCTGATTGAAGGCGCTGCGGAAGGGGCTGGCCTGGGTATTCGCTTCCTGAAGCACCTTGAGCGTTGCCGCGTTCTGCTGCACCTCATCGACATCGATCCGATCGACGGTTCCGATCCGGTTGAAAACGCCCGTATCATTATCGGTGAGCTGGAAAAATACAGCGAAAAACTGGCGAGTAAGCCACGCTGGCTGGTCTTCAACAAGATCGACCTGATGGATAAAGCGGAAGCCGAAGCGAAAGCCAAAGCGATTGCCGAAGCGATGGGCTGGGAAGATAAATACTACCTTATCTCCGCGGCAAGCCAGGTTGGCGTGAAAGATCTCTGCTGGGATGTGATGACCTTCATCATCGAGAACCCTGTCGTTCAGGCTGAAGAAGCGAAACAGCCAGAAAAAGTCGAATTCATGTGGGATGACTACCACCGCCAGCAGCTCGAAGAGCTGGAAGCGGAAGAGGAAGACGACTGGGACGATGACTGGGATGAAGACGACGAAGAAGGCGTCGAGTTCATCTACAAGCACTAATATCTGTCCAAAGCCCCCATCAGGGGGCTTTTTTCATTCCAGCGTTGAGGGCAGCCAGCAGCTTGCTATCAGGCCGCCTTCAGCACCATTCTCCAGCATCAGCTTACCGTGATGAAGCTGCAGGATGCGCTGTACGATACTCAGGCCCAGGCCGCTGCCGCCGTAACGCTGATCGAGGCGACGGAACGGCTCCGTGATCGACTGTCGATGCGCTTCGTCAATACCAGGCCCCTGATCGATAACGCTGAGCTGCGTACCGCCTTCGACCTCGGTAAGCGTCACGGTAATCGTGGTGCCTGTCGGGCTGTAGCGCCCGGCATTCTCCAGCAGGTTGCGCAGCATCAGCCGCAGCAGTACCGCGTCTCCCTGAACAGTGAGCGCGCTTTTAGCAGGCCAAATCACCGTATGCTCTTTGGCTTCATGCTCAAGACCAAGAGGCGTGATAATGGTGTCCGTCCAGTTGATGGTTTCATAGTGGCCGCTCGCCATTGCCTGTCCTGCACGGGCCAGCATCAGCAGTTGCTCAACGGTGTGCATTAGCTGGTCAATACGGCTGATGAGCGTCGTGGCCTGCGTAGAGCCTGACTGGGCCATGAGCTCCAGATGGAGCCTGATTCCGGCAAGAGGCGTTCGCAGTTCATGGGCGGCGTCAGCCGTGAAGAGACGCTCTTGCTGAATGGTACTGTCCAGCCTGGCGAGTAGCTGATTGAGCGAGGTGGTAACGGCGCCGATTTCTTCCATGTCGGAATACATAGGAAGTGGGGTTAGGTTATCCGCCGAACGGTTAGCCAGGCTCACGCGCAGTTTGTTCAGCGGTCGGGTTATCCAGGTGACCGCCCAGAACGAGAAAAACAACGTAAACCCAACCATCACCAGGGAAGGAACCAGCAGCGAGGCAATGGCTTCGCGGATCTCTTTCTCGACGTGGTTGTTACGCGATTTTGCCGACAGCGTTTCGTTCACCAGAAAGCCAATCTGCTCGCGGCTTTCGTGCCACAACCAAATGACGCTTATCAGCTGGAAAAATAACAGAATGACCGCCAGCAACACCATTAATCGCCGACGCATGCTGTTCATTTCTGGCTCTCCAGGCGGTAGCCAACGCCGCGGACGGTTTTAATCCGGTCTTTGCCGAGCTTACGACGCAGGTTGTGGATGTGGACTTCCAGGGTATTTGACCCCGGATCGTCCTGCCAGGAATAGATATCCTGCTGAAGGGTTTCTCTGTGTACCGTTTGTCCGCTTCGCATGATCAGACGCGTCAGCAAGGCGAACTCTTTTGGTGTGACTTCAACGGGCTGGGACTGGCGCAATACCTGCTGGGTTTGCAGATTCAGGGTAATGTCCCCGTCGGTTAGTAAGTTATCACTATGGCCCTGATAACGGCGTATTAACGCTCGCACCCGAGCCTGAAGTTCTGCAAGCGCAAAGGGCTTCACCAGGTAATCATCGGCGCCAGCATCAAGGCCGGTAATACGATCTTCAATGGCGTCGCGTGCCGTCAGGATTAACACTGGATTGGCGATGCCCCGGCGACGCCACTGGGTAAGCAGCGTCGCGCCGTCTTTGTCCGGCAAGCCCAGGTCAAGGATCACCAGGCTGTATTCGCCGCTCTGGATCAGGGCATCTGCTTCTGCCGCGGTGCCGGCACAGTCCAGGGCATAGCCTTCATTGGCGAGTCCCAGAGCCAGTCCTTCCTGTAATAACAGATCGTCTTCAACTATAAGTAGTTTCATCGCTAGTTATTCTGGTAGATGTCTTTATAAAGCCTGCTTTCGAAGCGAACCAGTGGAATACGGCGGTTGCGCTGGTCGGTCGGTTCGACGGCATAGCCGGAAAGATACTGCACGAATGCCATGCGCTGTCCGCTGGCGGTCGTGATGAACCCTGCCAGGTTATACACCCCCTGCAGTGAACCTGTTTTCGCGGAGACTTTGCCATCCACACCTGCTGCGTGAAGCCCGGCGCGGTACTGCAGCGAACCGTCGTGTCCGGCAAGCGGCAGCATTGAGATAAAGTTTAGCTCAGTGTCATGTTGTGCAATGTACTGAAGCACCTGCATCATGGTGGCCGGGGCAATCAGGTTATGACGCGATAATCCTGAACCATCAACGGCGATAGTGTTACCCAGATCGATCCCCGCCTGCTGGCGCAGGATCTGACGAACAGCGTCTGAGCCCGCGCGCCAGGTTCCCGGCACGCCGAAACGCGCGTGGCCAATCATGCGGAACACGGTGTCGGCAATCATGTTGTCAGACTTTTTCAGCATAATTCGCAGCAAATCGTGCAGCGGTGGCGACTGTTTGCTGGCAATGACCGTTCCGGGCTGGTTGACCTGCGTCTGGCGTAGCAGCGTGCCGGAGTAGGTTATTCCCGCCTGCTTCAGCTCATCCTTGAGAATCGCACCCGCATAGCTTGCGCCATCCTGAATCGCGAAGGCCAGCGGCAGGGGATCGGCGCGCTGCGTCAGGCAGCCGGTGAGGGTGTAGCGGTTAAGATCGCCAGGCACCACGTCCAGTTCGCAGTACTGGGCATCAGGGGAGCCTTTAGCCAGCGTTCGCACCAGGCTAAACATGGTCACCGGATAGTAAGATGCCACGCGAATGAACGCTAAATCATCTGGCTTGGGCGCGCTGTAAAGGGAGATCGAGAAGCAGTTGCGGTCAACAATCGCGGCGGCTGGCGGGGCGCTAAAGCACTGCGTCATGTCGTTCCACGGCCAGCCTGGTGCTTTATCGTGGCTGGCAAAAATGGAGGTATCGATCAGCACGTTGCCATCGATTTTTGTCACGCCGGATTTTTTCAACACCGCTACCATGTTGCGGATATCCTGGCGCTTAAAGGTGGGATCGCCACCGAAACGGGCGATAAGATCGCCTTTCAGTTCGCCACCGTCGACGTTACCTTTGGTTTCAAGCGTGGTGGTAAAACGGAAGTCAGGCCCGAGTTGGAGCAGGGCGGCGAGGGCAGTGATCACCTTCTGGGTACTGGCAGGCAGCGCCATCTGTTGACTGTGATAGTCAATCTCGGGAGCCTGTGCGCCAACCTTCTGCACCATCAGGGCGAGGTTCGCGCCTGCGGGGAGCTGATTAATGTACTCATCAACATTCGCGGCCTGGGCGGTGAACGTTATACTGGTAGTCAATCCGATGATAAAACTGGAAAATCGCATAATCTCGCGCTAACAACCCGAAAACAAACCGTCATACTACGGTGCATGGCACTGCAAAGTAAACGATGACCCATAGTGAACTTCGCGGTAAAATGCGTATCAAATTGAAAAATTGCTGCTGACCTGGGGCGTCGCTCCCGGGTCGGTTTTCTTTTTGCTTCTTGCCCGCTTCGGGGGGCAGGAGCAGGGAACACTGCTCCCAACAGGAATGTTTAAGAGGTATAACAAATGCAAGCTATTCCGATGACCTTACGTGGTGCCGAAAAACTGCGCGAAGAGCTGGATTTCCTGAAATCCGTGCGTCGCCCTGAAATCATCGCCGCTATCGCGGAAGCCCGTGAGCATGGCGACCTGAAAGAGAATGCTGAATACCATGCGGCGCGCGAGCAGCAGGGTTTCTGTGAAGGGCGCATTAAAGATATCGAAGCGAAACTGTCTAATGCGCAGGTTATCGATATCACCAAAATGCCTAACAATGGTCGCGTGATCTTTGGTTCTACCGTCAGCGTTCTGAACCTCGACAACGATGAAGAGCAAACCTATCGCATCGTGGGCGATGATGAAGCAGACTTCAAACAGAACCTGATTTCGGTGAACTCACCCATTGCTCGCGGCCTGATTGGCAAAGAGCAGGACGATGTTGTCACCATCCGCACCCCTGGCGGTGAAGTGGAATACGAAATTATCAAGGTTGAATACCTGTAATTCGCTTCTCTACTAAGATGTTGATACATTGTAAAGAAAAGAAAAAGGCCGCATAGCGGCCTTTTATCAACTCAAGGAGCATGGCATTTTGCTGAGCCTGCTGAAAGAAATCCCTCGTTTCACACAGAAAATGTGATTGATTCAGGATATCCTTAGCGTGGCAGCGAGATTTTACGCTCTTTAGATGGGCGATAGAGCACCAGCGTTTTACCGATGACCTGTACATTACAGGCGCCGGTTTCGCGCACGATGGCTTCCACGATCAGGTTTTTAGTGTCTCTGTCTTCAGAGGCGATTTTCACCTTGATCAGCTCGTGGTGTTCCAGCGCTTGTTCAATCTCGGCAAGCACCCCTTCGGTCAAACCATTGTTGCCAAGCATGACTACAGGCTTGAGCGGATGTGCCAGACCTTTAAGGTGCTGTTTTTGTTTAGTACTCAGATTCATCGTATATTTTTGCTTACGTTGGGATTGAAAACGGTTCATTCTACCGCCATCTCCCTTATATCGCCAAATAGCTGCGTAGAAATTTACGTCACAGGCAAGCAACGATGAACCAGGACGGAAATGTTAAATGACAGGTAAAAAGCGTTCTGCCAGTTCCAGCCGCTGGCTTCAGGAACACTTTAGCGATAAATATGTTCAACAGGCACAGAAAAAGGGGTTACGTTCCCGTGCCTGGTTTAAACTTGATGAAATACAGCAAAGTGACAAACTTTTTAAGCCGGGGATGACGGTTGTCGACCTCGGTGCGGCACCTGGCGGATGGTCCCAGTATGCGGTAACGCAGATCGGCGGAACGGGCCGAATCATCGCGTGCGATCTTTTACCAATGGATCCCATCGTTGGTGTCGACTTCCTTCAGGGCGACTTTCGTGATGAATTAGTGCTGAAAGCGTTACTTGATCGTGTTGGTGACAGTAAGGTCCAGGTTGTCATGTCGGATATGGCACCAAATATGTGCGGAACACCGGCGGTGGATATCCCCCGCGCCATGTATCTGGTGGAGCTAGCGTTAGAAATGTGTCGTGATGTACTAGCGCCTGGTGGTAGTTTTGTTGTGAAGGTGTTTCAGGGCGAAGGTTTCGAGGAGTATCTTAAGGAAATTCGCTCCCTGTTTGCGAAGGTCAAAGTTCGTAAGCCGGACTCTTCCCGGGCCCGTTCCCGTGAAGTGTATATTGTAGCGACCGGGCGAAAATGATAACCGGGAGATTTCAGACGAAAGTTTGAATGAAACTGGATATAGAGTATCCTGACGCTGTTTTTAACACAGTTGTAATATGAGGTTAATCCCTTGAGTGACATGGCGAAAAACCTAATACTCTGGCTGGTCATTGCCGTTGTGCTGATGTCAGTATTCCAGAGCTTTGGGCCCAGCGAGTCGAATGGCCGCAAGGTGGATTATTCTACCTTCCTGCAAGAGGTCAATCAGGACCAGGTTCGCGAAGCGCGTATCAACGGACGTGAGATCAACGTTACCAAGAAAGATAGTAACCGTTACACGACTTACATCCCGGTGAACGATCCTAAGCTGCTTGATAACCTTCTGACCAAAAACGTCAAAGTGGTAGGCGAGCCGCCAGAAGAACCAAGCCTGCTGGCTTCTATCTTCATTTCCTGGTTCCCGATGCTGCTTCTTATCGGCGTCTGGATCTTCTTTATGCGCCAGATGCAGGGCGGCGGTGGCAAAGGTGCCATGTCGTTCGGTAAGAGCAAGGCGCGTATGCTGACGGAAGACCAGATCAAGACCACGTTTGCTGACGTCGCCGGTTGTGACGAAGCAAAAGAAGAAGTGGGTGAACTGGTTGAATACCTGCGCGAGCCGAGCCGTTTCCAGAAACTGGGCGGTAAGATCCCGAAAGGCGTCCTGATGGTAGGCCCTCCGGGTACCGGTAAAACCCTGCTGGCGAAAGCCATCGCGGGTGAAGCGAAGGTGCCGTTCTTTACTATTTCAGGTTCTGACTTCGTTGAAATGTTCGTGGGTGTCGGTGCATCTCGTGTGCGTGACATGTTCGAGCAGGCCAAGAAGGCAGCACCGTGCATCATCTTTATCGATGAAATCGACGCCGTAGGCCGCCAGCGTGGCGCGGGCCTGGGCGGTGGTCACGATGAGCGTGAGCAGACCCTGAACCAGATGCTGGTTGAGATGGACGGCTTCGAAGGTAACGAAGGTATTATCGTTATCGCGGCGACTAACCGTCCGGACGTACTTGACCCTGCGCTGCTGCGTCCAGGCCGTTTCGACCGTCAGGTTGTTGTCGGTCTGCCGGATGTTCGCGGTCGTGAACAGATTCTGAAAGTGCACATGCGTCGCGTACCGCTGGCGCCAGATATCGACGCGGCCATCATTGCGCGCGGTACCCCGGGCTTCTCCGGTGCGGACCTGGCTAACCTGGTCAACGAAGCTGCACTGTTTGCCGCTCGCGGTAACAAGCGCGTGGTCTCCATGGTGGAGTTCGAGAAAGCGAAAGACAAAATCATGATGGGTGCGGAACGTCGCTCCATGGTGATGACGGAAGCGCAGAAAGAGTCCACGGCTTACCACGAAGCGGGTCACGCGATTATCGGTCGCCTGGTGCCGGAACACGATCCGGTACACAAGGTAACGATTATTCCGCGCGGCCGTGCGCTGGGTGTGACCTTCTTCCTGCCTGAGGGCGACGCGATCAGCGCCAGCCGTCAGAAGCTGGAAAGCCAGATTTCGACCCTGTACGGCGGTCGTCTGGCGGAAGAGATCATCTACGGGCCAGAACATGTTTCTACCGGTGCGTCGAACGACATTAAAGTGGCGACAAACCTGGCGCGTAACATGGTGACTCAATGGGGCTTCTCCGACAAACTCGGTCCGCTGCTGTATGCAGAGGAAGAGGGTGAAGTATTCCTGGGTCGCTCCGTGGCGAAAGCAAAACATATGTCCGATGAGACGGCACGTATCATCGACCAGGAAGTGAAAGCGCTGATTGAACGTAACTACGGTCGCGCGCGTCAGATCCTGAACGACAATATGGACATTCTGCATTCGATGAAAGATGCGCTCATGAAATATGAGACCATCGATGCACCGCAGATTGACGACCTGATGGCTCGCCGCGAAGTGCGTCCGCCAGCTGGCTGGGAAGACCCAGGCGCTTCCAACAATTCTGACAACAATGGTACCCCGCGCGCGCCGCGTCCGGTCGATGAACCGCGTACGCCAAACCCGGGCAACACCATGTCAGAGCAGTTGGGCGACAAGTAAGTCACTGCTGTTGAAGCGTTTGTCTGTACCCCAAACCCTGGAGCTTGCTCCGGGGTTTTTCTTTTCCGTTAAACCATACTAAAACCAGGGATTTGACCATGAAACTCTTCGCCCAGGACTCGCATCTTGATCTTTCACATCCGCACGTGATGGGGATCCTGAATGTTACCCCTGACTCCTTCTCTGACGGCGGCACGCATAACACGCTTATCGACGCGGTTAAGCACGCAAATCTAATGATCAATGCGGGTGCCACCATCATTGACGTGGGCGGTGAATCGACGCGTCCCGGCGCGGCAGATGTTTCGGTGGAAGAAGAGCTGGCGCGCGTGGTGCCGGTGGTTGAGGCAATCGCGCAACGTTTCGAGGTGTGGATCTCCGTCGACACGTCCAAACCAGAAGTGATCCGTGAAGTGGCGAGAGTGGGCGCTCACATTATCAATGATATCCGCTCGCTGACCGAACCAGGTGCGATCGAGGCCGCTGCTGAAACCGGACTGCCGGTATGCCTGATGCACATGCAGGGGCAACCGAAAACCATGCAGGAAGCGCCGAAGTATGATGATGTCTTTGCCGACGTGAATCGCTTCTTTATTGAGCATATTGAACGCTGTGAGCGTGCAGGCATCCCAAAAGAGAAATTGCTGCTCGACCCGGGGTTCGGTTTCGGTAAAAATCTCTCACACAATTATGCGTTGCTTGCGCGCTTATCGGAATTTCATCACTTTGGTCTGCCGCTGCTGGTGGGTATGTCGAGAAAGTCGATGATTGGCCAATTGCTGAATGTAGGACCGAGCGAGCGCCTGAGTGGCAGCCTGGCCTGCGCGGTAATTGCGGCGATGCAAGGCGCGCACATTATCCGTGTCCATGACGTCAAAGAAACAGTAGAAGCCATGCGTGTGGTGGAAGCCACACTGGCAGCGAAGGAAAACAAACGCTATGAGTAACCGTAAATATTTTGGTACCGATGGTATCCGTGGGCGCGTAGGCGATGCTCCAATTACCCCTGATTTTGTTCTGAAGCTCGGCTGGGCTGCCGGCAAGGTGCTGGCGCGTCATGGCTCACGTAAGATCATTATTGGTAAAGATACCCGTATTTCGGGCTATATGCTGGAATCTGCGTTGGAAGCGGGTCTGGCAGCGGCAGGGCTTTCAGCCTCGTTTACTGGCCCAATGCCAACGCCTGCTGTTGCCTACCTTACGCGCACCTTCCGCGCGGAAGCGGGAATTGTGATCTCGGCGTCTCATAACCCGTTCTACGACAATGGCATCAAGTTCTTCTCCATTGACGGCACCAAGCTGCCGGACGAAGTGGAAGAGGCCATTGAAGCCGAAATGGAAAAAGAGATCACCTGTGTTGATTCCGCCGAGCTGGGTAAAGCGAACCGTATCGTCGATGCGGCGGGTCGTTATATCGAATTCTGCAAAGGCACCTTCCCGAACGAGCTGAGCCTGGCGCATCTTAAAATTGTGGTGGACTGTGCGAACGGTGCGACCTATCACATTGCGCCGAATGTCTTCCGCGAGCTGGGTGCGAAAGTGATCGCCATCGGCTGCGAGCCGGATGGTCTGAACATTAACGAAGAAGTCGGGGCGACGGACGTGCGCGCCCTGCAGGCGCGCGTGCTGGCGGAAAAAGCCGATCTGGGTATTGCCCTGGACGGCGACGGTGACCGCGTGATCATGGTTGACCACGAAGGTAATAAAGTCGACGGCGATCAGATCCTCTACATCATTGCCCGTGAAGGCCTGCGCCAGGGGCAGCTGCGCGGCGGTGCGGTAGGGACCCTGATGAGCAACATGGGTCTGGAGCTGGCGCTGAAACAGCTCGGTATTCCGTTTGTTCGCGCGAAAGTGGGCGACCGCTACGTGCTGGAAAAATTGCAGGAGAAGGGCTGGCGTATTGGCGCTGAGAACTCAGGTCACGTGATCCTGCTCGACAAAACCACTACCGGTGACGGCATTGTTGCCGCGCTTCAGGTGGTTGCCGCGATGGCGCGCAACCATATGAGCCTGCACGATCTGTGCAGCGGGATGAAAATGTTCCCGCAGATCCTGGTGAACGTGCGTTTCACTGCGGGTAAAGGCGATCCGCTGGAAAATGACAACGTGAAAGCGGTAATGGCTGACGTTGAAGCGGCGCTGGGCAGCCGTGGACGCGTGCTGCTGCGTAAGTCCGGTACCGAACCACTGATCCGCGTGATGGTGGAAGGCGAAGACGAAGCGCAGGTCACCGAATTTGCGCACCGTATTGCGGATGCCGTAAAAGCTGCATAATCTTGCATGCTAAATGTTTAAAAAGGCGGCGTTTGCCGCCTTTGTTTTAAGCAATTAATGGCTTTTTGCTGTTTTTTTCCGCAGTTGATACAATGCGTCGAAAATGCCCTTGCGAAGGTGATTCGCTTTGGTTAGTATTCACACCCGCTTCAGTGGGAAACAAAAATCCTGCTAATTGGTCGAAGCATTGGTATGCGGCAAATCCGCAAGGAACAGGTTGATTATGTACGAAGCTCTTTTAGTTATTTTCCTTATTGTAGCCATCGCTCTCGTAGCGCTGATTATGCTGCAGCAAGGTAAAGGCGCTGATATGGGAGCCTCCTTCGGAGCAGGCGCTTCCGGTACGCTGTTCGGTTCAAGTGGTTCTGCGAACTTCATGACCCGCACGACGGCGATTCTGGCTACGCTGTTCTTCATCATCAGTCTGGTGCTGGGCAATATCAACAGCAACAAGACCAGCAAAGGAAGCGAGTGGGAAAATCTGAGCGCGCCAGCCAAAACTGAGCAAACTCAGCCAGCTGCACCGGCTAAGCCAACCAGCGATATCCCGCAGTAAGTATTCCGTACCGAGGTGGTGGAATTGGTAGACACGCTACCTTGAGGTGGTAGTGCCCTAACGGGCTTGTGGGTTCGAGTCCCATCCTCGGTACCAATATTCCAGAAGAAAGACGTCGCAAGACGTCTTTTTTTTCGTCTGTAGCTTTTGCCTTTCGTAGGCCCGTTAAGCGCAGCGCCACCGGGCAAAATGGCGGGTGGCGCTGCGCTTACCCGCCCTACAAAAGCCAAACAAAAAGGCGCCCATTGGGCGCCTTTTGCATGTTACATCAGCGATTACTTCTTATCGCTATTCTCCAGGTTTTCAACCTGCGGCAGGCCGTTACCGGAATTCGCGGAGAGCAGACCATTCTCAACGTAGTTGAACAGCTTCTCACGGGTATCGGTGATGTCCAGGTTACGCATGGTCAACTGACCAATACGATCGTCCGGAGAAAACACAGACTCACCTTTTTCCATGGTCAGACGCTCGGCTTTATAGGTCAGGTTGTCCGACACGGTGTTAAGAATGGAGTAGTCGTTACCACGACGCAGTTCCAGCGTCACTTCACCGGTGATCGCGCTCGCTACCCAACGCTGCAGCGCGTCACGCAGCATCAGCGCCTGCGGATCGAACCAGCGACCCTGATACAGCAATTTGCCCAGTTGACGACCATGAGAGTGATACTGCTCGATGGTGTCTTCGTTGTGAATACCGGTCAGCAGACGCTCGTAAGCGATGTGCAGCAGCGCCATCCCCGGAGCTTCATAGATGCCGCGGCTTTTCGCTTCGATGATACGGTTTTCAATCTGATCGCTCATGCCCAGACCGTGACGACCGCCGATGCGGTTTGCTTCCAGCATCAGTTCAACGTCGTCAGAGAAGGTCTTGCCGTTCAGGGCAACCGGATGACCACGTTCGAAACGCACGGTCACCTCTTCTGCCGGGATCTTCACGCTCTCGTCCCAGAACTTCACGCCCATGATCGGGTTAACGATCTTCACGCTGGAGTTCAGGAACTCCAGGTCCTTCGCTTCGTGCGTCGCGCCCAGCATGTTGGAGTCGGTAGAGTAGGCTTTCTCAACGGACATTTTGTAGTCAAAGCCGCAGGCAATCATAAACTCAGACATCTCATGACGACCACCCAGCTCGTCGATGAAGTCGGTGTCCAGCCACGGCTTGTAGATCTGCAGCTCCGCGTTGGTCAGCAGGCCATAACGATAGAAACGTTCGATATCGTTACCTTTATAGGTGCTGCCGTCACCCCAGATGTTTACGCCATCTTCTTTCATGGCGGCAACCAGCATGGTGCCGGTGACGGCACGGCCCAGCGGGGTAGTGTTGAAATAGGTCAGGCCGCCCGTGGTGTTATGGAATGCACCGCACTGAATAGCGGCGATACCTTCAGCAACCAGTTGCTTACGGCAGTCAATCAGTCGCGCGTTTTCTGCGCCATACTCTTTAGCGCGACGAGGAATAGCATCGTAATCGTCCTCATCCGGCTGACCCAGGTTCGCAGTATAGGCATACGGAACCGCTCCCTTCTGGCGCATCCACAGCAGTGCAGCGCTGGTATCCAGGCCGCCTGAGAAAGCGATGCCAATACGTTGTCCTACCGGAAGATGCTTGAGAATCGTCGTCATAGAATAAAACCCTGCTTGATTGACTGATTAGAGACCGCTTTCGCTCTCTTGTGCATTTTTATGCAAAATAAGTGAGTATTCATTTAATCATCTTTTGTCGAAGACCGGAAGAGACTCATGCGTTTTTTGTAAAAAATTTGGTCTGTTCTCTCTGGCGGAAGCTGGGTTGACAGGTGGGGTCAACTATCAATATACTAAACGCCGATTTTACGTCCCGTCTTCGGTACCAAATCCCAGCATTATTTGCAAATTCTGTCCAAAACGCGTAGAATTTGCCACGTTTCAGGCGCGGGGTGGAGCAGCCTGGTAGCTCGTCGGGCTCATAACCCGAAGGTCGTCGGTTCAAATCCGGCCCCCGCAACCACTTTCCCATAAAGTTCTTTTTCAAATATACTGTGAAGACTTAGAGCCTTCGTAGCTGGATTTGAAAAAATTCTTTCGGAGAGTGCTCCAGGCCACAGTTGTGGCTATAGGGTTCAGTTATCTAAAGCCCCGATTTATCGGGGTTTTTTGTTATCTGACTACAGAATAACTGGGCTTTACGCCCTTTTTTTATGTCTTGGGGGTGGGCTTGTCCACATTAGAGCAAAAATTAACAGAGATGATTACTGCACCGGTCGAAGCACTGGGCTACGAACTGGTCGGCATCGAATTCGTTCGCGGCCGTACATCGACGCTGCGCATCTATATTGATAGTGAAGATGGCATCAATGTTGATGATTGTGCTGATGTCAGCCACCAGGTGAGTGCGGTTCTTGATGTTGAAGACCCGATTACCGTTGCGTACAACCTGGAAGTTTCCTCACCTGGCCTGGATCGCCCGATGTTCACGGCCGAGCACTATGTGCGCTTTACCGGTGAAGAAGTGGCTCTCGTTCTGCGTATGGCCGTACAGAACCGCCGTAAATGGCAGGGAATTATCAAAGCCGTTGATGGTGAAATGATCACGGTAACAGTCGAAGGCAAAGATGAAGTGTTCGCGCTGAGTAATATCCAGAAGGCGAACCTGGTTCCCCACTTTTAACAGTCTGGATTGAGGTGAAAAGCCCGCGATGAACAAAGAAATTTTGGCTGTTGTTGAAGCCGTCTCCAACGAGAAATCACTGCCGCGTGAGAAAATTTTCGAAGCGCTGGAAAGTGCACTGGCTACAGCAACCAAGAAAAAATACGAACAAGAGATCGATGTTCGCGTAGAAATCGATCGTAAAAGCGGTGACTTCGATACATTCCGTCGTTGGGTAATCGTTGAAGAAGTGACCCAGCCGACCAAAGAGATCACCCTGGAAGCGGCACGTTTTGAAGACGAAAGTCTGAACGTGGGTGACTACGTTGAAGATCAGATTGAATCTGTGACCTTCGACCGTATCACCACCCAGACCGCTAAGCAGGTTATCGTGCAGAAAGTGCGCGAAGCCGAGCGCGCGCTGGTTGTCGATCAGTTCCGCGATCAGGAAGGCGAAATCATCACTGGCGTGGTGAAGAAAGTGAACCGTGACAACATCTCTCTGGAAATTAAATCCGAAGGGATGCCGGGCAACGCTGAAGCCGTGATCCTGCGTGAAGACATGCTGCCGCGTGAAAACTTCCGCCCGGGCGACCGTATTCGTGGTGTTCTGTACGCCGTGCGCCCTGAAGCGCGTGGTGCACAGCTGTTCGTGACCCGTTCTAAACCAGAAATGCTGGTTGAACTGTTCCGCATCGAAGTGCCGGAAATCGGCGAAGAAGTTATTGAGATCAAAGCAGCAGCTCGCGATCCAGGCTCTCGTGCGAAAATTGCGGTGAAAACCAACGACAAGCGTATCGACCCGGTCGGTGCTTGCGTCGGTATGCGCGGTGCGCGCGTTCAGGCGGTTTCTACCGAACTGGGCGGCGAGCGTATTGATATCGTTCTGTGGGACGACAACCCGGCGCAGTTCGTGATCAACGCAATGGCTCCGGCTGATGTCGCGTCTATCGTTGTTGACGAAGACAAACACACCATGGATATCGCTGTTGAAGCGGGCAACCTGGCGCAGGCGATTGGCCGTAACGGTCAGAACGTACGCCTGGCGTCACAGCTGAGCGGCTGGGAACTCAACGTCATGACCGTTGATGACCTGCAGGCTAAGCATCAGGCTGAAGCCCATGCGGCGATCGATACCTTCACCAAATACCTCGACATTGACGAAGACTTCGCCACTGTTCTGGTAGAAGAAGGTTTCTCTACGCTGGAAGAACTGGCCTATGTGCCAATGAAAGAGCTGCTGGAAATTGACGGTCTGGATGAGCCAACCGTTGAAGCCCTGCGTGAACGCGCTAAAAACGCACTGACCACCCTGGCACTGGCTCAGGAAGAAAGCCTTGGCGATAAGAAGCCGGCTGATGACCTGCTGAATCTGGAAGGTCTTGATCGTGCGATTGCGTTCAAGCTGGCTGCCCGTGGTGTTTGTACGCTGGAAGATCTCGCTGAGCAAGGCGTTGATGACCTGGCCGATATCGAAGGTTTAACCGACGAGAAAGCCGGCGAACTCATCATGGCCGCACGTAATATTTGCTGGTTCGGCGACGAAGCGTAATAAACTGTAGCAGGAAGGAACAGCATGACTGATGTAACTGTAAAATCGCTGGCTGCTGAGATTCAGACCTCCGTGGACCGCCTGGTACAGCAATTTGCTGATGCAGGGATCCCGAAGTCCGCTGATGACTCGGTGACCGCGCAAGAAAAACAAACCTTGTTAACGCACCTGAACCGCGAACACGGTTCTACGCCTGACAAGTTAACGCTGCAGCGCAAAACGCGCAGCACGTTAAACATTCCTGGTACCGGTGGCAAAAGCAAATCGGTACAAATTGAAGTCCGCAAGACGCGCACCTTTGTAAAACGTGATCCGCAAGAGGCAGAACGCCTTGCCGCGGAAGAGCAGGCACAGCGTGAAGCGGAAGAACAAGCTCAGCGTGAGGCGGAAGCAGCCGCCAAACGTGAAGCAGAATTAAAAGCTGAACGTGAGGCCGCAGAAAAAGCGAAACGCGACGCCAGTGATAAAGTGAAGCGTGACGCTGCGGAAAAAGACAAAGTGAGCAATCAACAGACAGACGAAATGACCAAAACCGCCCAGGCTGAAAAAGCCCGCCGTGAAAATGAAGCTGCCGAGCTGAAGCGTAAAGCGGAAGAAGAAGCCCGCCGTAAGCTGGAAGAAGAAGCTCGCCGCGTCGCTGAAGAAGCGCGCCGTATGGCAGAAGAAAACGAGAAGAATGGCGTGAATACCGCTGAACCGACTGAAGACACCAGCGACTATCACGTGACCACTTCTCAGCATGCGCGTCAGGCTGAAGATGATAACGACCGTGAAGTAGAAGGCGGCCGTGGCCGTGGTCGTAATGCAAAAGCCGCGCGTCCGGCTAAGAAAGGTAACAAACACGCTGAATCTAAAGCTGACCGCGAAGAAGCTCGTGCAGCGGTTCGCGGTGGTAAAGGCGGTAAGCGTAAAGGTTCCTCTCTGCAGCAGGGCTTCCAGAAGCCAGCTCAGGCGGTTAACCGTGACGTCGTGATTGGCGAAACCATCACCGTTGGCGATCTGGCGAACAAGATGGCGGTTAAAGGCTCTCAGGTCATCAAAGCGATGATGAAGCTGGGCGCAATGGCGACCATCAACCAGGTTATCGACCAGGAAACCGCACAGCTGGTTGCCGAAGAGATGGGCCACAAAGTTATCCTGCGTCGTGAAAACGAGCTGGAAGAAGCAGTAATGAGCGACCGTGACACTGGCGCTGCGGCTGAACCGCGTGCACCGGTTGTGACCATCATGGGTCACGTTGACCACGGTAAAACCTCTCTGCTCGACTACATTCGTTCTACGAAAGTTGCCTCCGGCGAAGCGGGTGGCATTACCCAGCACATCGGTGCTTACCACGTAGAAACCGAAAACGGCATGATCACCTTCCTGGATACCCCAGGCCACGCAGCGTTCACCTCAATGCGTGCTCGTGGTGCTCAGGCTACGGATATCGTTGTACTGGTTGTTGCAGCAGACGATGGCGTTATGCCACAGACCATTGAAGCTATCCAGCACGCGAAAGCGGCGCAGGTGCCTCTGGTTGTTGCGGTCAACAAAATCGATAAGCCAGAAGCCGATCTGGACCGCGTGAAGAACGAACTGTCTCAGTACGGCGTTATGCCGGAAGAGTGGGGCGGCGAAGCGCAGTTCATCCCTGTATCTGCAAAAGCGGGTACTGGTATCGACGACCTGCTGAACGCTATCCTGCTTCAGGCCGAAGTTCTGGAACTGAAAGCCGTTCGTAAAGGTATGGCGAGCGGTGCGGTAATCGAATCCTTCCTGGATAAAGGTCGTGGTCCGGTTGCAACGGTTCTGGTTCGCGAAGGTACGCTGAACAAGGGCGACATCGTTTTGTGTGGCTTCGAATACGGTCGCGTTCGTGCGATGCGTAACGAACTGGGTCAGGAAGTGCTGGAAGCAGGTCCGTCCATTCCAGTGGAAATCCTAGGTCTGTCCGGTGTTCCGGCTGCCGGTGATGAAGTGACCGTTGTGCGTGACGAGAAGAAAGCGCGTGAAGTGGCACTGTATCGTCAGGGCAAATTCCGTGAAGTTAAGCTGGCGCGTCAGCAGAAATCTAAACTTGAGAACATGTTTGCGAACATGGCTGAAGGCGAAGTTCACGAAGTGAACGTCGTTCTGAAAGCGGACGTTCAGGGTTCTGTGGAAGCGATCTCCGACTCCTTGCTGAAACTGTCTACCGACGAAGTCAAAGTGAAGATCATCGGTTCTGGCGTAGGTGGTATCACCGAAACCGACGCAACCCTGGCTGCGGCATCCAACGCTATCCTGGTTGGCTTCAACGTGCGTGCTGATGCATCTGCTCGCCGCGTGATCGAAGCGGAAAGCCTGGATCTGCGCTACTACTCCGTCATCTATAACCTGATCGACGAAGTGAAAGCCGCGATGAGCGGTATGCTGTCTCCTGAGCTGAAACAGCAGATCATCGGTCTGGCTGAAGTGCGTGACGTGTTCAAATCACCGAAATTCGGTGCGATCGCGGGCTGTATGGTTACCGAAGGTACCATCAAGCGTCACAACCCAATCCGCGTACTGCGTGACAACGTGGTTATCTACGAAGGCGAGCTGGAATCCCTGCGCCGCTTCAAAGATGACGTTAACGAAGTCCGTAACGGCATGGAATGTGGTATCGGCGTTAAGAACTACAACGACGTTCGCGTTGGCGATATGATCGAAGTGTTCGAAATCATCGAGATCCAACGCAGCATCGACTAATCCTTAGGGATAAGTCCATATGTAGGCCGGGATCGCCTCGTGCCACCCGGCAATAATTTTAAAAGGGGCTTTTAGCCCCTTTTTTGTCTGGAGAATTTATTATGGCGAAAGAATTTGGTCGCCCACAGCGCGTGGCGCAGGAGATGCAGAAAGAGATCGCACTCATCCTGCAACGCGAAATCAAAGACCCGCGTATCGGTATGATGACCACCGTCTCTGGCGTGGAAATGTCTCGTGACCTGGCCTATGCCAAAGTGTTCGTGACCTTCCTGAACGATCAGGACGAAGCGGCGGTTAAAAACGGCATTAAAGCACTGCAGGAAGCCTCTGGTTTCATCCGCTCTCTGCTCGGCAAAGCGATGCGCCTGCGTATTGTTCCCGAGCTGACCTTCTTCTACGACAACTCGCTGGTCGAAGGTATGCGCATGTCCAACCTGGTGACCAGCGTGGTGAAACATGACGACGAACGTCGTGTTAACCCGACGGACGACAGCAAGGAGGACTGATGAGTCGTCCTCGTCGTCGCGGTCGCGACGTGCATGGCGTGCTGCTGCTAGATAAACCGCAGGGTGCATCCAGCAACGACGTGCTGCAAAAAGTGAAGCGTATTTATAACGCTAACCGTGCGGGCCACACCGGCGCGCTGGATCCGCTGGCGACCGGCATGCTGCCGATTTGCCTGGGTGAAGCAACAAAGTTTTCCCAGTACCTGCTCGATTCCGATAAACGCTACCGCGTTATCGCTAAACTGGGCCAGCGTACGGATACTTCCGACGCGGATGGTCAGGTGGTGGAAGAGCGCCCGGTGACCTTCAGCGCCGAACAGCTTGATGCGGCCCTGGAGAGCTTCCGCGGAGACACGATGCAGGTGCCGTCGATGTATTCGGCGCTGAAATATCAGGGCAAGAAGCTCTACGAATATGCGCGCCAGGGAATTGACGTCCCGCGCGAAGCGCGTCCGATAACCGTGTATGAGCTGCTGTTCATTCGCCACGAAGGTGACGAGCTGGAGCTGGAAGTCCACTGTTCGAAAGGGACCTATATTCGCACCATCATTGACGACCTGGGTGAAAAGCTGGGCTGCGGCGCACATGTGATCTACCTGCGTCGTCTGGCGGTCAGTAAATATCCGGTGGAACGCATGGTGACGCTTGAGCAGCTGCGCGCGCTGGCTGAACAGGCACAAGCGCAGGGAGTTGAACCAGCAGATTTGCTGGATCCATTGCTGATGCCAATGGACAGTCCGGCAGCGGACTTCCCGATCGTTAATCTTCCTTTAACATCGTCCGTTTACTTTAAAAACGGAAACCCGGTTCGTACGACGGATGCGCCGCTGGATGGACTGGTACGCGTGACGGAAGGTGACGAAGGGAAATTCATCGGTATGGGCGAAATGGACGGTGAAGGGCGCGTTGCGCCGCGTCGTCTGGTCGTCGAATATCCGGTCGACGCGTGACGGTGATTACGCCTCACCTTGCGATAAGCAGGGGAGACGAGTAGAATATCGCCGCTTAACGCCCGGTAAATTGTTTAACAATCTGCGGGGCGTACATGGGGTCGCTGAATTAGAGATCGGCACCCTTACATTTTTTATACTTTGGAGTTTGAAAATGTCTCTAAGCGTTGAAGCTAAAGCTAAAATCGTTTCTGAGTTTGGTCGTGGTACTAACGACAGCGGTTCTACCGAAGTTCAGGTTGCACTGCTGACTGCACAGATTAACCACCTGCAGGGTCACTTTGCAGAGCACAAAAAAGATCACCACAGCCGTCGTGGTCTGCTGCGCATGGTTTCTCAGCGTCGTAAACTGCTCGACTACCTGAAGCGTAAAGATGTTGCACGCTACACCGCGCTGATCGAGCGTCTGGGTCTGCGTCGCTAAGTCTTGCGAGTTTCAGAAAAGGGGGCCTGATGGCCCCTTTTTTCAACCAGACGGCAGCAATTCAATGGAAACTATTGTATTGTTGCTATAAATGATCTTCATTGCAGAGGTTCGCGCGGCTAATGAGAGGCTTCACCCATGGGGGTGTCGGTTGTCATTAGTCGCGAGGATGCGAAGAAGGTCGGGTTAAATCGACAGCACGCCGGCGGTGTGCTGTCATACATTTAAGAAAGGATAGAATTTTGCTGAATCCGATCGTTCGTAAATTCCAGTATGGTCAACATACCGTCACGCTGGAAACCGGCATGATGGCACGCCAAGCGACTGCTGCCGTTATGGTAAGCATGGATGACACCGCGGTATTCGTGACCGTTGTGGGCCAGAAAAAAGCTAAACCAGGTCAGGACTTCTTCCCGCTGACCGTTAACTACCAGGAGCGTACCTACGCTGCCGGTAAAATTCCGGGTGGCTTCTTCCGTCGTGAAGGCCGTCCAAGCGAAGGCGAAACCCTGATCGCGCGTCTGATTGACCGCCCGGTTCGTCCGCTGTTCCCGGAAGGCTTCGTTAACGAAGTGCAGGTTATTGCGACCGTTGTTTCCGTTAACCCACAGGTTAACCCGGACATCGTTGCGATGATCGGTGCCTCCGCTGCCCTGTCACTGTCTGGTATTCCATTCAATGGCCCAATCGGTGCCGCGCGCGTCGGTTACATCAATGACCAGTACGTTCTGAACCCAACTCAGGAAGAGCTGAAAGAAAGTAAGCTGGACCTGGTTGTTGCCGGTACTGAAGCGGCTGTGCTGATGGTTGAATCCGAAGCTGAACTGCTGAGCGAAGACCAGATGCTGGGCGCTGTGGTGTTCGGTCACGAGCAGCAGCAGATTGTTATCCAGAACATCAACGACCTGGTGAAAGAAGCCGGTAAGCCACGTTGGGACTGGCAGCCAGAAGCAGCAAACGACGCGCTGAACGCACGCGTTGCGGCACTGGCAGAATCTCGTCTGAGCGACGCTTACCGCATCACCGACAAACAGGAGCGTTACGCTCAGGTTGACGCGATCAAATCTGAAGTAACCGCGACCCTGGTTGCCGAAGACGAAACGCTGGACGCTAACGAAATTGGCGAAATTCTGCACGCTATCGAGAAAAACGTTGTTCGTAGCCGCGTACTGGCAGGCGAGCCGCGTATCGATGGCCGTGAAAAAGACATGATTCGTGGTCTGGACGTACGCACGGGCGTACTGCCGCGTACTCACGGTTCTGCGCTGTTCACCCGTGGTGAAACGCAGGCGCTGGTTACCGCAACCCTGGGTACCGCACGTGACGCGCAGATCATCGATGAACTGATGGGCGAGCGTACTGACAACTTCCTGTTCCACTACAACTTCCCTCCGTACTCTGTGGGCGAAACCGGTATGGTTGGCTCACCGAAGCGTCGTGAAATTGGTCACGGTCGTCTGGCGAAGCGCGGCGTGCTGGCAGTGATGCCGGAAGCTGACAAATTCCCGTACACCGTTCGCGTGGTTTCTGAAATCACCGAATCCAACGGTTCTTCTTCCATGGCTTCCGTGTGTGGTGCCTCTCTGGCGCTGATGGATGCGGGCGTGCCGATCAAAGCCGCCGTTGCGGGTATCGCAATGGGTCTGGTGAAAGAAGGCGACAACTTCGTTGTTCTGTCTGACATTCTGGGTGACGAAGACCACCTGGGTGATATGGACTTCAAAGTAGCGGGTTCCCGCGACGGTATCTCTGCCCTGCAGATGGATATCAAAATTGAAGGTATCACCAAAGAGATCATGCAGGTTGCTCTGAACCAGGCTAAAGGTGCGCGTCTGCACATCCTGGGCGTGATGGAACAGGCTATCAACGCGCCACGCGGTGACATCTCTGAATTCGCTCCGCGTATTCACACCATCAAGATCAATCCAGACAAGATCAAAGATGTTATCGGTAAGGGCGGTTCCGTTATCCGCGCGCTGACCGAAGAGACCGGCACCACCATCGAAATCGAAGATGACGGTACTGTGAAGATCGCAGCAACCGACGGCGAGAAAGCGAAATTCGCTATCCGTCGCATCGAAGAAATCACTGCTGAAATCGAAGTGGGCCGCGTCTACGCGGGTAAAGTGACCCGTATCGTTGACTTTGGTGCGTTCGTTGCCATCGGTGGCGGTAAAGAAGGTCTGGTTCACATCTCTCAGATCGCTGACAAGCGCGTTGAGAAAGTGACCGATTACCTGCAGATGGGTCAGGAAGTGCCGGTTAAGGTTCTGGAAGTTGACCGTCAGGGCCGTATCCGTCTGAGCATTAAAGAAGCAACCGAGCAGTCTCAACCTGCTGCGGCACCGGAAGCTCCGGCTGCTGAACAGCAAGGCGAGTAAGTTGCCATTTGCCCTCCGCTTTGCGGAGGGCCTGTTATCAGGCAGGACGCCTTGTTAAGCCGCCGGGGGACAGGACGTTCATCCAATAGTTGTCTTCGGGAGTGGGAAATGAAGCCTTTTTTGCTCTGGTGTTTCGTTGCGACAGCTTTAACGCTGGCAGGATGCAGCAACTCTGCCTGGCGTAAGAGCGAAGTCCTCGCAGTGCCATTGCAACCGACTTTGCAGCAGGAAGTGATTCTGGCACGCATGGAACAAATACTTGCCAGTCGGGCTTTAACCGATGACGAACGCGCACAGCTTTTATATGAGCGCGGAGTGTTGTATGATAGTCTCGGTCTGAGGGCATTAGCGCGAAATGATTTTTCACAAGCGCTGGCTATCCGACCTGATATGCCTGAAGTATTCAATTACTTAGGCATTTATTTAACGCAGGCAGGCAATTTTGATGCTGCCTATGAAGCGTTTGATTCTGTACTTGAGCTTGATCCAACTTACAACTACGCGCACTTGAATCGCGGTATCGCATTGTATTACGGCGGTCGTGATAAGTTAGCGCAAGATGATCTGCTGGCGTTTTATCAAGACGATCCTAATGATCCTTTCCGTAGCCTGTGGCTTTACATCGTTGAGCGGAAGCTCGATGAGAAGCAGGCAAAAGAAGCACTACAACAGCGCTTCGAGAAATCGGATAAGGAACAGTGGGGATGGAACATTGTCGAGTTCTACCTGGGCAACATTAGCGAAGCAACGCTGATGGAACGCCTCAAGGCGGACGCAACGGATAACACCTCGCTCGCTGAGCATCTCAGTGAAACCAACTTCTATTTAGGTAAGTACTACCTAAGTCTGGGGGATATGGACAGCGCTACGGCACTGTTCAAATTAGCGGTTGCTAACAACGTACATAACTTCGTTGAGCACCGTTATGCATTGTTGGAATTATCGCTCTTGGGCCAGGAGCAAGACGACCTGGCAGAATCGGACCAGCAATAGCTGACGACATAAACATCAGCCCGTAATCTTTTGATTGCCATCACCTTCACTGGTGAGGGCGTTGTTGTTCGTCAATACACCTACTTTGAGCCGGTTCACACTTTTCAATGAAAATTGCTAATCATTTTCACGATGAGCTAAGTAGACTGGCCGCCATTGACATTGAGGCACTCGTACTACATGGCTGAATTCGAAACCACTTTTGCAGATCTGGGCCTGAAGGCTCCTATCCTTGAAGCCCTTAACGATCTGGGTTACGAAAAACCATCTCCGATCCAGGCAGAATGTATCCCGCATCTGCTTTCTGGTCGTGACGTGCTGGGCATGGCCCAGACTGGTAGCGGTAAAACTGCAGCGTTCTCGCTGCCGCTGCTGAACAACATCGATCCGGACCTGCGTGCACCGCAGATCCTCGTCCTGGCTCCAACTCGTGAACTGGCTGTTCAGGTTGCTGAAGCAATGACGGAATTCTCTAAACATATGCGCGGCGTAAACGTGGTAGCCCTGTACGGCGGCCAGCGTTATGACGTGCAGTTACGCGCCCTGCGCCAGGGCCCACAGATTGTCGTCGGTACGCCGGGCCGTCTGCTGGATCACCTGAAGCGCGGTACTCTGGACCTCTCTAAACTGAGCGGCCTGGTACTGGATGAAGCAGATGAAATGCTGCGTATGGGCTTCATCGAAGACGTAGAAACCATCATGGCGCAGATCCCGGAAGGTCACCAGACCGCTCTGTTCTCTGCAACCATGCCAGAAGCGATCCGTCGCATTACCCGCCGCTTCATGAAAGAGCCGCAGGAAGTGCGTATTCAGTCCAGCGTGACCACTCGACCGGACATCAGCCAGAGCTACTGGTCCGTGTACGGCATGCGCAAAAACGAAGCGCTGGTCCGTTTCCTGGAAGCGGAAGATTTTGATGCGGCGATTATCTTCGTGCGTACCAAAAATGCGACCCTGGAAGTGGCTGAAGCGCTGGAGCGTAACGGCTACAACAGCGCAGCGCTGAACGGCGACATGAACCAGGCCCTGCGTGAGCAGACGCTGGAGCGTCTGAAAGACGGTCGTCTGGATATCCTGATTGCAACCGACGTGGCAGCACGTGGTCTGGACGTTGAGCGTATCAGCCTGGTTGTCAACTACGACATCCCGATGGACTCCGAGTCTTACGTTCACCGTATCGGTCGTACCGGTCGTGCGGGTCGTGCTGGCCGTGCGCTGCTGTTCGTTGAGAACCGCGAGCGTCGTCTGCTGCGCAACATTGAACGCACCATGAAGCTGACCATTCCAGAAGCCGACCTGCCAAACGCGGAGCTGCTGGGCAAACGCCGTCTGGAAAAATTCGCCGCGAAAGTACAGCAGCAGCTGGAAAGCAGCGATCTGGATCAGTACCGCGCGCTGCTGTCGCAGATCCAGCCTGTCGCTGAAGGCGAAGAGCTGGACATGGAAACTCTGGCTGCAGCACTGCTGAAAATGGCTCAGGGCGAACGTAGCCTGATCGTGCCACCAGATGCGCCGATGCGTCCTAAGCGTGAGTTCCGTGACCGTGACGATCGCTTCGAACGTCGTGGCGACCGTAACGACCGTGGTCCACGCGGCGATCGTCCAGAGCGTGGTGGTGAAGACCGTCCACGTCGTGAACGTCGTGACGCTGGCGACATGGAACTGTACCGCATTGAAGTGGGCCGTGATGATGGTGTTGAAGTTCGTCACATCGTTGGCGCGATTGCTAACGAAGGCGACATCAGCAGCCGTTACATTGGTAACATCAAGCTGTTTGCATCCCACTCTACCATCGAACTGCCAAAAGGCATGCCGGGCGAAGTACTGCAGCACTTTACTCGCACCCGCATCCTGAACAAGCCGATGAACATGCAGCTGCTGGGCGATGCACAGCCACGTCCTGACCGCGGTGGCGAACGTCGTGGCGGTGGTCGCGGTTTCGGCGGCGAGCGTCGTGAAGGCGGTCGCAGTGAAGGTCGCGGTGGTGAAGGTCGTCGTTTCTCCGGCGAGCGCCGCGAAAGCCGTGGCCCACGTCGTGAAGAAGGCACCAGCCGTCGTCGTTTCGGTGACGCGTAAGCCTTTCGCTTCTGACGTAAAGTAAAATATACAGCCCCGATACACGCTATCGGGGCTTTTTTTATTCCCTTTGTACTCTTGTACTGGTACAGTGCATCGCACTAAAATGCAGAACCGCATGATTAACTGGAGAAAAGGCTGTATGGCGACACTAACCACCACCCAAACGTCACCTTCGCTGCTTGGCGGCGTGGTGATCATCGGCGGAACCATTATAGGTGCCGGGATGTTTTCCCTGCCCGTGGTCATGTCCGGTGCGTGGTTCTTCTGGTCGCTGGCCGCGCTGGTGTTCACCTGGTTCTGCATGCTGCATTCCGGCCTGATGATCCTTGAAGCGAACCTGAACTACCGAATTGGCTCCAGCTTCGACACCATCACCAAAGATCTGCTGGGCAAAGGCTGGAACCTGGTGAACGGCCTTTCCATCGCATTTGTGCTCTACATCCTGACCTACGCGTACATCTCAGCAAGCGGCTCGATTCTGCATCACACCTTTTCGGAGATGTCGCTGAACGTTCCGGCGCGTCTGGCCGGGCTTTGCTTTGCGCTGGGCGTGGCGTTTATCGTCTGGATGAGCACCAAAGCGGTGAGCCGCATGACGGCGATTGTGCTGGGCGCGAAGGTCATCACTTTCTTCCTGACCTTCGGCAGCCTGCTGGGGCACGTTACGCCCGCCACGCTGTTTAACGTTGCGGAAGTTAATACCTCCTACACGCCGTATCTGCTAATGACTCTGCCGTTCTGTCTGGCGTCGTTCGGCTACCACGGCAACGTGCCGAGCCTGATGAAGTACTACGGCAAGGATCCGCGCACCATCGTGAAGTGCCTGGTCTACGGCACGCTGCTGGCGCTTGGGCTGTATGTGATTTGGCTGCTGGGGACAATGGGCAACATCCCGCGCCCGGAGTTTATCGGCATTGCGCAAAAGGGCGGTAACATTGACGTGCTGGTGCAGGCTCTGAGCGGCGTACTGAACAGCCGCAGTCTGGATCTGCTGCTGGTGATTTTCTCTAACTTTGCGGTGGCGAGTTCTTTCCTCGGCGTAACGCTGGGCCTGTTTGACTACCTGGCGGATCTGTTTGGCTTTGACGATTCTGCGATGGGGCGTTTCAAGACGGCGCTGCTGACCTTCCTGCCGCCGATTGTCGGCGGTCTGCTGTGGCCGAACGGTTTCCTGTACGCCATCGGCTATGCAGGGCTGGCGGCCACCATCTGGGCGGCGATTGTGCCGGCGCTGCTGGCACGTAAATCACGTAAACGCTTCGGCAGCCCGAAATTCCGTGTCTGGGGCGGTAAACCGATGATTGCGCTGATCCTGGTATTTGGGGTGGGTAACGCGCTGGTTCACGTGCTGTCGAGCTTTAACCTGTTGCCTGTGTACCAGTAAACACATTGCCCGGTGGCGCTACGCTCACCGGGCCTACAGGGACCGCGTAGGCCGGATAAGGCGAAGCCGCCATCCGGCAAAAAACTACCCCACCAATTCTTCTTTCACCTGCATCGCCAGATCAAACGAATGTAAACGCGCCTGGTGATCGAAAATCTGGCCGTTGACCATAATTTCATCCGCCTGTGTTTCACGCAGCACTGCTTCCAGCCCGTGACGCACTTTTGCCTTATCACCCACCAGCGACATGCTCAACGCCTGCTGCACGCCATACTGCTCGGAGGCCGACCACAGCTGATGCATATTTTCCACCGGAGGCGGCAACTGGCCCGTCTCGCCGCGGCGCAGCTTCACAAACGCCTGCTGCATAGAGGTAAACAGGAATTCCGCGTCGCGATTGCTGTCAGCGGCAATGATGTTGATACACACCATCGCGTACGGCTTCTCCAGACGCTCGGACGGTTTGAAGTTCGTACGGTAGAGGTGCAGCGCCTGATGCAGCATATCCGGCGCGAAGTGGGAGGCGAACGCGAACGGCAGCCCCAGCTGCGCGGCGAGCTGCGCGCTATACAGGCTCGAGCCTAACAGCCATACCGGGATCTTCTCGCCATAGCCCGGCACCGGGCGCACGTGCGGGTTCGGATCGCGCGCGTCGAACCAGTCCACCAGTTCCGCCACGTCGCGCGGGAAGTTATCGATATCGCCGCTCATATGGCGGCGCAGGGCGCGCATGGTCGGCTGGTCGCTGCCCGGCGCGCGGCCAAGCCCCAGGTCAATACGGCCCGGATAGAGGGTATTCAGCGTCCCGAACTGCTCGGCTATCACCAGCGGGGCGTGGTTCGGCAGCATCACGCCACCGGAGCCAAGGTGCAAAGTGGTGGTATTCGCTGCCAGGTAGCCAATCAGCACCGATGTAGCGGCGCTGGCAATGCCGACCATGTTGTGATGTTCTGCCAGCCAGTAGCGGTGATAGCCACGCTTTTCGGCCAGCTGAGCCAGATCGAGAGAGTGCGTGAAGGCTTCTCTTGCCGAGGAGCCTTGTGGGATCGGTGCCAGATCCAGCACCGAAAACGGAAGGGTTTTGTCAGTCATAACAGCTCACTTTGTCGACGGTCAATCTTTAATACTGCATTAAAAAATGATAACCGTTGTTAACAAAGTGAGCCTTTTTTAGGCCTGAAGTTCCAGCCCGGCCAGACGTTTCCAGTAACCGTTGCAGTCGCTGTTTGCCGTCAGCGGCAGCGGCGACGCGCCGTTTTCGTTAGCGCGGAAGGCGTCCAGCATCGCGAAAACGCTGGTATCCAGCGGCGACAGGCGCACCATGTCCACCAGTCCGTCCATCGACGCCAGCTCGTTGCCGAGGTTATAGACGTAACCGCTCATGGTCTGAATGCCGTTCAGGACGAATACCTGCTGGTTCTCCTGCGACAGCATGCTGCGCCCGTTCGGGTACTTGATGCAGCAGGTTTCACATTCATCTTTCGGGCGGTCTTCCGATCGCGCGGTGAAGCAGCGGGCAGAGTAGGCCAGCGGCAGATGACCGTAGCTCAGCACTTCCACTTCGAACTGATGGCGAATGCCCAGCTCGTCGCACTGATTCAGCAGGTTTGCCAGCCAGTCACGGGAGAGCTCCACCGGCATGCACCAGCGGGTCATTCCCTGTTTGAGCAGCAGGCGCAGGGTGACGGCGTTATAGCAGTTCAGCGCATGGCCTGCGACAAACGGCAGCCTGCGTTCGGCGCACATGTTCACTACCCCCAGGTCGCTCGCCTCCAGCAGAAACTCACCGTTTTCCACGTAGCGCTTCAGCTCGCCTAGTTCAGAAGAGGCCTGCACCAGCGCGAGCGTTGACAGCACCACCTGCTTGCCGCTCCCGGCCAGGCTTTTCGCCATCTCCAGCCAGTCGCCCACTTTGGTTGCGCGGCGTTTGCTGCATACTGCTTCACCGAGGTAAATCACATCGGCGCTGCTGGTGGCGGCCTGTTGGTAAAAATCTTCCAGCGTCTCTTTTGGCCAGTAGTAGAGCACCGGCCCTAATGAATATTTCATGGTTATCTCACTGCCATTTACGGTGATACGCGCCCAGCGTGGTTTGCGTGCCTTCGGACATCGATCCGAGCGTCTCCATCCACGCCGCCTGTGGGGCGTAGTTCTGCGGGTCCGCCATGCAGCGGTCGATGGCCTGACGCCACACTTTCGCCACCTGGCTCACATAGGCCGGACTGCGCTGGCGACCTTCAATTTTCACCGAGGCAATATTGGCGGCCAGCAGCTCCGGCAGCAGCTCCAGCGTGTTAAGGCTGGTGGGCTCTTCCAGCGCGTGGTAGCGCTCGCCGTCGACCAGGTAGCGGCCTTTGCACAGCGTCGGATAACCCGCGTTTTCACCGTCCTGATAGCGGTCGATCAGAACTTCATTCAGACGCGACTCCAGCCCCTGTGGGGTCTGCTGCCAGCGGACGAAGCGGGCAGGGGAGCAGGCCCCGACGGTATTCGGCGATTCACCGGTTAAGTAAGAAGAAAGATAGCAACGGCCTTCGGCCATGATGCACAGACTACCAAAGGCAAAAACCTCCAGCGGCACTGGCGTGACGCGCGCGAGTTGCTTAACCTGATGAATAGAGAGCACGCGCGGCAGCACCACGCGGGCGACGTCAAAGTGTTGATGGTAAAAACGCACCGCCTCTTCGTTGGTGGCAGATGCCTGAACAGAGACGTGGCGCTCAATATGCGGATAGCGTTCTGCCGCATACTCAAGCATGGCGAGGTCGGCCAGGATTAACGCATCGGCGCCCAGCTGTGCTGCCATATCCACCGCGCGCTGCCAGCGGGCGTAGCCGTCAGGGTGGGCAAACGTGTTGATGGCAATATGCAGCTTGCGGCGGTGCTGATGAACGAAGTTAACGGCTTCCTGAAGCTTTTTCTCCGTAAAGTTAAGGCCAGCAAAATGGCGGGCGTTGGTGTCATCTTTCAGCCCGATATAGACCGCATCGGCCCCATTCTCGATGGCCGCCTTAAGCGCCGGAAGGTTTCCGGCAGGGCAGAGCAGCTCCATAAATTATCCTGATGTAGTCGATAGCAAAATTGTTAACGAGCTGGGATTTTAATTAACCCATACGCGACAATTTTTGATTTAAGGCAGCTAATGGCGTATTGATGGCACCAATAATGGGGTACGTCCGACGATGGTTTGTTGATTTACGCCGCTATGTTGTGGAATGGATGTGGCAAAATAGCGGGACTATAGCTATCAGGGAGTAAAGCTCGTGCTGGATAAACTGCGTTCACGTCTCGTACAATTCGGTCCATCAATGCTGAGCGTGCCGGTCAGGCTGGCGCCGTTCGCGCTTAAACGCCAGGTGCTGGAGCAGGTCCTGAGCTGGCAGTTCCGTCAGGCGCTGCAGGATGGCGAGCTGGAGTTTCTGGAAGGGCGCTGGTTAAGCATTGAGGTGCGTGACATCGGGCTGCGCTGGTTCACCTCCGTAGAGAACGACCAGCTGATCGTTCGTGAGTCTGCCGAGGCGGACGTGAGCTTTAGCGCCAACGCCAGCGACCTGCTGATGATTGCCGCGCGTAAGCAGGACCCGGACACACTCTTCTTCCAGCGCCGTCTGGTGATTGAGGGCGACACGGAGCTTGGCCTGTACGTTAAGAATTTAATGGATGCCATTGAGCTGGAGCAGATGCCGAAAGCGCTGCGCGTGATGTTGATGCAAATGGCAGATTTTGTTGAGGCGGGGCTGAAATCCCCGCCGGACAGTAAACACACTTCAGTAGGTGAGCCATGCTGATTCGAGTCGAAATAGGGATTGATGCACCGGGTATCGATGCGTTATTACGCCGCTCTTTTGAGAGCGATGCGGAAGCCCAACTGGTCCACGATCTCCGTGAAGACGGCCTGATCACGCTGGGGCTGGTTGCCACCGATGACGAAGGTCAGGTTGTCGGCTATGTTGCCTTCAGCCCGGTGATCGTTCAGGGTGAAGATCTTCAGTGGGTGGGCATGGCACCGCTGGCGGTAGATGAAAACTACCGCGGGCAGGGCCTGGCGCGCCAGCTGGTCTATGAAGGGCTGGACTCGCTGAATGAGTTTGGTTATGCCGCCGTGGTCACGCTGGGCGATCCGGCGTTCTATGGCCGTTTAGGCTTCGAGCAGGCCGCGCATTACGATCTTCGCTGCCGCTGGCCGGGTACCGAATCCGCCTTCCAGGTGCATCGCCTGGCGGATGATGCCCTGAACGGCGTAAATGGTCTGGTGGACTACCACGACCATTTTAATCGCTTTTAATCAGGCTCTCGCGTAGCGCCTCAAAGGAGCCGTCTCCGGTCACGAGGCGCTCCTTCTGGCGCTTCGTTAGTTGCTTAATACGGTACTCCAGCCTGAGTGCCAGCGATCTGTCCCCCACGGCGGCAGAAAAAGCCAGCTGCAGTTCGCCTTTCCCCCGCAGCGCTTTTGCCCCTTTCCCCGTTTGATGTTGTAAAAAACGCCGCGCCACATCGGTGGTGATCCCGGTGTAGAGTGCGTTATCAGCGGTTCGGACAAGATAGAGAAACCAGCACACGGTAAACAGATTCAGTATGTTAAGGTGAACGCACCATAGCATGAGAGAGAACGAAAATGGAAACACTGGCCGCCATTAACCGCTGGCTGGCAAAGCAGCACGTCGTGACCTGGTGCGTATATAGCGAGGGCGAAATGTGGTGCGCCAACGCCTTTTACTACTACGATCCTGAACGCGTCGCTTTTTACGTCATGAGTGAGGACAAAACGCGGCATGCCCAGATGACCGGCCAGCAGGCAAAAGTGGCGGGCACGGTAAACGGTCAGCCGAAAACGGTCGCGCTGATCCGCGGCGTGCAGTTCAAGGGTGAGATTCGTCGTCTGGAAGGTGAAGAAAGCGACGCACAGCGTAAACGCTACACGCGCCGCTTCCCGGTTGCTGCTGCGCTAAAAGCCCCGGTGTGGGAAATCCGGATTGATGAGCTGAAATTTACCGACAACACCCTGGGCTTTGGCAAGAAGCTTCACTGGCTACGCGCCGAGCAGGCGTAGCGCTTCGCGGTTAAACGCCGGGAGATCGTCCGGGGTCCGGCTGGTGATCAGCTGGTCGTTATCGTTGACCACCTCCTGATCGTAAAACTCGGCCCCTGCGTTTTTCAGATCGATAACGATCGGTTTCACCGCCGTAAGCTTACGCCCGCGGACCACTTCAGCGCTGATCAGCAGCTGCGGGCCGTGGCAGATGGCAAAGACCGGCTTGCCGGTGCCGACGAAGTCACGGGTAAAGGTGACGAAACGCTCGTCCCCGCGCAGGGAATCCGGTGAATGGCCGCCCGGTAACAGCAGGGCGTCGAAATCTGACGGGCTGACGTTATCGATGGACTCATCGATGGTCACGCTGGCTTCGCCCTTGTGGCCCTTCACGGTTTTACCCGCTTCTTTCTCAATGGTGATGACCTCGTGGCCTGCCTTGCGGAATGCCTCAGCTGGCGACGTAAATTCTGAATCTTCAAACTCGTCGGTAATCAAGACTGCGATTTTTTTACCCATGCTTCCTCCGTTGTTTTCGCTTCAGACTGTTTTTTCCCCGTTTGTGGTAAATACTTACCGGTAACAGACTTTTAAGTGTGGTAGAGCAGGCCCAGATCGCAAACGGACAATTCTGTAAAGGGGATAAGATGAGTCAGGTACTGATTACCGGCGCAACCGGGCTGGTGGGTGGACATCTGCTGCGGCTGCTGATCCAGGACCGGCATATCAACTATATTGCCGCCCCGACGCGCCGCCCGCTGTTGGATATCACCGGCGTCTATAACCCGCACGATCCCCAGCTCACCGACGCGCTGGCGCAGGTGCAGGATCCTATAGATATCGGCTTTTGCTGCCTGGGCACGACGCGGCGTGAGGCGGGCAGTAAAGAAGCGTTCGTCCATGCGGACTACACGCTGGTGGTGGATACCGCCCTGACGGCCAAAAAGCTGGGGGCAAAACATTTCCTGGTGATGAGCTCGCACGGCGCCAGCACCGGCTCACCGTTTTTTTACAATCAGGTGAAGGGCAAAATGGAAGAGGCGCTGATTGCGCAGAAGTGGGAGCGCCTGACAATCGTGCGGCCTTCCATGCTGATGGGCCATCGCGACGAACGGCGTTTTAACGAATCCTTCTTCGCCCCGCTGTTTCGCATCCTGCCGGGTAACTGGAAGTCCATCGAGGCGCGGGACGTCGCGCAGGCGATGCTGAAAGAGGCACTGGCACCGTCGCAGGACGGCGTCAATATCATCCCTTCGGCAAAACTGCGTGAAATCGCGCAGGGCGAGGCGTAAACTTCTCCGGCTTATTAAATAACACTCTCCGGGGAATGGTATGACTGGTCAGTCTTCATCTCAGGCGGCAACACCTGTCCAATGGTGGAAGCCCGCACTCTTCTTTCTCGTGGTCATCATTGGCCTCTGGTATGTGAAATGGCAGCCGTACTACGGCAAAGCCTTCACCGCCGCCGAAACGCACAGCATCGGTAAATCTATACTCGCTCAGGCTGATGCCAGCCCGCTGAAGGCGGCATGGGATTACGCCATGGTCTACTTCCTGGCAGTGTGGAAAGCTGCCGTCTTAGGGGTAATCCTGGGATCGCTGATTCAGGTACTTATTCCGCGAAACTGGCTGGTGAAAACACTCGGGCAGCCGCGCTTTCAGGGCACGCTGCTGGGGACGATTTTCTCTCTGCCGGGCATGATGTGCTCCTGCTGTGCCGCACCGGTAGCGGCGGGTATGCGCCGCCAGCGCGTATCCATGGGCGGTGCGCTGGCATTCTGGATGGGGAACCCGCTGCTCAACCCGGCGACGCTGGTGTTTATGGGCTTTGTGCTCGGCTGGCATTTTGCAGCTATCCGTCTGGTTGCCGGGCTGCTGACGGTGCTGGTGGTGGCGACGCTGGTACAAAAACTGGTGAAGGATACTGCCGTCGAACCCGCAGCCGTTGAACTGGACGTCAGCGAACTGCAGGGCGGTTTCTTTACTCGCTGGGGTAAGGCGTTGTGGCAGCTTTTCTGGAGCACCATTCCGGTCTATATCCTGGCGGTACTGGTTCTGGGCGCGGCGCGCGTCTGGCTCTTCCCGCATGCGGATGGCGCAATCGACAACACGCTGATGTGGGTGATTGCGATGGCTGTTGCAGGCTGCCTGTTTGTGATCCCCACGGCGGCAGAAATTCCGATTGTCCAGACCATGATGCTGGCCGGTATGGGTACCGCACCGGCGCTGGCGCTGCTTATCACCTTGCCGGCAATCAGCCTGCCGTCGCTCATCATGCTGCGTAAGTCTTTCCCGGCGAAAGCGCTGTGGCTGACGGCGGGGCTGGTGGCGTTGAGCGGAGTGATGGTGGGGAGTATTGCGTTGATGTAAAAAAAGCCCGGTGGCGCTCGCGCCTACCGGGCCTTTAGTCAGACGTGGATTACTTAATGTAGGTAAACGCGGTGGTGACGTGCTTCACGCCGCTCACCCGGCTGGCGATATCCGCCGCCGCTTTCCCTTCACGATCGGTCACCAGACCCAGCAGGAACACTTCACCGTTTTCGGTCGTTACTTTTACGTTAGAGGATTTCACCTGGTCTGAACCCAGCAGCTGGGAGCGGACTTTGGTGGTGATCCAGGTGTCAGACGACGCGGTGCCCAGGCTGATTGGCTGACCCTGGCGGATTTCATTGAAGACTTCCGTGGTGCCCTCAACGCCCATTGCGATCTGCTTCGCGCGGCTGGAGAGTTCGGTATTCGGTGCCTGACCCGTCAGCAGGACTTTGCCCTGATAGGCCGTCACGTTGATACGCGCTTCTTTCTTGATTTGTTCGTCTTTCGACAGCGCACTGTTGACCCGCAGCTCCAGCGTACCGTCATCCACCTGCGTTCCCACAGAGCGCGGATCGGTCGCCGCTTTGGTGCCTACTGCGGCAGTACCCACAACGGCCGCAGCAATACATCCCTGAAGCAGTAATGCAGACATAAGGACTGCGAGGGTCGATAAAGCCTTCATAAAAACTCCTTAATCATCCTGGTGAGGGAAAAGCGTGTTATCGATCAAATCGCATAAGCAGTTCACCGTGAGCATATGCATCTCCTGGATACGTGCGCTACGGTGAGACGGAATGCGGATTTCCACATCCTGCGGCCCGAGCAGACCCGCCAGCTCACCGCCGTCATAGCCGGTTAAGGCGACGATGGTCATGTCGCGGGTAACGGCGGCTTCAACGGCTTTGACGATGTCCCGGCTGTTGCCGCGCGTGGAGATCGCCAGCAGCACATCGCCGGCATGCCCCAGGGCGCGCACCTGCTTTGCGTAAATTTCGTCGTGCAGACGATCGTTAGCAATCGCTGTTAAGACCACATTATCGGTATTAAGTGCAATGGCAGGTAAACTCGGGCGTTCGGTTTCAAAACGGTTAATCATGCTGGCAGCAAAATGCTGTGCGTTGGCGGCTGAGGTTCCGTTGCCACAACAGAGGATTTTGTTGCCGTTAAGCAAGGATTGCACCAGCGTCATTGCAGCGCGAGAGATCGCGTCCGGAAGGGCTTCCGCCGCGGCAATCTGAGTCTGGATGCTTTCTGTGAAGCACACTTTAATTCTTTCGAGCACGTTATCCCTTTTAAATCTTAATTATGCGTCTTCGCCAAAAGCGTTTTTAAGCCATTCGATCTCATTTCCGGTGAAGGCTATCACATCGAAACGGCAATCCACAGTATCAAAGCTCCCATTATGGCGGGCAAGCCACAAGTGGGCAGTCTGTAATAATTTATGTTGTTTGGCGAGCGTCACGCTGGCGGCAGCACCGCCAAAACGGGAAGACTGTCGAAAGCGGACTTCTACAAACACAATCACCTGACCGTCTTTCATGATCAGATCAATTTCGCCGCCGCGCCCGCGGACGTTAGCGGCGATAAAGCGCAGTCCTTTGCCTTCGAGCCAGCGACGCGCTTTTAACTCCCACGCATCGCCGGTCTCTTTACGGCTTAACTGGCCGGGACGATTTGCCCCTGCTGGTATTTGAGCCATGATAACTTCCTGTTAATCACACAGTCCTGAGTGGCGGTCAGATCGCCGGTGTTGCCGTTAAGCTCAAAGCCCGGCACCTGACGCATCTGGGTAAAGTGGTTTGCCAGCGCCCACGCATCAACACCCATCGCATACAGACGCGCCAGAGAGTAGTCGTTACGTACGGAGCTTAGCGCCTGCTGCATCAGCGCCGGGTTGCTGCCCGCCAGCATCGGGATTTCGCTGTACTGCAGGCCGTCCATTTCCAGACGGAAATCCGGGCCTGCGGTGCCCTGTGCGCTGCGGGAGCTGGCGTAGAGCGTTGCACCGCTCTGGCTGCCGTTACGCATCGCGATCATCGGCTTGATAAAGGCGATCTCCTGCGGCGTGGCAACGATATAGGCCGCATCCACTTTACCACCACCGCTTATCTGCGCGTCGGTTGGCGGGGCAGGGATGGTCAGGCCGCCAATGGTCACGCTCTGCTGCTGCGGCAGGCTGGCGGAAACCGGACTGCCGTTAAGCGCGATACCCGCTCCACCGTTAACGCCCGCACGCAGTTCTGAGACGGAACCGAATTTCTGCTGCAGCACGATGCCGCCGCCCAGCTTCTGCCACTCGTCGGCAAAAGCATTAGCCACGCGATCGCCCAGCGTACTACGTGGGATCAGCAGCAGCGGGGCCTGTTTACCCTGCTCGTGGATATGACGCGCCGCATCGCGGGCTTCATCTTCCGGAGAGAGTGCGAAGTAGCAAATATTGGCCCGGTTCTGAACCTGTTCCGGCTGGTTGAGCGCCAGTACGTTCAGCGTGGTATTGCTCTTCATCAGCTCTTCCACGTTGTTTTTCAGCAGCGGGCCGACAACGATGCTTGCCCCGTCCTGCTGAACCTGCGCCAGCACCTGGTCAAGCGGCTTCGAACTGGTGTCGTAGATTTTCAGCTCAGCGCCAGGGTTCGCGCTGGCGGTCGCCACGGCCTGCGGCTGTGCTGCAGGTTGAGCGGTAGGTTGTGCCGGCTGCTGTTGAGGCTGTTCTGCCGTAGCCTCTGGTGCAGGCGTCGCTTGTGCCTCAACCGGAGCCTGTGCTGCTGGTGCTGCCGTCGCTGGAGGGGTAGTCGGTGCGGTAACCGGGTTTTGCATTGTACCCTGCGCCGGGGTTTGTGCGGTGGTCAGGTCACTGGTCTCGGCGGCTGAGGGGCTGACAACGTCGTTCACGTTGGCCGCCTGCGCTGCCTGCACCGGAACCGCACTGCCCGTTACCGGCGTGGTGCCGTTTTTCGCCGCTTCAAAGCCCTGTTGAATCGTACGGCCAAACACTGCCGCCTGGCCATTCAGCGGCAGAAGCAGCGCAATTTTGCTTGTCGACGCAGGCTTAAAGTTCTGCACATTCACCAGTTGGGTTGGCAGCATTTTTGCGCCCGGGTTCTGCGGGTAACGGGTCTGCCAGTCGGTAATACCGGCTTTCAGCATTTTTGGATCGCTGCGGTTGTTAAACCACATCTGCTGCAGATCAAGCCAGCCCTGAAGCACGTTTTCGTCCGCGTTAATGACCAGCGCCTTTGCCTGATCCTCGGTCATCGAGGCAAGCGCCTGCCAGGTGGCATCAATATTTTTCTGCTTGTCGGCACCGGCGAGCAGCGGCTCCTGGGCAATCAAGGCACGCAGGAGCGTCAGGGAAGGGCGCCCCTGCTCAGCGGTAATGCCCGCCTGCCAGAAGCGCGCCTGCTGGTTTTTATCCAGCGCGCTCAGGTCGATGCTCCCCAGGATCTTTTTCGCGCCATCATAATCTTTCTGCGCGACCTTCAGCTCGGCAGAGAGCAGGCTCTGCTCAAGTTGCTGAGTATCGTTAAGCTCTTTCGGCAGTTGGCCGAACAGCTCGGCAGCCTGCTGGGTTTTGCCCTCTTTCAGCAGTGCACGAATGGCGAGTAATTGCCAGTTGATCCTGGTATCATTTGTACTCTGCGACATTTGTTGCAGATAAAAGCCAGAATCAGCCTGAGCGGAGCCCTGAAGATGGGCGGTGCTCTGGTCAGGTGCCTGGGTGCCACAGCCTGCAAAAATCAGGGCTGCGAGCAGCAGCGGCACGCTGCGCGTGGCTTTTTTTCGAAGAAACGTTAACGGTACCATACTGTATCCAGTGATTTTTTTACGCAATGCTCAATATTAAATCGGCAATACGGACGAAACAATGAAACAACACGAAACGGCAGATAATTCTCAAGGCCAGCTTTATATTGTACCTACTCCTATCGGGAATTTGTCTGATATTACCCAACGTGCGCTGAACGTATTGCAAGCTGTTGATTTAATTGCCGCTGAAGACACCCGCCACACCGGTTTACTGTTGCAACATTTCGCGATTAACGCCCGTTTGTTTGCCCTGCACGATCACAATGAGCAACAAAAAGCCGAAACGCTGGTGGCGAAGCTAAAAGAGGGGCAGAACATCGCGCTGGTCTCTGACGCCGGGACGCCGCTGATTAACGATCCTGGCTACCATCTGGTGCGCACCTGTCGCGAAGCCGGGATTCGCGTTGTGCCGCTGCCGGGGCCGTGCGCCGCGATTGCTGCATTGAGCGCCGCAGGTTTGCCGTCTGACCGCTTCTGCTATGAAGGCTTCCTCCCTGCCAAATCCAAAGGCCGTCGCGATGTATTAAAGGAACTGGAAGCCGAGCCGCGTACCCTGATCTTCTACGAATCCACTCACCGCCTGCTGGAAAGCCTGGAAGATATGGTCACCGTCTGGGGCGAATCCCGCTACGTGGTGCTGGCGCGTGAGCTGACCAAAACCTGGGAAACCATTCACGGCGCGCCAGTCGGTGAACTGCTGGCGTGGGTGAAGGAAGACGAAAACCGCCGCAAAGGCGAAATGGTGCTGATTGTCGAAGGGCATAGGGCGGAAGAGGATGCCCTGCCTGCTGATGCGCTGCGCACTCTGGCCTTGCTGCAGGCCGAACTGCCGCTGAAGAAAGCGGCGGCATTAGCAGCAGAGATTCACGGCGTGAAGAAAAATGCGCTGTATAAGCATGCGCTGGAGCAGCAGGGGGAGTAATTTCTGATACTGTTTTGCCGGGTGGCGGCTGCGCCTTACCCGGCCTACAGATTTATTTACTCTTTTATTTCCCAGGCATTGCCTCAAATACCAGCGTTTCCAGCGGCTGCAGCGTAATCACCACCGCGTTTTTGTACTCCTCAGGTACGGTTGAATTACTGCCGTACACCGCTTTGAGACTAAACTTCGCCGCGTCTCCCGTGGGTATTTCGAATTCTTTCGCTAAATCAAGATAGTAGCTTTGCGGCTTGTCCGAGGGGTTACGCAAGCCGAGTATGGCTTTCTCTTTACTCCACGAAGCCCAGCCGTAAACCTGCAGCGCCGTCGGGTCTCCGCCAATCCAGTGCGTATCCACCAGCACGCTGGCATTGTCACGCGACCATTTTGCGGCCTGCGCCAGCGTATCCCACTTCGCCTTGTTCAGCATTGAAGGGGTGATATACAGTTCCTGCAACTGGGTGCCGGTGGCGAAGTAGCTCCAGACCTGATCGGCAAAATCACTGTCCGTTTGCACCTTCTCCAGCCCGTAATAGGCATTCTCAGCGCTGACGATGCCGTGATACATCAGCGAGTTCAGCGGAAACAGCGGGCCTTTGCGCACAATGGAGCGGTACGTTTCGGCATCGCGGTAGGTCATCCACTGCTGCACCGGCGTGCCGGGACCGTACAGGTTGATGTCATCACCCTGACGCCAGATGGAATCCGCATAGAACAGCCAGGACGGACTGGCGTTGGTGCCGGTCGTCAGGTTGATAAACAGATTCGGGTTGGCGCTGCGCATGTTATGCAGCAGAGCGATGGAGGCGTCAAAATCCGAGGCGAACGGGCTACCCGGGATATGCGCGTTGGCATTACCCATCCCGTCCAGCTTGAACGAGGTAATGTGCTCGTTTTTGATAAGCTTAACGATCTGCTCATTGAAGTTTTTAAAGTAGTTAGGCCCTGACAGGGCCAGCTTCCCGTCGACGGTTTCGAACCCATACTCTTTTGCATGCGAGACGCGAATGTCGCGCGGTTTGTTGTAGCCTCCCCACGGTGAGAGCCACAGTCCGACCGAGCTGTGCAGGCTGTCGGCTTTTTCCCGTACCTTGCCAAAACCGTTGCCGAATGCCGGGCCAAACAGCCAGCGCCCGGTCAGGTCGTCCCAGCCATCGTCCAGCAGGAAGGCGTCCAGCGCCACGCCGCGTCCGGCGATAAATTCCTTATTCCATTCATCCATCCGCCCCAGCACGTCCTGTTCGGAATAGGGGGTAAAAAAGCCAATATCCATCCAGCTGTTGTAGTGGAGGTAAGGCTTATACGGACGCGGACGCACGGTATTAATGAACTGGTTTACGCTGCGACGCAGCTGGCTGGTTTCCGGGAAGGTGCCGAAGTAGGTGGTATAGCTGACCGGCGTTGCGGGCTGAATCGGCGTTTTTAACTCTACGTTGAGGTTGGTCGTCGCTTCATAGGCGTAGGTGTTAACGATGGGCTTGTCCGGGAGAATAAAGAACGAGTCCGCGACAATCGGCGAGCTGTTGATCGCCCCGTCAACGTAAGGTGCCTGCGTCTGCTTTTTCGTCGGGAAGAAGGTGATTTTTGCCACGTCACGCGGCTGGCCTACCGCCGCGAGGGTGTAATCGATGCTGGCGTATTTATCTTTCACCAGGTTGAGCTTTACCGTCACGTTAAAATCCGGACGCGAAAAGTCGATGACAATGGCGCTGTCCTGCTTTTCGACGTGCTTGATTTTGAAATCAGCGGTGTGGATTTTGGTTTCGTCCGGCAACGTCAGAAAGAACAGTTCCTGCGGGGTGATGGGGTGGTCGGCTTTTTTGTCAGTTACCACTACCGTTGAATTGGCGTCATCAAAGGACAGGGCAATCTTGTCGTTAGTGAGCGTGTAGTTCGCTGCCATCGCGCCATGGGAAACGCACAGGGCAAGCATTGAGAGGGTGAGCACTTTTTTCATTAAAGTAAGATCCTCTTAGTTATGCTTCTGCCGGAATACGCAGACGGTTAGCCGAACCGCAAACGGCGATTTTGCTTCGGACCACCTCTTTCATGGCGTCCATCCCAACGCGCATGTAGAAGCGCGGATCGTTGCCCTGCGGGTTCTCGGCAAACCAGGCTTTGACCGCATCAGAGAAGGCGATTTTCAACTCGGTTGCGACATTAACTTTGCACACGCCCAGTTCAATAGTGCGGCGCACATCATCATCCGGAACATCGCTCGCACCGTGCAGCACCAGCGGAACCGCTACCACCTCGCGGATCTCAGCCAGGCGCTGGAAGTCAATTTTGGGGCGTTTGGTATAGAGGCCGTGCGCGGTGCCGATGGCAACGGCGAGGCTGTCCACGCCGGTCAGCTCAACGAAGCGTTTCGCCTCCTGCGGGTCGGTCAGGAATGCGCTTTCGGCGTCGACGCTCATGTCATCTTCAACACCCCCCAGACGGCCCAGTTCCGCCTCAACGCTACAGTCGTTGAGGTGGCAAAAATCGACCACCGATTTCACCAGCTTCACGTTTTCTTCAAAGGGATAGTGGCTACCGTCGATCATTGCGCTGCGTACGCCGGCATGTACCTTGCGACGAATGTCATCCAGCGATTCGTGATGATCGAGATGCAGCGCCAGCGGCATGTCGTAGCTGAGGGAGTATGCGCTGCACAGAGCGTAGATCTCCTCCAGCGCTATGTGTTTAAAAGTACCCGGCGTCCCGGCGAGGATCACAGGCGATCGCATTTCGCTGCACACTTCGAGGATCGCCTGGATCGTCTCGGCGTTATGGATGTTAAAGGCCGGAACGGCATAGCCCTTTGTCTGCGCGTCCTGCAAAAGATATTTGGTCGAAATAATACTCATAATACGATCCTCTTAAGCCTGCCACGGATGAATAACCACGCCCTGTACCACACGGTTGACCGTTCCGCTGGCGGATGGTGTGTCCGGCGTGTTGCCAACATGCAGAGACTGGGTTAGCGCAAAGACCTGGGCGTATACCAGGAAGCAGAACGCCTGCTCCATATCGTTGAATGGACGGGAAGGCGGCAGCAGGATATGCGGCCCCGCTTCAATGGCTGGATCGTTTTCGGCGGCGATGGCGACCACGCGCATGGCCTGACGATCGCGGCGCAGTTCGGCCAGCAGATCCAGATCGTACTGACGTGTATACGGATGGCTTGAGATAAACACCACCACCAGCGTTTCGTTATCCACCAGTGACTTAGGCCCATGACGAAAGCCCGTTGGTGAATCGTAGAACGCCGCCAGCTTGCCCGCAGTCAGCTCCAGCACCTTCAGCGCAGACTCGCGCGCCGCGCCCTGCAGACCGCCGCTTCCCAGATACACAACGCGTTTCCACGGTTCGTTGCCAAAGACGCCCTCGCTGAAATCCCCGAGCGAGGTGAGGATCGCCTGGCAGCGATCGGCTACGTCCCGGAAGCTTTGGCTGCCGATCGTCTCTGGTGCGAATACGGCCAGACAGCTCGCCATCATGGTGGTAATGCTGCTGGTCATCGCGAACCCGCGATCGTGCGTTTCGGCTGGCATCAGCAGGGCAAAGGCGTTATCGCTCTCGACGGCGTTCTGGTACAGGCTTCCCGCCTCGTTGCAGGTGATCGACAGGTGGTAGCACTCGGGCACGAACCGGTTCGCCAGCTCAACGGCGGCGACGCTCTCTGGACTGTTGCCGGAGCGGGCAAAAGAGACCAGCAGCAGAGGGTGTGCCGGGCTGAAGTAATCCATCGGGTTGGTGACCAGATCGGTTGTCGGTATGGCGGAGACGTTTTTACCGGTGTGGCTCGCAAGCCAGGGGGCAATTATTTCGCCAATAAACGCGGAGGTGCCCGCGCCGGTGAGGACGATCCGCAGGTCTCGCTTACGCAGCAGCGGCGTCAGGAAACCGTCAATCGAGGTGCGCAGATTATCGATGTTGTTGAGTGAGCGGATCCAGCAGGCAGGCTGCTGGCGGATCTCTTTTTCGGTCCAGGTGCCGGTTGTGGCGGCGGTGGTTTGTTGCATAACTCAGTCCTTAGTCGTGTGAATTCCACATCAGACGCTGGCAAACGTGTCGCTATCTTTCGTTTCGTTTCACTTACTCACATTAGCAGTTAAACAAAATCTATAGGAAAGAAATCGAAAGTTCAATAATGGAAAAGGAATAAAACGAAAAGTGTGATCGTGAAAGGAAAGGGTAAAGCCAAGGAAAGGAAAAGAACGGCCTTACGATTTGATGCCGTAAGGCCGCCGTGACACGCAATGTAAACTACGAAGGTGAACGCTGTGAAAGTAACCGGATCATATTCCTTCCTCTACGGGGGCTTCCTCGCGACAGCGACCAAGCTCATCCACCAGGCTGGTCAGGCCGCGGTGGCCGCACTCCAGCGCCTGCAGACGAAACGCTTCGCTACTTAATCCGTCACGTTCCAGCACCATTTCCAGCAAAAGCTGCAGGTTGGTGCCGGTAATCACTTCGCTACCCGGTCTTTGCATCGCGAGCGTCGAGGCCACGCGAAACGGCGTGCCGCCGAGAAGGTCGGTGAGGAAAATAATATCCTGCTCTGGGTCCAGCTCATTCACCGCCTGCTCAAGCTGAGCGGTCAGCCTGGCAGTGGTGGAGTTTTCCGGAAAATCGATGGCGATAAACTGCGGCTGCTCGCCAAGGATCTGCCTCATCGCCTGTTCAAGCCCGCTGGCAAAGCCGCCGTGACCCGTCAAAATTATGCCTAACATCGCAACCTCTTTGCTTTTACAGGAAGTGACAGAATTTACCGACAACGCCCAGCACCACGGTGATACCGATCAGCCGCAGCGGGCTCCAGCCGCGGCGCACCAGCCAGAACATGGTCAGGGTGTAGACCAGCGGCAGGAACGCGGGCATCAGCTTGTCGATCACGTCGGTTTGCAGTTTAACGACCGCATCACCCGCCTTGATTTCAAGCGTCGTATTGAGTCGGACGTAGGTCGCCACCAGCGCGCCGATCACCGTCATCCCGACAATAGAGGCCGCGTGGCCCACCTTTTTGGTGTTGGCTTTGATCAGCGGAATGGCGGCAACGCCCATTCGGTATGCGTAGTGCGCCAGGCCAAAGCGCAGGCCGAGATGCACCACGTTGAACAGCACGATAAAAACTACCGCGCCAAGAATGGAGCCTTGCAGCGCCAGGCTGGCACCAATACCGCCGCAGATGGGTAACAGGGTCAGCCAGAACATGGCGTCACCAATGCCTCCGAGCGGGGCTCCGACCGCAATTTTGGTGCTCTGAATGCTGTTTACATCCTGCTTGGAACGCTCCATGGCCAGAATAATGCCGATAACGAAGGTCACCAGAAACGGATGGGTGTTAAAGAAGCCCATATGACCTTTCATCGCCCGCGCCAGGTCCCGCTTATTGGTGTGGATCTTTTTCAGCGCGGGCAGCAACCCGTACAGCCAGCCGGAGGCCTGCATACGTTCATAGTTAAACGAGGCCTGCAGCAGCATGGAGCGCCAGGCCACGCGGTTAATGTCTTTTGTGGTCAGCTCCGCGCCAATGGTCTGGTCTTCATAGACGTTTTCATTCACGCCGCTCAGCAGCGTCTCTTCACTGACAGACGCGCCCGGCAGGGTGGTTTGATTAGATGCCATCTTCAAATTCCTCTTTCTGGGCCGCGGGCGCCGTCGGTTCAGGCGATTTACGCAGCAGGTCGATCAGCGCCATCGCCAGCGCCGCTGCGGCAATCGCCAGTACCGGAAGCTTCAGCCAGGCCGCAGCGACAAAACCGATAATGAAATAAGGGATGTAAACGTTTTTCATCATGATCTTCAGCAGCACGGCGAAGCCGATCGCTGGCATGATGCCGCCCGCGACGCCGAGACCGTCAATCAGACGCTCCGGCAGGATAGCAATGGCGGTTTTCGCGTGTTCAGCGCCAAAGTAGATGGGCAGAAACGCGCACAGGAAATAAAAAATGCCGAGCGCCAGCAGCGCCAGATAGTTGACTCGCTCTATGCCGTCGGTGTCCGCGTTGGCCGCCATGCGATCGCAGCGGGACATTACGCCGGACATCACGGAGAAGAGGAAGGTGATACCCATCTGCACCGCCACGGCAAACGGCACCGCGACCCCAACGGCGACATCCGGCTTCACGCCCGTGGTGATGGCAAACGTGGTGCCGACGATGGTGCCGATAATCACGTTTGGCGGCTGCGCGCCCGCCAGCGGCGCCAGACCCATCCAGACCAGCTCTAAGGTACCGCCGGTCAGGATCCCGGTATGCAGATCGCCCAGTATCAGGCCGACCAGAGGACCAAGCACCACCGGGCGGTGCATGTGTGTTAAGCCGTTAAACATATCCAGGCCCGCGATAAAGGCAAGAAGCCCCAGCGCGAATGCCTGCCACAGACTGATTTCCATTGTGAATCCCTCAAAGCAGTTTAAAGAGATCCAAAGCGGTCTCTGTTGGGACGCCCTGAACAAAGCATTCCACCCCGGCCGCTTTCAGGCCGTTGAACGCAGCGATATCGTTCGCGTCGACAGAGACCGTTTTGGCAATTTGCTGTTTGCCACTGGCGTAGTGCATGTTTCCGACATTGATACGGGTGATGGGGACGCCGCCTTCAACCAGCTTCAGAAAATCGGCGGGTGATTTGCAGACCAGCAGGATTTTCTGGCGGTCAGCGGCGCGGTGAATATTGTCGATCACTTTTTGCAGCGACCAGAAACGCACGGCGATCCCTTCCGCGAGCACCATTTCCATCAGGTTTTGTTGAACCGGATCGTCTGCAACCTCGTCATTTGCCACCAGCACCAGGTTTGCCCCCGCAAACCCCACCCACTGCACGCCCACCTGTCCGTGGATCAGGCGTTCATCAATGCGGCATAAGACAATGTTTGGCATAGCGTTTTCCTCTTTTTAATTATGCGTGTGGAGTCGTTACGCCTTCGCAGGCGGCATGGTACTGCTGGAGTATGTCCTGAATGTGGTCAATGATGAGTTCCCGCGGCGTTGACTTGAGAGCGCCCTCGCGAACTTTGCTGTACTGCAACGGCAAATACTGGCTGATAAGCGGCAGCGGAATGGGTTCGTCTGCCAGATTGCGCACCAGTCGTTCAAAGGCATCGTCAATCTGGCTGTCCGGCCAGTAATAGCGCACGCGGTCGGAGTAGCTGTAGCCGCGGGCCAGGCGTCGGGCGTTGCCGTCACCGTGATAGTGGCTTTGCCAGTATTCCGGGCGATCGAGCATCACGTTTTCCAGAACGTGACGCAGGCCCGAGCTGGCTTTCGCCGGGAGCAGTTCTTCTTCAATGGCGGCCAGTGAGAACAGCGCTTCACGCAGGGCAAAGGTCAGGGCAGGGCCGACTTTTAAAATAGCGAAGTGATCGTTCACCAGCTGGCGCAGCGCCTGCGGCGTCTGGTAATCGGTAGAGTGTGCTTCAAATACCAGCGTGTCATAGGCTTCAACCATTTTGCTCAGGGCGACGGCTTTATGTGGCTGATAGTCACAAACGTGCGCATGGTCGAACTCAACGCCGGGCTGAACCACCAGGCCAATAATGCGCGGCCAGATGTCGCTTAACCCTTCCTTCTCGAATGCCTGGCGGTGTGCCTCAAGCGTGGCGCGCGCCGCCTCTGGCGTCGTGACCTCAAGCTCGGTCAGCGTTTCATGCGCGCCGCCGGGAACCGGAACTTCCGTGCCGATAACGTAGACCAGATCGGCTACACCAAATTGCTCAAGACAGGTTGTTTCGGCAATTTTTGCCAGACGCGCGGCGCGCCCGGCAACGATCGCATCGGTTAAAGGAACCGGATCGTCTTCACAGGACATGCTGCAATCGAGGTGAATTTTTTTAAATCCGGCCGTCACGTAGTGCCTGATCAGATCCTCGGCGTTCGCCATCGCCTGCAAAGCCGGCAGGTTTTGCCAGCGGTTGGGTCCTAAATGATCGCCGCCGAGGATCAGCTGTGACGTCGGGAAACCAAGCGAGTCCGCCAACTGGCAGACAAACCCGTGAAAATCAGCGGGCGTCATGCCGGTATAGCCGCCAAACTGATCCACCTGGTTTGAGGTGGCTTCAATCAGCAGTGGCGTTTGGCGTGAATGGGCGTAACGAATGGCAGCTTCAAGTACCAGTGGATGTGCGGAACAGACGGCATAAATCCCGTTTGCATTCCCCCGTTTATGTTGTTCCACCATTTCTGTCAGATGTTTCACTTTCCTCTCCATTTCGGATGGTAATGATTTTTATCTTTCGTTTTGTTTCATTTAATCCTGCATTATGGCGGTGTAAAAATAAAACGAAAGATAATGGTTTTCCGATCTGTTTCACAAAAGAAACACAATGAAAGGTTTCAGCTGTTCACAGGCTTGCATATGTCCTCCAGACAGCGCTTGCATTCGCTAAAAAGAAAGGCGTTAATAGACAAAACGAAATGAAATGAAAGTTTATTGATTAAGGATCTCGTATGAGCAGCAGCGATTCATCCGCAGAGAAACGCATCACCGGCACCAGTGAAAGGCGGGAGCAGATCATTCAGCGGTTGCGGGCGCAGGGAAGCGTGCAGGTTAACGATCTGTCTCATCTGTACGGCGTATCGACGGTGACGATCCGTAACGATCTGGCGTTTCTGGAAAAGCAGGGCATCGCCGTTCGTGCCTACGGCGGGGCGCTGATCTGCGAAGGGAATGCGCCTGGCATCGAGCCTTCTGTTGAGGATAAAAGCTCGCTCAATACGGCGGTGAAGCGCAGCATCGCTCAGGCCGCCGCCGCGCTGGTGAAGCCGGGGCACCGCATTATTCTGGATTCCGGCACCACGACTTTTGAGATCGCTCGTATGCTGCGCCAGCACACGGATGTCATTGCGATGACTAACGGGATGAACGTGGCGAATGCGTTGCTGGAAGCAGAAGGGGTAGAGCTGCTGATGACCGGCGGGCACTTGCGGCGTCAGTCGCAGTCCTTCTACGGCGACCAGGCGGAACAGTCCTTACAGAATTATCACTTTGATCTGCTGTTCCTGGGCGTCGACGCTATCGATCTCGATCGCGGTGTGAGCACGCACAACGAGGATGAAGCACGCCTGAACCGCAAAATGTGCGAGGTGGCAGAGCGTATTATTGTCGTGACCGACTCCAGCAAGTTTAACCGCTCAAGCCTGCATAAAATCATTGATACGCAACGGATTGATATGATTATCGTTGATGAAGGTATTCCGGCGGAGAGTCTGGAAGGATTACGGAAAAGCGGGATTGAGGTGGTGCTGGTTTAAGATTTTTTACCCTCTCCCCTATGGGGAGAGGGAAGGCTGAGGGGCCATCACGTCACCGGCGCCGGGTTAAACACCGCCAGCTGGTTATGCAATCCCCACTGGTCCGAGAAAGTTTTCTTCCTCCCGCTCGCTACGTCCAGAATAAAATGGAACAGTTTCCAGCCCACGTCCTCAATACTCTCTTCCCCGGTGGCGATGGTGCCCGCGTTGATATCCATTAAGTCATACCAGCGGTTTGCCAGCTCGGTGCGCGTCGCCATCTTGATCACCGGGACCGCCATCAGCCCGTACGGCGTGCCGCGCCCGGTGGTAAAGACCTGCACTGTAATACCGGAGGCCACCTGCTGGGTGCCGCACACAAAATCGCTGGCAGGTGTTGCCGCATAAATAAGGCCGCGCCTGGTTGGCCGCTGGCCCGGAGAGAGCACTTCCACAATCGCGCTCTGACCGGATTTGGCAATCGAACCGAGGGCTTTTTCCACCACGTTCGCCAGGCCGCCTTTCTTGTTACCCGGCGAAGGGTTGGCGCTGCGGTCGGTTTTGCCCATATCAAGATAATTATCGTACCAGGCCATCTCCTCCAGCAGGCGTTTGCCCACCTCTTCGTTGACTGCGCGCGGCGTCAGCAGATGGATGGCGTCACGCACTTCGGTTACCTCGGAGAACATCACCGTGGCGCCGCAGCGAACCAGCAGATCGGACGCATAGCCCACTGCCGGGTTGGCCGTCACGCCGGAAAACGCATCGCTGCCGCCGCATTGTGTTCCCACCACCAGTTCCGATGCCGGGCACGTTTCACGCTGGCGGCGGTTGAGTTTGTCCAGATGATGCTCTGCTACCTGCAAAATATCGTCGACCATTGAACGAAAACCAACGTGGCGCTCGTCCTGCAGGCGCACGATGCTGGCCCCGTCTGCCGGGATGGCTTTGGCATCCTCGGTACCCTGCAGCAGACGTTCTGGCTGCAATTTTTCACAGCCGAGACCGATTACCATCACCTCGCCGCCAAAGTTCGGATTCAGGGCGATATTGTGGATAGTACGGATCGGCACGACCGCCGCGGGCGCGTTGATCGCTACGCCGCAGCCGTACAGGTGGTTAAGACCCACCACGCCGTCGACGTTCGGGTACTTTGGCAGCAGATCGCGTTCAATGATTTTCACCACGTAATCCACCACGCCCGCCACGCAGTGCACGCTGGTGGTAATGCCGAGCAGGTTTTTGGTGCCGACGCTACCGTCCGCATTGCGGTAGCCTTCAAAGGTATAGCCCTCCAGCGGCGGCAAAGCTTCAGGAACGCGGGTCGCCAGCGGAAGCGTATTCAGCGGCGGTGCTTCTGGCAGCGCCACCAGCGACTCCTCAATCCAGCTACCCTGCGGAATAGCGCTTACCGCATAGCCAATGACTTCGCCGTAGCGTACGATTTCACCGTGGGCAGGAATATCGACCAACGCGACCTTGTGCCCCTGCGGAATATGCTCAATCAGCTCCAGCCCGTCCGGGAAGCGGGTGCCTGCTTTTAAGCCATTGTCGTTGACAATAATCGCCACGTTATCCGTATCGTGAACCTTAATATAAAACGCCGTCGGGGGTGCCTCTCTAATTGCAATATCGGTCATTATTCACTCTTCTCCGGCAAAGTTTCAGCTATGAAAAATAACTCGTTGGATAATCGTTTTCTTAACGTAGAAATAAAGCATGTCAGGAGAAGAAAAGTGAAAATGTGATCGCGATCGTTTCAGGCGGACTAATCCTTGATTCTGTGCATTAGCGCCCACTGCTTTGTGCATATGCTCAAAATAGCATTGAGATGTAACGCAATACTTGAGCATCAAAACAATGTGCTGACGTGTAGAGCCGATTATACTGAATGACGATTTTATAACGCCACCATTCAGTCAGAGAAATAAATATAAAGGATCTTTTCTGGAATAAATATTACTGGCTAAAACTGCGGAATTAAAAAAGGGTTAAGTGATGAATAACGATATCTTCCCGAATAAGTTTAAAGCTGCCCTCGCGGCGCACCAGATTCAGATTGGCTGTTGGTCCGCGCTGGCAAACCCTATCAGCACCGAAGTGTTAGGCCTGGCCGGATTCGACTGGCTGGTGCTGGACGGCGAACACGCGCCGAACGATATCAGCACCTTTATTCCGCAGCTGATGGCGCTGAAAGGTAGCCCCAGCACTCCGGTGGTGCGCGTGCCAACTAACGAGCCGGTGATTATCAAGCGTCTGCTGGATATCGGTTTCTACAATTTCCTGATCCCGTTTGTGGAAACGGAAGAACAGGCGGCGCTGGCCGTGGCTTCAACGCGCTATCCGCCGGAAGGGATCCGCGGCGTCTCAGTATCGCACCGCGCCAACATGTTTGGCACCGTGCCGGACTACTTCGCCCAGTCCAATAGCAACATCACTATTTTGGTTCAGATTGAAAGCCAGCAGGGCGTTGATAACGTCGATGCGATTGCAGCCACAGACGGCGTGGACGGTATCTTCGTCGGTCCAAGCGATCTGGCTGCGGCGTTTGGGCATCTGGGCAACGCCAGCCACCCGGACGTACAGCGCGCAATCCAGCACATCTTTGCCCGCGCCAAAGCGCACGGCAAACCGTGCGGCATTCTGGCGCCGGTTGAAGCCGATGCCCGCCGCTACCTGGAGTGGGGAGCCACGTTCGTTGCCGTCGGCAGCGACCTCGGCGTGTTCCGCTCAGCGACGCAGAAATTAGCGGACGCTTTTAAAAAATAACCATCATTGAGGAAACAGATTATGACGCTGAAAGTGGGTTTTATTGGTCTTGGGATCATGGGTAAACCAATGAGTAAGAACCTGATTAAAGCGGGTTACTCACTGGTGGTATCCGATCACAATCCACAGTCTGTGGCTGAGGTGATGGCGACGGGCGCGGAAACAGCTACTACCCCTAAAGCCATTGCTGAGCAGTGCGATGTCATCATCACCATGCTGCCAAATTCCCCTCACGTCAAAGAGGTCGCGCTTGGGGAAAACGGCATCATCGAGGGTGCGAAGCCGGGCCTGGTGCTAATTGATATGAGCTCTATTGCCCCGCTCGCGAGCCGTGAAATCAGCGAGGCGTTAAAAGCGAAGGGCGTAGAGATGCTGGATGCGCCCGTCAGCGGCGGCGAGCCGAAAGCCATCGACGGTACCCTGTCGGTGATGGTGGGCGGCGATAAGGCCGTGTTCGACAAATACTATGACCTGATGAAAGCGATGGCAGGCTCCGTAGTGCATACCGGAGACATTGGCGCGGGCAACGTTACCAAGCTCGCGAACCAGGTGATTGTGGCGCTGAACATTGCCGCCATGTCTGAGGCGCTGACGCTGGCAACCAAGGCGGGCGTCAATCCGGACCTGGTTTATCAGGCAATCCGTGGCGGTCTGGCGGGCAGTACGGTGCTGGATGCCAAAGCGCCGATGGTGATGGATCGTAATTTCAAACCCGGTTTCCGCATTGATCTGCACATCAAAGATCTGGCGAACGCGCTGGATACGTCTCACGGCGTGGGTGCACAGCTGCCGCTGACCGCTGCGGTTATGGAGATGATGCAGGCGCTGCGGGCGGATGGCCTGGGTACGGCCGATCACAGCGCGATTGCGTGCTACTACGAAAAACTGGCGAAGGTGGAAGTGGCGCGTTAATAGCATCTTGCCCGCACCTGAGGGTGACAGCGGCGCGCAAACCCTCTATACTGCGCGCCGAAGCTGACCAGACAGTCGCCGCTTCGTCGTCGTCCCTTTCGGGGGAGACGGGCGGAGGGGAGGAAAGTCCGGGCTCCACAGGGCAGGGTGCCAGGTAACGCCTGGGGGGGAAACCCACGACCAGTGCAACAGAGAGCAAACCGCCGATGGCCCGCGCAAGCGGGATCAGGTAAGGGTGAAAGGGTGCGGTAAGAGCGCACCGCGCGGCTGGTAACAGTCCGTGGCACGGTAAACTCCACCCGGAGCAAGGCCAAATAGGGGTTCACATGGTACGGCCCGTACTGAACCCGGGTAGGCTGCTTGAGCCAGTGAGCGATTGCTGGCCTAGATGAATGACTGTCCACGACAGAACCCGGCTTATCGGTCAGCTTCAACTTCTTCCAGAACCCCGCTTCGGCGGGGTTTTTGCTTTTAGGGTTTCGTAGCCCAGGTATGCGCATCGCCACCGGGCAACTCGCACAAACGACATCAATTCTCATATTTGCGACATTAAGCACATTTCACTGCATGACCCTTTCGGGCATCGCCATGCCTACCGCAAACGATCGTTATCACAAAATTTCACCCTAAAAAATGGTGAATTTACAGTATTGTTAATTTGTTGCGAATGTTAACTGAACGATCGCAAATATTTTCTTATTTGATATAAACATATTGAAATTAAAAACATTCAGGCTATGAATGTGTGACGTATTCCACTGTTTATAAAAAGCTGTCCAAAAATCCTCTGCAAAATTTGATAATTTGAAAGAATGTTTAAAAGGAATAACGGTTATTTATTGGCCTTTAATTGTCTGAAAGTTCATCTTTATTGATTTATTTAACGTAGAGAAATTTATCAAGGTTATCGCCATAAAATAAATTTATTACTGCTGATTTTATTGATCGATATCAGCGTAATGGTGTGCTTTTAATTTTATATGGCATTGATTATAAAGTATTTTTTAGGTTCTTGTTGTGCCCGTGAAATGCGCGGGGAAGCAAATTGTGAGTAACAGCACATACCCCCTGAAACATTATTGGGTAGAATCCGCTGCGTCATAGGGAAATAAGCGCAGAATATTATGAATACTATTATTCTACCGAAAACTCAGCACCTCGTGGTATTTCAGGAAGTCATTAAAAGTGGCTCCATAGGTTCTGCCGCAAGACAACTAGGCCTGACGCAACCCGCCGTCAGCAAAATCATCAGCGACATCGAATCCTACTTCGGGGTGGAAGTGATGGTGCGTAAAAACACCGGCGTAAAACTCACTGCCGCTGGTCAGGTGCTGCTGTCATACGCTGAGTCGATCACCCGCGAAATGAAAAACATGGTGAGCGAAATCAACAGCCTCAGTTTTAGTACCGTCATGGACGTCTCCTTTGGCTATCCGTCGCTGATTGGCTTCACCTTCCTGTCTGAGATGATCAAAAAATTCAGGGAAGTGTTCCCGAAAGCGCGCGTCTCCATGTATGAAGCGCAGCTCTCTTCATTCCTGCCCGCCATTCGCGACGGTCGGCTGGATTTTGCCATCGGCACGCTGAGCGACGGAATGTTGCTTCAGGACCTTCACGTTGAGCCACTGTTTGAATCCGAGTTTGTGCTGGTGGCGAGTAAATCACGAACGTGCACCGGCCCGACCAGACTGGCATCACTTACGCATGAGCAGTGGGTGATGCCGCAAACCGATATGGGCTACTACAACGAACTCCTGACCACCCTGCAAGACAACCGCATCAGCATTGAAAACATCGTCCAGACCGATTCCGTCGTCACTATCTATAACCTTGTCCTGAATGCTGATTACCTGACGGTGATCCCCCGCGACATGATTGCGCCGTTCGGCTCAGACCAGTTTATTGTGCTGCCCGTGGAAGATGAATTACCCGTGGCGCGCTATGCCGCCGTGTGGTCGAAAAATTACAGTATTAAAAAATCGGCGTCAGTATTAGTTGAACTGGCAAAACAATATTCGTCGATGGATATCGATAAACGACGATAGAAATAATTAAGTTTTAAAACACCCGGAGCGACGCTTTTTAACGCTCTGATACCCTGACTTTGCCTGAAAAGAATGAATTATTATAACGAGGATATTATGCACATTACCTACGATCTCCCGGTGACCATTGAAGATATTCAGGACGCCAGAAAACGCCTGGCGGGAAAAATTTATAAAACCGGCATGCCGCGCTCAAATTATCTCAGCGAACGCTGTAAGGGTGAGATATTCCTGAAATTTGAAAATATGCAGCGTACCGGTTCGTTTAAAATACGCGGGGCGTTTAATAAGTTAAGTTCGCTGACGGATGCAGAAAAACGCAAAGGGGTGGTGGCCTGCTCCGCAGGTAATCACGCTCAGGGGGTGTCGCTCTCCTGCGCCATGCTAGGTATCGACGGCAAAGTGGTGATGCCGATGGGCGCGCCAAAATCCAAGGTCGCCGCTACCCGCGACTACTCCGCCGAAGTGGTGCTGCACGGCGAGAACTTCAACGACACCATAGCTAAGGTGAGCGAAATCGTCGAGATGGAGGGGCGCATATTTATTCCGCCTTATGACGATGCGAAAGTCATTGCCGGGCAGGGCACCATCGGCCTCGAAATTCTCGAAGATCTTTACGACGTGGATAATGTGATTGTTCCTATCGGCGGCGGCGGGTTAATCGCGGGGATTGCAACGGCAATTAAATCCATCAACCCGACAATCAATATTATCGGCGTACAGTCTGAAAACGTTCACGGCATGGCGGCTTCCTGGCAGGCCGGAGAAATAACCAATCATCGCGTTACCGGCACATTAGCCGACGGCTGTGACGTGTCTCGTCCGGGTAAATTAACCTTCGAAATTGTTCGTGAACTGGTCGATGACATTGTGCTGGTGAGTGAAGACGATATTCGCAACAGCATGATTGCCCTTATTCAGCGAAATAAAGTGGTGACGGAAGGTGCGGGCGCGCTGGCCTGCGCGGCGTTATTAAGCGGCAAGCTTGACCACTATATTCAGGGCCGTAAAACCGTCTGCATTATTTCCGGCGGCAATATCGATCTCTCCCGTGTTTCCCAAATTACCGGCTTCGTTGACGCATAAAGGTGACCTATGAGCAACACAGAAAGCATTATCGTTGGCCAGACAAAAACGTCCTCCTGGCGTAAGTCTGACACCACATGGACGCTCGGCCTGTTTGGTACCGCCATTGGCGCAGGCGTGCTGTTCTTCCCCATTCGCGCAGGCTTTGGCGGACTGATCCCCATCCTGCTGATGCTGGTTCTCGCCTTCCCGATTGCGTTTTACTGCCACCGCGCGCTGGCGCGCCTCTGTTTGTCCGGCAGCAACGTCTCCGGCAACATCACCGAAACGGTGGAAGAGCACTTCGGGAAAACCGGTGGGGTGGTGATCACCTTCCTCTACTTCTTCGCCATTTGCCCGCTGCTGTGGATTTACGGCGTCACCATTACTAACACCTTTATGACCTTCTGGGAAAACCAGCTCCAGATGCCTGCGCTGAACCGCGGCGTGGTGGCGCTGTTCCTGCTGCTGCTGATGGCCTTTGTGATCTGGTTCGGGAAAGACCTGATGGTGAAGGTGATGAGCTACCTGGTGTTCCCGTTCATTGCCAGCCTGGTGCTAATTTCCCTGTCGCTGATCCCGTACTGGAACTCGGCGGTAATCGACCAGGTCAACCTGAGCGATATCGCCTTTACCGGTCATGACGGCATTCTGGTCACGGTGTGGCTGGGGATCTCCATCATGGTCTTCTCCTTTAACTTCTCGCCCATCGTCTCCTCGTTCGTGGTCTCCAAGCGCGAAGAGTACGAGCCGGAGTTCGGGAAAGCATTCACCGAGCAGAAATGTTCCAAAATCATCGGTCGCGCCAGCCTGCTGATGGTGGCGGTGGTGATGTTCTTCGCCTTTAGCTGCCTGTTTACGCTCTCTCCGCAGAACATGGCGGATGCCAAAGCGCAGAACATTCCGGTGCTCTCTTACCTGGCGAACCACTTTGCCTCGATGTCGGGCAGTAAATCCACGTTCGCCACGGTGCTGGAATACGGCGCCTCCATCATCGCGCTGGTCGCTATCTTTAAATCCTTCTTCGGCCACTACCTGGGCACGCTGGAGGGGCTGAACGGCCTGATCCTCAAGTTCGGCTACAAGGGCGATAAGAAGAACGTCTCCGTCGGCAAGCTGAACACCATCAGCATGATTTTCATCATGGGCTCCACCTGGATTGTGGCCTACGCCAACCCGAACATTCTCGACCTTATTGAAGCCATGGGGGCGCCAATTATCGCTTCTCTGCTGTGTCTGCTGCCGATGTACGCCATTCGTAAAGCGCCCGCGCTGGCGAAATACAAAGGCCGGACCGAGAACATCTTCGTGACCGTGGTCGGCCTGCTGACCATTCTGAATATCGTTTACAAACTGTTTTAAGCCAAAGCTCAGGAAGAGCGGAGTAACACATGACTGAATTTCCGGTAGTACTGGTTATTAACTGCGGATCGTCCTCCGTTAAGTTTTCGGTGCTGGACGCAGCAGGCTGCGATGCCCTGCTGACGGGCATTGCGGACGGCATCAACACTGAAAAAGCCTTTATTTCCGTGAACGGGGGTGAGCCGGTCAGACTGGCTCACCAGGACTACGAAGGGGCACTGGCCGCCATCGCCCTCGAGCTGGAGAAGCGCGACCTGATGAGCAGCGTGGCCCTGATTGGCCACCGCATCGCTCACGGCGGCGATCTCTTCAGCGAGTCGACCCTCATCACGGAAGAGGTCATTGAGCAGATCCGCCTGGTTTCCCCACTGGCGCCGCTGCATAACTACGCCAACCTGAGCGGCGTGGAAGCTGCAGAGCGCCTGTTCCCCGGCGTGCAGCAGGTGGCGGTATTTGACACCAGTTTCCATCAGACCATGGCGCCGCAGGCGTATCTGTACGGTCTGCCGTACCGCTATTTTGAAGAGCTGGGCGTGCGCCGCTACGGTTTCCACGGCACCTCTCACCGCTACGTGTCCGGGCAGGCGCACGCGCTCCTCGGGCTGTCCCCCGATGACAGCGGCCTGGTGATTGCCCATCTCGGCAACGGGGCGTCCATCTGCGCGGTGCGCAACGGTAAAAGCGTCGATACCTCAATGGGGATGACGCCGCTGGAAGGGCTGGTGATGGGCACGCGCTGCGGCGACGTGGACTTCGGCGCAATGGCGTGGATTGCCCAGCAGACCGGTCAGTCGTTCGAGGATCTGGAGCGCGTGGTCAACAAAGAGTCCGGGTTGCTGGGCATCTCCGGTATCTCCTCCGATTTACGCGCGCTGGAGAAAGCCTGGCATGACGGCAATGACCGGGCGCAGCTGGCGATAAATACCTTTGTCCACCGCATAGCGCGGCATATCGCCGGTCATGCCGCGTCTCTGCACCGTCTGGATGGCGTGATTTTCACTGGCGGCATCGGTGAAAACTCCACGCTGATCCGCGCGCTGGTGGCGGAACATCTGAAGGTGTTTGGCATCGCGCTCGACGAGGCGAAAAACGCTCTGCCGGGCAGCGCGGGTGCGCGCGTCATCTCCACCGAGTCGTCCCGCGTGACCTGCGCGGTTATCCCTACCAACGAAGAAAAAATGATCGCGCTGGACGCCCTCCGTCTTGGGAAGGTCATCCCGGCTGCGGCTTACGCCTGATAAAGCGAGAATCTGATGAAAGTAACAATCGATACGGGCGTCGCGCCCTACAGCGACGCATGGGCCGGGTTTCGCGGTGAAGAATGGAAAAACGCCGTTAACGTCCGCGATTTTATTCAGCATAACTACACCCCTTATGAAGGCGATGAAGCTTTCCTCGCGCAGGCGACGCCAGCAACGACGGCGCTGTGGCAGAAGGTGATGGTCGGCATTCGCCAGGAGAATGCCACCCACGCCCCGGTGGATTTCGACACCAACATTGCCACCACCATTACCGCCCACGGACCGGGCTATATCGACCAGGATCTTGAGACGATCGTCGGCCTGCAAACCGACAAGCCGCTCAAGCGCGCCCTGCATCCGTACGGCGGGATCAACATGATCCGCAGCTCGTTCGAAGCCTACGGGCGGGAAATGGATCCGCAGTTCGAATACCTGTTTACCGACCTGCGTAAAACCCACAACCAGGGCGTGTTTGACGTTTACTCCCCGGAGATGATGCGCTGCCGTAAATCTGGCGTGCTGACCGGTCTGCCGGACGGCTACGGGCGCGGGCGCATTATCGGCGATTACCGCCGCGTGGCGCTGTACGGCATCAGCTATCTGGTGCGCGAGCGTGAACTGCAGTTTGCCGATCTGCAGGGCAGGCTGGAGCGCGGTGAAGATCTGGAGGCGACGATCCGCCTGCGCGAGGAGCTGGCGGAGCATAAGCGTGCGTTGCTGCAGATCCAGCAGATGGCGGCGAATTATGGCTTTGATATTTCACGTCCGGCGATGAACGCGCAGGAAGCGGTGCAGTGGGTCTACTTTGCCTACCTTGCCGCAGTGAAATCCCAGAACGGCGGGGCGATGTCGCTGGGGCGCACGGCCTCGTTCCTTGATATCTACATTGAACGCGACATGCAGGCGGGGCGGCTGAACGAGGTGCAGGCCCAGGAGCTGATCGACCACTTCATCATGAAGATCCGCATGGTGCGCTTCCTGCGCACGCCGGAGTTCGACACGCTCTTCTCCGGCGATCCGATCTGGGCCACGGAAGTGATCGGCGGCATGGGGCTGGATGGCCGTACGCTGGTGACAAAAAACAGCTTCCGCTACCTGCATACCCTTCATACCATGGGGCCCGCGCCGGAGCCGAACCTGACGATCCTCTGGTCCGAACAGCTGCCGATCGCGTTTAAGAAATACGCCGCGCAGGTGTCGATCGTCACCTCGTCGCTGCAGTATGAGAACGACGATCTTATGCGCGCCGACTTCAACAGCGACGACTACGCCATTGCCTGCTGCGTCAGCCCGATGGTGATCGGCAAGCAGATGCAGTTCTTTGGCGCACGCGCCAACCTTGCTAAAACGCTGCTGTACGCGATCAACGGCGGGGTGGACGAGAAGCTGAAGATCCAGGTCGGCCCGAAAACCGAGCCGCTGCTGGATGAGGTGCTGGATTACGACACCGTGATGGCGAGCCTCGACCACTTTATGGACTGGCTGGCGGTGCAGTACATCAGCGCGCTGAATCTCATTCACTACATGCATGATAAGTACAGTTACGAAGCCTCGCTGATGGCGCTGCACGATCGTGACGTCTATCGCACCATGGCCTGCGGCATTGCCGGGCTGTCGGTGGCGGCGGATTCCCTGTCGGCGATTAAGTACGCCACGGTGAAACCAGTGCGCGACCACACCGGTTTGGCGGTGGACTTCGTCATAGAAGGCGACTATCCGCAGTACGGCAATAATGACGATCGCGTGGACAGCATCGCCTGCGACCTGGTGGAGCGATTTATGAAGAAGATCCAGGCGCTGCCGACGTATCGCAACGCGGTGCCGACTCAGTCGATCCTGACTATCACCTCCAACGTGGTCTACGGCCAGAAAACGGGCAACACGCCGGACGGACGCCGCGGCGGCACGCCGTTTGCGCCTGGCGCCAACCCGATGCACGGTCGCGACAGGAAAGGGGCGGTGGCTTCGCTAACGTCGGTCGCCAAGCTGCCGTTTACCTACGCGAAAGACGGGATCTCCTATACCTTCTCCATTGTGCCGCAGGCGCTGGGCAAGGATGAACTGGTGCGCAAAACCAACCTGGTGGGGTTGTTGGATGGGTACTTCCATCACGAAGCGTCTATTGAGGGCGGGCAGCACCTGAACGTCAACGTCATGAACCGGGAGATGCTGCTGGATGCCATTGCCCATCCGGAGAACTACCCGAACCTGACCATCCGCGTATCCGGCTATGCGGTACGGTTTAACGCTCTGACGCGCGAGCAGCAGCAGGACGTGATTTCGCGTACGTTTACGCAGGCGATGTAATTCCAATTGCCATTGTGCCTCCTCCTTAGAGGAGGCTTTTAATTTCGTGAATACTGTCACATTTAGAAAATACCCTCCTCGTTTACACCTCCAGTAGCAATTTTTACTCCAGCGTCAGGAAATCCCTATAAAAATTGTGACTTTTTTCTCCCTTTCTCCGGCTATGATTTTCTCACACCAATAACAAACACCTGCTGCTCTCTGAATCGCAATCGCTGGCGATCGGAACCTAATAAAAACAATTGTTTACCCTACAAAATAAGCGAGTGCCCAATGAATATGGCAACAAACAGCAGTGTGATTGTGAGTGATTCCCCTGCGGCAAGGCGGGCGGGAATGAGCGAAAGCGAATGGCGAGAGGCGATCAAATTCGACAGCACCGACACGGGCTGGGTCATCATGAGTATCGGGATGGCCATCGGCGCGGGAATCGTTTTTCTTCCGGTGCAGGTTGGATTAATGGGGCTGTGGGTCTTTTTGCTCTCCTCGATTATTGGCTATCCGGCCATGTACCTCTTCCAGCGATTATTTATTAATACGCTGGCGGAATCCCCGGAATGTAAAGACTACCCGAGCGTGATTAGCGGTTATTTAGGTAAAAACTGGGGCATCTTATTAGGTGCGCTCTATTTCGTGATGCTGGTCATCTGGATGTTTGTCTATTCCACGGCTATCACCAACGACAGCGCATCCTATTTGCACACCTTCGGTGTCACCGAGGGGTTGCTGTCGGAAAATCCCTTCTACGGCTTATTCCTGATCTGTATTCTGGTCGCCATCTCTTCGCGTGGTGAAAAGCTGCTGTTTAAAGTCTCCAGTCTGATGGTGCTGACCAAATTATTTGTGGTGGCGGCGCTGGGGCTTTCGATGATTGGTCTCTGGCATTTAGCCAACGTGGGCATGCTGCCGCCAATGGGGTTGCTGATAAAAAATGCCATTATTACGCTGCCCTTTACCTTAACCTCCATTCTGTTTATTCAGACCTTAAGCCCGATGGTGATTTCCTATCGTTCACGGGAAAAATCCGTTGAGGTGGCGCGTCATAAGGCGCTGCGGGCGATGAATATCGCCTTTGGCATACTGTTTGTCACGGTCTTCTTCTACGCCGTCTCTTTCACCCTGGCGATGGGACACGACGAAGCGGTGAAAGCCTACGAGCAGAACATTTCCGCCCTGGCGATTGCGGCGCAGTTTATCAGCGGCGACGGCGCGGGCTGGGTCAAAATCGTCAGCGTGATCCTCAATATTTTTGCCGTGATGACCGCCTTCTTCGGTGTCTATCTCGGCTTCCGCGAAGCCACGCAGGGGATCGTGATGAATATCCTGCGCCGTAAAATGCCGGCTGAACGTATTAATGAAAGCATCGTCCAGCGCGGGATCATGCTGTTCGCTATCCTGCTGGCCTGGAGCGCGATCGTGTTAAACGCGCCGGTACTGAGCTTCACCTCTATCTGTAGCCCCATCTTCGGCATGGTGGGCTGCCTGATCCCTGCGTGGCTGGTCTACAAGGTACCGGCGCTGCATAAATATAAGGGCGTATCGCTGGTGATTATTGTCATCACCGGGCTGCTGCTTTGTGTTTCTCCTTTCCTCGCATTTTCCTGAGGGCAAATAAGGTCGTAACGATGTCTGAGCAAACTCATCCTTTATGGAATCAATTTATTCGCGTAGTGCAGGAAGAAGTTAAGCCTGCGCTGGGGTGCACCGAGCCCGTTTCTCTGGCCCTTGCCTGTGCGATTGCCGCAGAGCAACTGCCTGGCGACGTCACGAAGATTGAGGCGTGGGTATCGCCGAATCTGATGAAGAACGGGCTTGGCGTAACGGTGCCGGGCACCGGCATGGTCGGGTTGCCCATTGCGGCGGCGCTGGGTGCCATCGGTGGCAATGCGCAGGCGGGGCTGGAGGTGCTGAAAGATGTCACCGCCGATGCGCTGGCGCGGGCCAAAGCAATGCTTAACGCCGGTCTGGTGCAGGTGAAATTGCAGGAGCCGTGCGATGAGATCCTCTATTCACGTGCCTGCGTCTACGCCGGTGAGGCCTCGGCCATGGTGACCATTGCGGGCGGACATACCCGCGTGGTGGAGGTGGTTTGTCACGGCGAAACGCGCTTCAGTCTTGACGAGCGGCAGGCCGAGGTAAGTAACGATCCGCTGGCTGTACTGTCAAACACCACGCTCTCGCAGATCCTGGAGTTTGTCGAACAGGTACCGTTCGAGGCGATCCGCTTTATCCTGGAAGCAGGGCAACTGAACGACGCGCTCTCTCGTGAAGGGCTTAGCGGGAAGTGGGGGCTACACATTGGCACCACCCTCAATAAGCAGCGCGCACGCGGATGGATGGCGCAGGATCTGGGTTCAGACATCGTTATCCGCACCAGCGCGGCCTCGGATGCCCGCATGGGCGGCGCGACGCTGCCGGCGATGAGCAACTCGGGCTCCGGGAATCAGGGGATTACAGCCACCATGCCGGTTGTCGTGGTCGCTGAACATGTTCAGGCCGATGACGAATGGCTGGCGCGGGCGCTGATGCTCTCGCATCTGTCGGCTATCTACATCCATTACCAGCTTCCGCGTTTGTCCGCGCTGTGTGCGGCGACAACGGCCGGTATGGGGGCCGCCGCAGGAATGGCGTGGCTGTTGGGCGGAAGCTATCAGACGATTGCAATGGCCATCGGCAGTATGATCGGTGACGTCAGCGGGATGATCTGCGACGGGGCGTCTAACAGTTGCGCCATGAAAGTCTCGACCAGCGTCACCAGCGCCTGGAAAGCCGTGATGATGGCGCTGGATGAGTCGGGCGTGACGGGCAACGAGGGGATTGTAGCGCACGACGTGGAGCAGTCGATCGCGAACCTGTGCGCGCTGGCGTGCCGCTCAATGCAGGCAACGGACCGGCAGATTATTGAGATTATGGCGAGTAAGGTGTAGCGATTGGCATTCGTCCCTCTTCCCAAAGGGGAGAGGGACCGATCGAGCAACTCTTACACCGGCAAATCAATCAGCAGCGCGCGCAGCGGCGTATCTGCCACCAGGGTGATATTCGCTTCGTCACGAATAAACGCCCCGTCGCCGCAGGTGAGCGCTTCTTTCTCTTCCGCGTGCGTTACCGCATGCACCGTACCGTGAATGGACTGCAAATAGGCGCGCGGGCCGTGCAGCTGGAAGCTTGCCTGTTCACCTTTTTTCAGTTCGATATGGTGCAGCCATACCTGCTGTCGCAGCTGCAAGCTGTCCTTGCTGCCGTCAGGCGAGGCAATCAGCTGCTGTTTATCGCCCTTCAGATCTATTTTCTGCACCAGCGGGTTTTCTCGCTCAGGGCAGGCGTCGAGCCACAGCTGCATGCGCGTCAGCGTTTTGTCTTTGCTGAGGTTATGCTCGCTGTAGCTGATGCCCGGCTGCGTGGAAATTAACAACGCTTCGCCAGCCTTTGCCTGGACATGATTGCCCTCGCTATCGCGGTATTCTGCCTCGCCTTCCAGGATCAGGTTCAGGATATCGACTTTCGGATACGTACGCGGCTGGAAGGAGGCGCCCGGGGCGAGCACTTCCTGGTTCAACACGCGCAGTGAAGCGTAACCGAGGAGTTTAGGGTCAAAGTAGTGTCCAAAGGAAAAGGTGTAGCGGGCCTGCAGCCAACCGAAATCGGCTTGTCCGCACTGTTTCGCTGTTCTTGTCGTAATCATAAACTTGACCTCTCTTTACACTAAAACAATGGTAAAGGTATGGACGCTGCATTGTTAGCCAGATATTCTGCCCGGTATGTTCAAATTTCCTGAATGAGAACGAGATGGCTAAAGAGAGAGCATTGACGCTTGAGGCGCTTCGCGTCATGGACGCGATTGACCGGCGCGGCAGCTTTGCCGCGGCGGCAGATGAACTGGGGCGCGTTCCGTCTGCGCTAAGCTACACCATGCAAAAACTGGAGGAAGAGCTGGACGTCGTGCTCTTCGATCGCTCCGGTCATCGAACAAAATTCACCAACGTGGGGCGGATGCTGCTGGAGCGAGGTCGCGTGCTGCTGGAAGCGGCGGACAAGCTCACCACGGACGCCGAAGCGCTGGCGCGAGGCTGGGAAACCCACCTGACGTTAGTCACCGAAGCGCTGGTTCCGACCGAAGCGCTGTTCCCGCTGGTGGACCGCCTGGCGGCGAAGGCCAATACGCAGCTGTCGATCATCACCGAGGTGCTGGCCGGGGCGTGGGAGCGTCTGGAGACGGGCAGGGCGGATATCGTCATTGCGCCTGACATGCATTTCCGCTCATCGTCAGAAATCAACTCGCGCAAGCTCTACAGCGTCATGAACGTCTACGTCGCCGCGCCGGATCACCCGATTCACCAGGAGCCGGAGCCGCTCTCTGAAGTGACGCGCGTGAAGTACCGCGGCGTGGCGGTGGCGGATACCGCGCGCGAGCGTCCGGTGCTGACGGTTCAGCTGCTGGATAAACAGCCGCGTCTGACGGTCACGTCACTGGAAGACAAGCGGCAGGCGCTGCTGGCCGGTTTGGGCGTGGCGACGATGCCCTATCCGTTTGTCGAAAAAGATATTGCGGAAGGGCGACTGAGGGTGGTGAGCCCGGAGTACACCAGCGAAGTGGACATTATTATGGCGTGGCGCCGCGACAGCATGGGCGAAGCCAAATCGTGGTGCCTGCGCGAAATTCCAAAGCTCTTTGCGCATCACAACAAATAAGCGAGCAGGCCCGGTAAGCGTAAGCGCCACCGGGCAGTAATTTACGCGCCGATCTTAGGATCCGGACCAAAGCGGTTTTCGCCCGGCGTCCCGCTCTGACAGTTGAAAATTAAAATCACGATCCAGCCGACAAGCGGGATTAACAGCAACAGCAGCCACCACGCCGAACGATCGGTGTCGTGGAGACGACGAAACAGCACGGCCCATGAAGGCAGCAAAACCAGCAAGCCATAAATCGTAGTGAGTACACCTTCACCGCCGGCGCGCTCCCAGCCGAGGATTTTATCCACGATGCCCAGCACCATAATCAGGACGAAGTTCACCAGAACGAACATCCAGTACTCTTTGCGGCGGGCGCGGCCACCAAATCCAACGTAGTTGCGCAGTACTTTTAAATACCAGTCCATTTTCCTTGCCTCTTAATCAGTCAATCACTTGTTTTCTAAGCGATCGAGGTAAGGATAGATGTATGCTGTGAATTAAAAAAGGGAATCAATTGATTCCCTAAATAATTATCCGAAACGCACGTCGCGCCCGTGCGGTTCATCCAGATCCTGCCACGGGCCAATGGAGATGATGCCCGTCGGGTTGATGGTCTTATGGCTGCGGAAATAGTGGGTGCGAATATGGTCAAAATTGACCGTCTCCGCGATCCCCTGCATCTGGTAGATGTCTCGCAGGAAACCATACAGGTTCAGGTAGTCGCTGATGCGGTGTTTATCGCACTTAAAGTGGGTGACATAGACCGGGTCAAAGCGAACCAGCGTGGTCCACAGGCGAATGTCCGCTTCCGTCAGGCGATCGCCCGTCAGGTAGCGATGCTGGCCCAGGATCTGCTCCAGGCGCTCCAGCGATTCAAACACCTTTCCGACCGCTTCGTCATAGGCTTCCTGGCTGGTGGCGAAACCGGCCTTATAGACGCCGTTGTTGACGTTGTCGTAAATCCAGCTGTTCAGCTCGTCAATTTTCTCGCGTAGCTCGACCGGGTAGTAATCCCCGGCGCGGGCGCCGTGCGCATCAAACGCGGTATTGAACATGCGGATGATTTCCGCGGACTCATTGCTGACTATCGTCTGGTTTTTCTTGTCCCACAGCACCGGCACGGTCACGCGCCCGGTGTAGTGCGGATCGGCGCGCAGGTAGAGTTGGTAGAGGAAATCGTGGTGATACAGGTCATCACCGGTCGCGGCGGGGAAATCACTGTCAAACGTCCAGCCGTTTTCCAGCATCAATGGGTTCACCACCGAAACCGGAATCAAAGATTCGAGCCCTTTAAGCTTGCGCACGATCAGCGTGCGGTGCGCCCACGGGCAGGCGAGGGAAACATAAAGATGATAACGATCTTTCTCCGCCGCAAAGCCCCCTTCGCCACTCGGGCCGGGTGCGCCGTCGGCGGTCAGCCAGTTACGGAAGGCCGAAACAGAGCGCTTAAAGCGTCCACCGGTGGATTTGGTGTCATACCAGACATCCTGCCAGACGCCGTCTACGAGTTGTCCCATTTTTTACTCCTCCGTCAGATAGCAAAAGCGAGGAGATGTCTCCTCGCTTTGTGTTTATTCAGTATAGCGTGCTTACCATTTCTTATTCAGAACGCGGTCGATGCTGTATGCGCCTGGACCGGTGATCGCCAGCAGCAGGAAGCCACCCGCGATGGTCAGGTTTTTCATAAACATCAGTGAGTTCACGCCTTCAGCAAAGTTGCTGTGGAAGATGAACGCGGTCAGCAGGGTGAAGCCTGCGGTAAACAGCGCTGTGGTGCGGGTCAGGAAGCCGAACAGAACCGCCAGGCCGCCGCCAAACTCAAGCAGAATGGTCAGCGGCAGCAGGAACCCCGGAACGCCCATGGCTTCCATATACTGCTGGGTACTCGCATAACCGGTAATTTTGCCCCAACCTGCCACGATAAACAGAATTGGCATCAGAATACGCGCGACCAGTACACCAACATTTTCTAATTTTTTCATTTTACTCTCCAGGAAACCACATAAGCGGCTGAACATTATTTGTCTGCAATTCCGCGTAGATACCGCGGCTCTGCTGTCGATGGAGAGGAGTGTAAACGGGGCGGGTAGCAATTGTTAGCAAGGAAAACTGTCAATCTTCTTCAAAGATATTGAGTAAGGGCAGGTGCGCGCTGGTGCCCTCAGCCCACGGGGAGAAGGGCAAAAACAAAAAACGGTAACCTGAGTTACCGTTTTGCGTTTATCACCGCAGCTGTTGTTGCCGCAACGTTGCTTTGACCAGACGCCAGGCGCTCCAGGCACCAAAGCCGCGTCGGGCCCAGCGGATGAGCATATTCGGATGACGAACCGTCCAGATAGCCATCACGCTGCTGCCGACCAGCGCCCACGAACGCAGGCTCAGGAAGGTGTTCCAGCCACGGTCAAACCGTCGCGTCGCGTCGATCCAGTCACGGCGGCTGGCAGACAGATCCAGCCGCTGCTGCTGGATCTGACTTAACAGGTACGCTTTTCGCTTCTGACGTTCCGCTTTATCGCTCACGGCTTGTCATCCTCCAGCAGGGCGCGATCGTTAGCCAGTTCCTGGCGCGTGTGGCGCAGGAAAGTGGACCTGCGCGCTTTACGCATCGTCCATATGCCGCCAATCAGCGCCGCGACCAGCAGAACGACGGTCGTGGCAATCATCGCGTTAAGTCGATACTGCGGGTCAATTGCCCAGATGATTAACACCATCAGGCTCATCAGACCAAACGCGGCGAAGAGCATGGTCAGCCCGAGCATCAGCAGCATCTGGAAGAGGTTCGCTTTCTCCTCTTCCAGTTCGACCACTGCCAGCCGGACGCGCGTTTCGGCAATCCCAACCAGCGTCGTTAAAATACGCTGGCCGATGCCGAGGACGTTATTAGCAGGCCCTTGTGCGTGACGAGGATCTTCCATATCAACGACGCGTCAGCAGGACACCCAGTACCACACCCACTGCGGCACCAATACCAACTCCCGTCCATGGATTGTCGCGCACATATTCATCTGCGCGCGCAGCCGCTTCACGGGTCTGTTTCGCCAGTGCATCACCGGTTTCACCCAGGCGGTAGCGGCTCTCTTTCAGCGCCTGCTCCGCTTTACTGCGCAGCTTGCTTACTTCTTCTTTCGACTTATCGGCAGAGGAGTTCAGCACCTCTTCAAGGGTATCGGCCAGGGATTTCAGTTCAGCGCGCAGATGTTCAGACGTCGTATCTTTTGACATGATTGTCTCCTGTTGAGATTTCCGTTAACTCAATAATCGCGAGCTTCCAGCGCTTTCAGGTCGTCCTGCGCCTCTTTCAACTTCTTCTCGCGCTTAGCAATTTTTTCCGCATCCCCTTTCTCTTTCGCTTCCTGCAGGTCTTGACGGCGCTCGGCTATCTCGTCCTTCTGTTCAGCGATTTTCTTTTGGTGATCGGCACGCAGCTTGCTGTCTGAACAGTTCGCTTTCACTTCGCTCAGCGCTTTTTTGAGACCATCAACACGGTGCTGATTGTTATGCTTTTCGGCATAACCGATCTCACGCTGAATATCCTGTTCTTTCTCCAGACAGAGAGAGTTTGCGAAGGTCGTTGTGCTTAAAGAAAAAAGGGCCAGAGCCAGGGTCATGCGGAATTTCATTATCGAAACCTTCCATTGTGCTGCGGGGTTAGCCGCTATCCAAAATGATGCGGAGTACATTCGAGGGGTGCTCCGCGTACTTAAGCATAGTAAGTAAACGGGGGATTCACCAAAGTGAGTGAAAAGATTCGGAATCCAGGAAGTTATCCAAACCGATGCGACGTATCGCGAATCAATGATAACCACGCGGCTGGCGGGTTGTCATCTTCCTGCTGGGCAATGATATAGCCGTGCGGCAGCGTACGGTCAAGAACCGCTTTCGCGGCAGCGCTCTGCGCACGGGAATCAAACTTAATCAGTAAAACATCGTCCTGAGGGGTGATGCTTTTAAAGCGGATGCCGTTTGCATCCAGATGATGCCAGACAGAAAAACCGTCAGGCACACCGCCCCCCTGGTTTACCGGGCGAATGGCCAGCGTAGCGTCCTGATGTGAAAGCGTGTTCCAGGCCAGCAGTACGGCGCTGAGCATCACCAGTGCAATAAAGGCACAGGCAAAGCGGCGCATGGCGAGCGGTGAGATAACCATCGTTAACCTCGCGCTCCGTATTTTTTCTTCCACAGGACAACCAGCGAGCCGATCAGGCCGAAGACCAGCAGAACAACAGGTAGCAGCATCAGGCAGGACATCAGCTGATCTTCATATTTCATGAAGACCGGCGTCTTACCCAGTGCATAGCCCAGCGTCGTCAGGATCAGAACCCATAACAGGCCGCTCATCCAGTTGAAGAACTGGAAGCGTGCGCTGCTCAACCCGGACAGCCCGGCAATGGTGGGCAGCAGGGTGCGCACAAAGGCGATAAAGCGGCCAATCAGCAGCGCGGAAAGCCCATGCTTATGGAACAGGTGGTGTGCCCGCTGGTGATAGTGCGCAGGCAGATGGGAAAGCCAGTTCTGTACTATTCGGGTATTGCCCAGCCATCTTCCCTGGATATAGCTCACCCAGCAGCCAAGGCTGGCCGCGACGGTCAGTAATAAAATGGTTTGCGGGAACGCCATTGCGCCTTTAGCACACAGCACGCCGACAAGCACCAGCAAACTGTCACCCGGCAAGAAGGCTGCAGGCAGCAAACCATTCTCAAGGAACAGAATCATAAACAAGACAAAATAGAGCATGCCAATCATGGAAGGGTTGGCCAGCGTTTCAAAATCCTGCGCCCAAAGGGCATGCAGCAGTTGGGTCAAAAGTTCCATTCAGTGTTCCTGGAAATCGGTTAACGTCTCGCCTGTTATCCGGGACAAACAGCACGGCGACATTGTTGTGATTTCATTATGGTCGCTCGCGGACACATTGCGGTGTGGCCAACACTGTTCCCTGTTAATTGGCTGGTTAGCAAGCACTAACTTTCAAAATAACGAAGTGAATCCAATTGTAACAAAGCCCAACGTTCTGCGTCACAGAATTTGCAGGGTGAGGTGATTTTGGCGTAAGCCCTGAAAGTGAGCGAGGGATTTTACAAAGGCTGACACTATATATGTTTTGCTTACCCATTCAGCCGGGGAGGCGCAGCGAAGCGCCTGCCGGTAGAAAGGTCGCCTATTTTGCGCCGCTCGGGGCCGTATCGAGATGAACGACAGGATTATCGGCAAAAAGATAGCGGTCAGCGTTAAATTCGAAGTCGTCGCTGGTTTCATTGAAGAGCATCAGCTTGGTGTTTTCCAGGTGCTGCCACATGGCGAGCTTCGCGGCGTGGGGATCTTTACGAATCAGCGCCTTAAGAATTTGATCATGGTCGTCACACCAGTTGTCCACGGTACGGGAATCAATATGATCGTGCAGTTTTTTCCAGTACGGGTTGTGTACGCGCTGAGTCCACATTTTCTCAACGATTGCCGCCAGCGCCGTATTCTGGGTTGCCAGGGCGACCTGAACGTGAAACTGCAGGTCCCACTCGGAATCACGGAAACATTTTTCCTTGCGAGCGTTCTCCTGAATCTCCATCAGCTTCATGATGTCCTGCTTGGTCACCTGCGTGGCGGCAAATTCGGCAATATTGCTTTCGATCAGCTGGCGAGCCTGGAGCAGCTCAAACGGACCGTAGCTGGCGAATTCTAGACTTTCATCCGCCACCGGAGAGTGTTTAGGCTGATTAGAAATAACGTGAATGCCGGAACCTTTGCGTACCTCAACGTAGCCTTCCACTTCCAGCATGATAATCGCTTCGCGCACCACGGTTCGGCTTACGCTTTTTTCATCCGCGATAAAGCGCTCGGCGGGAAGTTTATCACCGACAAGATAGACCCCTTGCTCGATGCGATCTTTCAGCTCGGCAGCAAGTTGTTGATATAAACGACGTGGTTCGGTGATTTCCATATGCGCTCCAGGCAGGGTACGGCAGATGATTTGTTATACCACTTTCACGGAATACTCTCCAGATTTTGCCATTAAAAAAGCCGCCCGGGGGCGGCTTCGGTAAAACGCATTTTCGCTAACTCTGCGTAGCCGGTCGCCCGAGAGACTCTTTCGCCAGCTCCTCTGCGGATTTGCTTTTCAGCACCGTCCAGATAACCACCGCGCCCATCAGGTCGAAGATTGCCAGCACCGCGAACAGCGGGCTGAAGCCGATGGTATCCGCCAGCGCGCCGACGACCAGCGCGAACATCGTACTCGCGGTCCACGCGGCCATCCCGGTCAGGCCGTTGGCGGTGGCCACTTCGTTGCGACCGAAGACGTCAGAGGAGAGCGTAATCAGCGCGCCGGACAGGGACTGGTGCGCAAAACCACCGATGCACAGCAGGGCGATAGCCACATACGGACTGGTGAACAGGCCGATCATGCCCGGGCCAATCATCAGCAGGGCGCCCATGGTCACCACCATCTTACGGGAAACAATCAGGTTCACCCCAAACCAGCGCTGGAACAGTGGTGGCAGGTAGCCGCCTACAATACAGCCCAGGTCAGCGAACAGCATCGGCATCCAGGCGAACATCGCGATCTCTTTCAGGTTAAAGCCGTAGACTTTAAACATAAACAGTGGGATCCACGCGTTGAAGGTGCCCCAGGCCGGTTCAGCCAGGAAGCGCGGCAGGGCGATACCCCAGAACTGACGGGTGCCCAGGATCTGCCAGACGGACATCTTCTTGCCATTGTTGGTCTGATGCTGCGCTTCCTGACCACCAATAATGTATTCGCGTTCTTCCTCGGAGAGTTTTTTCTGATCGCGCGGGTGTTTATAGAAAACCAGCCACGCCATTGCCCAGGCAAAGCTCAGCACGCCAGAGATAATGAATGCCATCTGCCAGCTGTGCATCACGATGGCCCACACCACCAGCGGCGGCGCAATCATTGCGCCGATGGACGAGCCCACGTTGAAGTAACCCACCGCGATGGAACGCTCTTTTGCCGGGAACCACTCAGAGCTGGCTTTCAGCCCTGCCGGGATCATTGCGGCTTCTGCCGCACCGACCGCGCCACGGGCCAGCGCCAGGCCGCCCCAGCTGCCTGCCAGTGCGGTTGCACCGCAGAATACCGCCCAGGCGATGGCGAAGAAGGCATAGCCGATTTTGGTACCCAGAATATCGAGAACATACCCAGCAACAGGCTGCATGACGGTGTAAGCGGCAGAATAGGCCGCGATGATGTAAGAGTATTGCTGCGTGGAGATATGCAGCTCTTCCATCAACGTTGGCGCCGCGGCTGCCACGGTGTTACGTGTCAGGTAGCCCAGCACGGTGCCCAGCGTCACCAGCGCGATCATATACCAACGTAACCCTCTAATTTTACGCATCTAAAACCTCATCGTTATGTTATTTCCGCGCCAGAGCACGGCAACCTCTCAACCGTTGCCGGGAGCAGTTGTGTAACGGGAGGGGCGTAGCCGGGAGAATGTCCCGGAACGGCCCGAACCTTGCCATAAGTAAGCGTGCATAAGTCGGTATCCGTACCGTTAAATCCGATGTGTCTCACACCGGTAACGCATTCCGTCGGCTTAGTGTTTGCGACGGCGAAACGATAACTTGTCATACAACTTTAAAAGGTGAGTGACATCACAAATGTATGATTCTTTGTAGGGACATTAATCGCTGCGCGCAAAGCCAGAAGCGGCGCGGCCTGTAGAAGAATTTACCCCATTGAGGGTAATTTATTTGTTAGCGTTTATTGATCTCACTCACGAAAAAAGCTTCGGTGGGTGGAAATTGGTGTGATAACTTTGCAGCATATGAACATACGCTTTCTGACGCTCCCGTAATGAGGAAGACGATAATGACGCCGTTTATGACCGACGATTTTCTGTTAGATACCGAATTTGCCCGCCGCCTGTACCACGACTACGCTAAAGACCAGCCGATTTTCGACTACCACTGCCACTTACCGCCGCAGCAGGTTGCCGAAAATTACCGTTTCAAAAACCTGTATGATATCTGGCTGAAGGGTGACCACTATAAATGGCGCGCAATGCGCACCAACGGCGTGGCCGAGCGCCTGTGTACCGGCGACGCGACCGATCGCGAGAAGTTCGACGCCTGGGCGGCGACCGTTCCGCACACTATCGGCAACCCGCTTTACCACTGGACGCACCTCGAACTACGCCGTCCGTTTGGCATCACCGGCAAGCTGCTTTCTCCCGCTACGGCGGATGAAATCTGGGACCAGTGCAACGAACTGCTGGCGCAGGATAACTTCTCCGCGCGCGGCATCATGAAGCAGATGAACGTGAAGATGGTGGGCACCACCGACGATCCGATTGACTCCCTGGAGCATCATGCCGTTGTCGCCAAAGACGCCTCTTTTGACATTAAAGTGCTGCCAAGCTGGCGCCCGGACAAAGCCTTCAATATTGAGCAGGCCACGTTCAACGACTATATGGCGAAGTTGGCGGAAGTGTCCGATACCGACATCCGTCGTTTCGCCGATCTGCAAACCGCGCTGACCAAACGTCTGGACCACTTCGCGGCGCACGGCTGTAAAGTCTCTGACCACGCGCTGGACGTGGTGCTGTTCGCGGAATCCAACGAAGCCGAACTGGACAGCATCCTGGCGCGTCGCCTCTCCGGTGAATCGCTTAGCCAGCATGAAGTGGCGCAGTTCAAAACCGCGGTGCTGGTGTTCCTCGGCGCGGAATACGCCCGTCGCGGCTGGGTACAGCAGTACCATATCGGCGCGCTGCGCAATAACAACCAGCGCCAGTTCAAACTGCTGGGCGCGGACGTGGGCTTTGACTCCATCAACGACCGCCCGCTGGCGGAAGAGCTGTCAAAACTGCTGAGCAAACAGAACGAGCAAAACCTGCTGCCGAAAACCATTCTCTACTGCCTGAACCCGCGCGATAACGAAGTGCTGGGCACCATGGTGGGCAACTTCCAGGGCGAAGGTATGCCGGGCAAGATGCAGTTCGGATCCGGCTGGTGGTTCAACGATCAGAAAGACGGCATGGAGCGTCAGATGACGCAGCTGGCGCAGCTCGGTCTGTTAAGCCGCTTCGTGGGTATGCTGACCGACAGCCGCAGCTTCCTGTCCTATACCCGTCATGAATATTTCCGCCGCATCCTGTGCCAGATGATTGGCCGCTGGGTGCATGCGGGTGAAGCGCCAGCAGATCTCCAGCTGCTGGGCGACATGGTGAAAAACATCTGCTTTAACAATGCGCGTGACTACTTCGCCATTGAACTGAACTAAGGCCGTCTGAGGTTGATATGCAATACATCAAAATCCATTCGCTGGATAACGTGGCCGTCGCGCTGGCAGATTTAACCGAAGGGACGGAAGTGGCCTTCGAAAACCAGTCGGTCACGTTGTGCCAGGCCATTGGACGTGGACACAAGTTTGCCCTGATCCCCATTGCAAAAGGGGAGAACGTGGTGAAGTACGGTTTGCCCATCGGCCATGCGCTGGCGGATATTGCACCGGGTGAATATATTCATTCCCACAATACCCGCACCAATCTCAGCGATCTGGACGAGTACAGCTATCAGCCTGAACTACCGAAGGCAGGCGTGCAGGCGGAGGATCGTGAGGTGCAAATCTACCGTCGCGCAAACGGTGATGTGGGGATCCGCAACGAGCTGTGGATCCTGCCGACCGTCGGCTGCGTGAACGGCATTGCGCGTCAGATCCAGACCCGCTTTCTGAAGGAGACCCACGATGCCGAGGGCATCGACGGGGTACATCTGTTCAGCCACACCTACGGCTGCTCCCAGCTGGGTGATGACCACATTAACACCCGCACCATGCTGCAAAACATGGTGCGCCACCCGAATGCGGGCGCGGTGCTGGTGATCGGCCTCGGCTGCGAGAACAACCAGGTCGACGCCTTCCGCGAGACGCTGGGAGAATTCGACCCTGAGCGCGTTCACTTCATGGTGTGCCAGCATCAGGACGACGAAGTGGAAGCGGGCGTTGAGCAGCTGCATCAGCTGTATGAGGTGATGCGCCACGACAGGCGCGAGCCGGGCAGGCTGAGTGAGCTGAAGTTTGGCCTGGAGTGCGGCGGGTCTGACGGTCTTTCCGGCATTACCGCTAACCCAATGCTGGGCCGCTTCTCGGATTACGTGATTGCCAACGGTGGCACCACGGTGCTGACCGAAGTGCCGGAAATGTTTGGCGCGGAGCGCATTCTGATGAGCCACTGCCGTGACGAAGAGACGTTTGAGAAGACCGTCACCATGGTGAACGACTTCAAACAGTACTTCATTGCCCACAATCAGCCGATTTACGAGAACCCGTCGCCGGGGAACAAGGCGGGCGGAATCACCACGCTGGAGGAGAAATCCCTCGGCTGCACCCAGAAAGCGGGGGCCAGCCAGGTGGTGGACGTTCTGCGCTACGGCGAACGCCTGAAAACCCACGGCCTGAACCTGCTGAGCGCACCGGGTAACGATGCGGTCGCCACCAGCGCGCTGGCGGGGGCGGGTTGTCACATGGTGTTGTTCAGCACCGGTCGCGGTACGCCGTACGGCGGTTTTGTGCCGACGGTCAAAATCGCCACCAACAGCGAGCTGGCGGCGAAGAAAAAGCACTGGATCGATTTCGACGCAGGCCAGCTGATCCACGGCAAAGCGATGCCGCAACTGCTGACGGAGTTCGTGGACACTATCGTGGAGTTTGCTAACGGCAGGCAGACCTGTAACGAGAAGAACGACTTCCGCGAGCTGGCGATCTTTAAGAGTGGTGTGACGCTTTAAATGTTTTGTCGGGTGGCGCTAGCGCTTACCCGACCTACTGAACTTTAATCGGTGCGGCCTGATGCCCTCACCCTGACCCTCTCCCACGGGGAGAGGGTACAAACACTAAAAACGGCAACCTCAGGGTTGCCGTTTTGCTGTTAACCTCGCAGGGCATTCTTCGCTAAACGCGCGTCTTCCGCCTGACAGGCCGCTGCGGTGAACAGCACGTCGGTAGAGGAGTTCAGCGCGGTTTCGCAGGAGTCCTGCAGCACGCCGATGATGAAGCCGACGGCCACAACCTGCATGGCGATCTCGTTCGGGATGCCGAACATATTGCACGCCAGCGGGATCAGCAGCAGCGAACCGCCCGCCACGCCGGATGCGCCACAGGCACACAGCGACGCCACCACGCTCAGCAGCAGCGCCGTTGGCAGATCCACAGGAATACCCAGCGTATGCACTGCCGCCAGGGTCAGCACGGTGATGGTGATCGCCGCACCCGCCATGTTCACGGTCGCACCCAGCGGGATCGACACGGAATAGGTATCGCGATCCAGGTTCAGCTTCTCCGCCAGCGCCATGTTGACCGGAATGTTTGCCGCCGAGCTGCGGGTGAAGAAGGCGTATACGCCGCTCTCGCGCAGGCAGGTGAGCACCAGCGGATACGGGTTACGGCGGATCTGCCAGAACACCAGCAGCGGGTTGATCACCAGCGCCACCAGCAGCATACAGCCGACCAGCACTATCAGCAGCTGCGCGTAGCCCCACAGCGCGTCAAAGCCGGTTGTGGCCAGGGTAGACGACACCAGGCCGAAGATACCGATGGGCGCAAAGCGAATCACGACCTTAACGATAAAGGTCACGGCGTTGGACATGTCGTTGACCAGGTTTTTCGTCGTTTCGTTGCCGTGACGCAGGGCGAAGCCCAGGCCGATCGCCCACACCAGGATGCCAATGTAGTTGGCATTCAGCAGGGCATCAATGGGGTTCGTAACCATGCTCATCAGCAGGCCGCGCAGCACTTCCACAATGCCTGAAGGCGGCGTGACGTCGCCCGCCGCAGAGGTCAGATGTAGCGTGGAGGGGAAGAGGAAGCTAAAGACCACTGCGGTCAGCGCAGCAGAAAACGTGCCCAGCAGATATAAAAAGAGAATCGGGCGAATGTTGGTTTTTTGTCCGTGTTGGTGATTGGCGATAGAAGCCATGACCAGCATCAGTACCAGCACCGGCGCAACGGCCTTCAGCGCGCCCACGAAAAGCGTTCCGAGAAGCCCCGTCGCTTCCGCGGCAGGTTTTGACACCAGCGCCAGCAGAATACCCAGAACCAGACCTACCAGGATTTGTTTAACCAGGCTACCCTGCGTCAGACGCGCAAGCAGGCCCTTAGATTGTGTGCTCATACTAAATTCCTAAGTGAAATTGTGTTCCATCCTGGATGTGCTCTAAGTCACATTTATTTCAGGATGTAAATATTTGTTTGCCTGGTTGAGTATCAAGGAAAGCGGGGAAAGGCGGAAGAGTAAAATGCTGGATTTTACGTGTCACATCATATTTTTTAACTATTGAGTCACAAAAGTGTGTTAACCCTCTCCCCTTTGAGGAGAGGGTTAGGGTGAGGGGATTACTCCGCCTGCTGCTTTTTATCGTGCTGGCGGTTAACCCAGGTATTGATAACCAGCGTCACCAGCAGAATGCCGAACACCACGCCAAGCGAAATGGCGATCGGGATGTGGTAGAAATCCACGATCAGCATCTTGATACCGATAAACACCAGGATCACCGACAGACCGTACTTCAGCATCGAGAAGCGCTCTGCCGCGCCTGCCAGCAGGAAGTACATCGCACGCAGGCCGAGGATCGCAAACAGGTTAGAGGTCAGCACGATGAACGGATCAGTCGTCACCGCGAAGATTGCCGGGATGCTGTCTACCGCGAAAATCACGTCGCTCAGCTCGACCAGAATCAGCACCAGCAGCAGCGGGGTAGCAAACAGCAGGCCGTTCTTACGCACGAAGAAGTGCTCGCTCTCGATCTTGTCCGTCATGCGCAGATGACCACGGATCCACTTCACCAGCGGCTTATCACCGATACCGGTATCGTCTTCTTTCGCCAGCGCCATTTTGACCCCGGTAAACAGCAGGAACGCGCCGAACACGTACAGCAGCCATTCGAACTGGGTAATTAGCCAGCTGCCGGCGAAGATCATGATGGTACGCAGGACAATGGCACCCAGCACGCCGTAGACCAGCACGCGGCGCTGCAGGGCTGCAGGCACAGCAAAGTAGCTGAACAGCATCAGCCAGACGAAGACGTTATCAACCGCCAGGGCTTTTTCAATCAGATAACCGGTGAGGAAGGCGAGCGCCTGAGGATCGGCCACCGCACGGCCTTCAGTCGAGGCCAGATACCACCAGAAGGCGGCGCAAAAGAGGAGCGAGAGGGTAACCCAGACCAGCGACCAGACGGCGGCCTGCTTAACGCTCATGCCGTGCTCGCCGCGACGACCCTGCAAAAAGAGGTCGATCGCCAGCATGATGAGCACGACAACCGCGAATCCGCCCCACAGCATTGGAGTGCCGACAGAATGCATACTATTTTCCTTACACATAAAAAACAAAAACGGCCATGGTCAGAAGACGATAGCCGTTAGCTTTTTATGCATAGACCTCGCCTTCCGGCAAGGTCTCACTTACAACCACGAAGGTTGCCCGGCGACCGGATGCATATTTAACGCATCGTAATGACGATCCACCGGCGAAGAAGTTACTCCCCTTTGCAGGTAACAAAATATGTCAGACCATCGGTTTCGTCAATGGCCTGCGCCGTTTCATTACACAGCTTTACGCGATCGCTTCCGCGCCTATGCCGTCTGCCGGGAACACCACGCCGGTCTGGCGGCGGATCTCGGTTTGCAGCTTCGCCGTGGTGCGGCTAACCGCAAGGCCTGGGTGATTCACTTCGTTGTCTTCCACCAGACGGGCGAAGACCTCTGCCTCATAGAGCATAGTGTTAATATGCTGAGGCTGCGTCAGTTCCTGCGCTTTGCCGCCGCGCGGCACGAAGCTCACCTTCTGGCATTCGGAGATCTTCTCGATGACCAGCGACCCGGCTTCGCCCTGAATTTCGCTCGGCAACACGGAATCGCTCACCTTGGAGTGCTGCAGCGTGACGCTGAAATCACCGTAATCCAGCACCACCAAACCGTGTGCATCCACGCCGCTCTCCAGCAGGCTGGCGGTGGCCGTAACGCCGTGCGGCTCGCCCCACAGCGCTACGGCAGAGGCCAGGCAGTAAAAACCGATATCCATAATCGAGCCGTTTGAGAAGGCCGGGTTAAAGGTATTCGGATTCTCGCCGTCCAGATAGCGCTGATAGCGCGACGAATACTGGCAGTAGTTGATAAAGGCTTTGCGCACTTTGCCAATTTTCGGCAGGGACTGCTGCAGCAGAAGGAAATTCGGCAGGCTGGCGGTTTTGAACGCTTCGAACAGCACCACCTGGTTTTCGCGGGCAAGCGCAATGGCCGCTTCCACTTCCTCAATATTCGAGGCCAGCGGCTTCTCGCAAATTACGTGCTTTTTGTGGCCGAGAAACAGCGCCGTTTGCGGGAAGTGCAGGGAGTTCGGGCTGGCGATATAGACCGCGTCAATGGCGTCGCTTTGCGCCATTTCATCCAGGGAGGTGAAGAGATGCTCGACGAGGTAGTCGTTAGCAAAGCTCTGCGCCTGCTCAAGGCTGCGGGAATAGACTGCGGTGAGTTTAAGTTTGCCGGTTTCGTGGGCGGCGTCGACGAACTGGCGCGTGATCCAGTTCGTTCCAATGACTGCGAAACGTATCATAAACGTTTACGTACTCCGTAGCGGGGAACCTTTAGCCACTGTAGCACGGGATTATTGCAAAACCAGTGCGCTATTCCGCATTACCATTTAACGATAAATGCGTAAGCCACAGGCGGGTATCAAACTCCAGCTGGTGATACTGCGGCTCCATGTGGCAGCACAGGGAATAGAACGCTTTGTCGTGCTCTTTCTCTTTCAGGTGCGCCAGCTCATGCACCACGATCATCCGCAGAAAGGCTTCCGGCGCGTTACGGAAAACCGTCGCCACGCGGATCTCCGCCTTAGCCTTTAGCTTGCCGCCCTGCACGCGGGAGATGGCGGTGTGCAGGCCGAGCGCGTTTTTCAGCACGTGGATCTTGTTGTCGTACATCACCTTGTTGATCGGCGGCGCGCTCTTCAGATACCGGCTTTTCAGATCCTGCGTATACTGCCAGAGGGCCTTATCGGTCGCGAAATCGTGCGTGCCGGGATAGCGTTTTTCCAGCACCGCGCCGAGCTTCTGCTCGGCAATCAGGCTGCGAACCTGGGAAAGTAAATGCTCCGGATAGCCCTGGAGATAAGTAAGTTGGTTCATCAAAAGCCCAAATTAATGCGAAAACGGGTATACTCACGCACCCTTTTCAGGGATACGCCAAATTTTACCATTCAGGAGGGCCGATGAGCCACTTAGACAACGGTTTCCGTTCACTCAACCTTAAACGTTTCCCGGAAACGGACGACGTAAACCCGCTTCAGGCGTGGGAAGCGGCAGATGAATATCTGCTGCAGCAGTTGGATGAGACTGAAATCCGCGGCCCGGTTCTGATCCTGAATGACGCGTTTGGTGCCCTGGGCTGCGCCCTGGCAGAGCACACGCCGTACAGCATCGGCGATTCCTACTTAAGCGAGCTGGCGACGCGTGAAAACCTGCGCCATAACGACATCGACGAGTCCAGCGTGAAGTTCCTCGACAGCACCGCGGACTACCCGCAGGCGCCGGGCGTGGTGCTGATCAAAGTGCCCAAAACCATGGCGCTGCTGGAGCAGCAGCTGCGCGCGCTGCGTAAAGTCGTCACGCCGGAAACCCGCATCATTGCGGGTGCCAAAGCGCGCGATATTCACACGTCGACGCTGGAGCTGTTCGAGAAGGTCCTCGGCCCGACCACTACCACGCTTGCCTGGAAAAAAGCGCGCCTGATCAACTGCATCTTCAGCGCACCTGAGCTGGCCGACGCGCCGGAGACGCTGAGCTGGAAACTGGAAGGCACCGACTGGACCATCCATAACCATGCGAACGTTTTCTCCCGCACCGGGCTGGATATTGGGGCGCGTTTCTTTATGGAGCACCTGCCGGAAAACCTGGAAGGGGAGATTGTCGATCTGGGCTGCGGCAACGGCGTGATTGGCCTGACGCTGCTGGCGAAGAATCCGGAAGCCAGCGTGGTGTTCAGCGACGAGTCGCCGATGGCGGTGGCCTCCAGCCGTCTGAACGTGGAAATCAACATGCCGGAAGCGGTGGATCGCTGCGAATTTATGATCAACAACGCGCTCTCCGGCGTTGAGCCTTTCCGCTTCAACGCCGTGTTCTGCAACCCGCCGTTCCACCAGAAGCACGCCCTGACGGATAACGTCGCATGGGAGATGTTCCACCACGCGCGCCGCTGCCTGAAAATCAACGGCGAGCTGTATATCGTGGCGAACCGCCACCTGGACTACTTCCACAAGCTGAAAAAGATTTTCGGCAACTGCGTCACCATTGCGACCAATAACAAGTTTGTGGTGCTGAAAGCGGTGAAGCTGGGGCGTCGTCGCTAAATAACCAGTGCAAGCTGGGTGCCCTGCGCAATCGCCCGCCGCGCATCCAGCTCCATCGCCACGTCGCACCCGCCGATCAAATGCACCGTTTTACCCGCTTCGCGCAGCGGATCGGCCAGATCGCGCTTTGGCTCCTGTCCGGCGCACAAAATCACATGATCCACGCGCAGCAGCTGCGGTTCACCACCGATCAGCACATGCAGCCCGTCGTCGTCGATCTTCTGGTAGCTCACCGCCGGGATCATCTTCACTCCGCGCGAGAGCAGGGTGGCGCGGTGGATCCAGCCCGTGGTTTTGCCCAGCCCTTCACCCGGCTTGCTGGCCTTACGCTGGAGCATCACGATCTGGCGCGGGCTTTTCGGCAGCTGCGGCCCTTCCGGCCGTAATCCGCCGGACTGGCTCAGGCTGGTATCAATGCCCCATTCTACGCAAAACTCGGCGATGTTCTGGCTGGTGGCCTCGCCCGGCTGGCTTAAATACATCGCGGTATCAAAGCCGATCCCGCCGCAGCCGATAATCGCCACCTTCTCGCCAACGGGCGCTTTGTCATGCAATACGTCCAGATAGCTCAACACCTTCGGATGATCGATACCCTCGATTGCAGGCGTGCGCGGTGCGATCCCGCTCGCGAGGATCACCTCGTCGAAACCGAGCAGATCCGCCGCGCTGACAAGCTGGTTAAGCCGCAGATCAACACCCGTCAGATCGATCATCCGGCGGTAGTAGCGCAGGGTTTCATAGAACTCCTCTTTGCCGGGGATCTGTTTGGCGATATTAAACTGCCCGCCGATCTCCGCCAGCGCATCAAACAGCGTCACGCTGTGCCCGCGCGAGGCGGCATTCACCGCAAACGCCAGCCCAGCGGGGCCAGCGCCCACCACGGCCAGGCGTTTTTTATTGACCGTCGCAACCACCGGCATTTTGGTTTCATGGCAGGCGCGGGGGTTCACCAGGCATGAGGTGACTTTGCCGGCGAAGATCTGATCCAGACAGGCCTGGTTACAGCCGATGCAGGTGTTGATCTCATCCGCACGGCCGCTTTGCGCTTTGGAGAGCAGTTCGGCATCCGCGAGGAACGGACGCGCCATCGAGACCATATCGGCGTCGCCGCGTGAGATCACATCGTCCGCCACTTGCGGGTCGTTAATGCGATTCGTCGTTACCAGCGGAACGGAGACTTTGCCCTTCAGCTTGCGCGTTACCCAGCTGAACGCCGCGCGCGGCACCGGTGTGGCAATGGTCGGGATGCGCGCTTCGTGCCAGCCAATCCCGGTGTTGATGATGGTGGCACCTGCGGCTTCAATCGCCTGCGCCAGCTGCACGGTTTCGTCGAACGTGCCGCCGCCCTCTACCAGGTCGAGCATCGACAGGCGGAAGATAATAATAAAGTCCGCGCCCGCACGTTCGCGCACCGCGCGCACCACTTCCACGGCAAAGCGCATCCGACGGGTATAGTCGCCACCCCATTCGTCATCGCGCTGGTTGGTGCGTGCGGCGAGGAATTCGTTAATCAGATAGCCTTCAGAGCCCATCACCTCTACGCCGTCGTAGCCCGCCTCACGCGCCAGCGCGGCGCAGCGGGCAAAATCGTCGATCAGCGCCAGGATCTCGTCGTGGCTGAGGGCGTGAGGGGTAAAGCGGTTAATCGGCGCCTGAATAGCCGATGGCGCAACCAGCTTTGGCTGATAGCTGTAGCGCCCGGTATGCAGAATTTGCAGGGCGATTTTGCCGCCTTCGTTATGCACCGCGTCCGTGACAATGCGGTGATGCGGCAGCTGTGTCGCATCATTCAGGACTGCGCCGCCCTCCATCGTCACGCCTGAAGGGGCAGGGGCTACGCCGCCGGTGACAATCAGCGCCACCCCGTGGCGGGCGCGTTCGGCATAGAAGGCTGCCAGGCGCTCGGCTCCGTCCGGACGCTCTTCCAGCCCGGTGTGCATCGAGCCCATCAGCACGCGGTTTTTGAGGGTGGTAAACCCCAGATCGAGGGGGGCGAATAGCGACGGGTAGCGGCTCATAGTCTCTTCCAGTGTAAAATTATTGTTATGTGGTCGGATGAGTTACTAATTTAGCCAGCGGCAGCAGAAAGGTAAAAGCGGGATCGAATGATTGTGATAGATCTCAAAGAACTTCCCCGGTGGCGCTACGCTTACCGGGCCTACAAAACCCCAGGACGGATAAGCGCAGCGCCATCCGGCGTTATTTACGGCGTCGCTGCCCGCGCTAACCCCGGCGCCTGCCACATCGATGTGGTCAGCCCGTTGTCCACCAGCCCGAGCTGATCCGCGTACACCGCCTGCCACTTCTCCATCATGCTGTCGTACAGCTCCCGGTGCTGCGGGTTTGGCGTAAACTCGCGGCTCCACTTCACCCGCCGCTCGCCCGTCGAGGCCATATCCGCAAACATCCCCGCGCCCGTTCCGGCGGCAATGGCGCAGCCGAGCGCCGTTGCCTCTTTGACTTCCGGCACGCGCACCGGCAGGCCGGTGACGTCGCTTAAAATCTGGCTCCACAGGGCGCCCTTTGCGCCGCCGCCCGCAAACACCAGGCTGTCAAACGTCACGCCGGAGAAGCGCGAAATCTGCGTCAGGTTACAGGCCGAGACGATTGCCGCGTTCTCCTCCAGGGCGCGGAACAGCGTCGCTTTGTTGCACTTTTCCGGGTCGATAGAGAGGTTAATAAACGACGGCGCGGCGTGGTACCACTGCTTGAAATGCATCGCGTCGGAGAAGATTGGCATTACGCCGTGGGAGCCAGCGGGTACGCGGCCCGCCATCTCTTCCAGCAGGGAATAGGTGTCCATCCCCATCCGCTCGGCAATCAGCTTTTCCTCAGCGCAAAAGGCGTCGCGGAACCAGCGCATGGTCAGCCCTGTAAAGAAGCTGATCGACTCCGCCTGTGCCATGCCGGGGATAACGTGCGGGTTTACGCGGATGTTCATCTCAGGATCGGTGCGCACCTGCGGCAGGTTAACCACCTGCTGCCAGAAGGTGCCGCCCAGCACCGCCGTTTGTCCGGCGCGGACCACGCCCAACCCAAGGCAGCCCAGCTGCACGTCGCCGCCGCCCATCACTACCGGCGTGCCCTCGCGTAAACCGCTCTGCTGTGCGGCTTCTTTCGTGATGGCCCCCAGCACGGTGCCGGTCTCTTTTACCGGCGAGAGAATATCGGCGCGCAGCCCGGCCATGTCGAGCAGCGCCGGACGCCAGTCGCGTGAAAAGAGATCCAGCATGCCGGTGGTGCCCGCGTTAGACGGATCGACCGCCAGCTCGCCGGAGAGCTTTGCAGCCAGCCAGTCGCTGATCATGGTGATGGTCGCGGCCTTGCGGTAGATGTCCGGACGGTGATGCGCCAGCCAGAGCAGGCGCGGCATGGCGCTAAGGGCAAGCGTCTGGCCGGAAACGTCATACACTTCGGATTCAAAACGGTAGTCGTGGATCTCTTTGAGTTCAGCCACCTCGCGGCTGGCGCGGGCGTCGACGTTGGCGCAGGCCCAGATGGCCTCGCCGCTGCGGTCGTACAGCACGATCCCTTCGCGCATCGAACAGCAGGCGACGGACTGAATATCCGCCGCGGTCAGATTCGCGCGCGACAGCGCCTGATGAATGCACCGGCAGGCCAGCTGCCAGTTGGTGTCGAGGTCAAACTCCATTGAGCCCGGCACGTTCTCCACGCTCAGGTGCTTCCACTCGGCCTGGCCGACGGCAATCTGGTTGCCCTGTAAATCGAAAATCACGGCGCGAACGCTGCCTGTCCCTGCATCTAACGCTAAAAGGTAACTCATGAGCTTGCCTCGCTATTAGCGCAGGGCGACTCTTATTCGGCCAGAGCCAGCACCGCGCGGGCTGTCGTCTCTTCCGTCACCAGGCCATTAATACGGCGACCTTTCAGTGCGGCATAAATCGCATCGGCTTTCTCTTCCCCTCCGGCTACGCCAACGATGGTGGGCAGCTGCGCCAGCTCATCAAGCGAGACGCCGAGTAATTCTTTGTGGATCTCCAGCTCCTCGACGCATTCCCCTTCGGCATTGAGGAAATAGCCGAGAATGTCGCCCACCGCCCCTTTGCGGGCGTACATCAGCTGTTCACCTTCGCTGATATAGCCGGAGCGCAGTATCGTCGCGTCACGGCGCTGGTTCACGGAACCAATGCCGACCACCGCCACGTCAGCGGCGGTCGCGGCGAGGATCACGTCCCGCACGCTGGTTTCGCGCTTTAAGATCCCGGCCACTTCGGCGGATGAGACGCGAAGCGGGGCGGGGATCATGCTGACGCTACAGGCCGCATCCAGCTGGCCGATACCGGTCATATACGGCCCTACGCCGCCGGAAAGCGTCACCAGGCGGATCTGCTGCGAGCTGATAAAGCCGCTTAAGTGTTGCAGGCTGCTCATGGTGGTTTCACCGAACCCCACCGCCAGCAGCTGGCCGGGCTCCAGCACGCCCATCAGCGACTGCGCCGCGCCAATGCCCAGCCGCACGTTCATCGGCGGGGTATTTAGGGCAGGCATCACGCGCACCAGCTTCATGCCAAAGCGCTGCTGTAGCTCGGTTTCCAGCGACAGGCAGCCCTCGTAGCGGGAGTTGATCTGCACGCGGATCACCCCCGACTGGCGGCCTTTCTCCAGCAGGCGGGAGATCTTCAGGCGCGGCAGACCGAGCCGTTCGCCGATATCATTCTGGGTCAGCCCGTCGTGGTAGTAGCACCAGGCGACGCGCGCCACCAGCTCCTCTTCCGCCAGCGCCAGCCCGGCAAACCGTCCTTCTTCCGCAGTGCGTTTATCGCTCATAATTGAACTCTTATAAAAATTTAGATCATATGTTCGTAATGGCGCGGCGTGAAAATGTGAGCCACGCGGCAAAACGGATCTTTTAGATCGTTTCTGGTTAATCTGAATCTCAATCGATAAAATTGTGATCCCTGCACGGTTGTAAATATAGTTCACCGTCTACGCTTTTGAACATTATTAAATCTAAAAATCATTTGTTCAATAGCGGAGCGATGATGACACCACTTCTCAACGCGCGAAATATCAGCAAGCAGTTCTCAGGCGTACCGGTCTTAAAAGGCATTGATTTCACGCTGCTTGCGGGGCAGGTGCACGCGCTGATGGGCGGTAACGGCGCGGGAAAATCGACGCTAATGAAGATCATCGCCGGGGTAGAAACGCCGGATAGCGGTGAACTTTCGGTTGCGGGCGAGTCTTTTGCACGGCTTACCCCGGCGCAGGCGCATCGGTTAGGCATTTATCTGGTGCCGCAGGAGCCTCTGCTTTTCCCCAACCTGACCGTGAGGGAAAACATCCTGTTCCGCCTGCCGCGCGAGCGCGATCGGGAAAAGCGGCTGGCGGAGAAACTCCAGCAGCTGCAATGTCAGCTTAACCTTGATGCAACGGCCAGCACCCTGGAAGTGGCGGACCAGCAGATGGTGGAGATCCTGCGCGGGCTGATGCGCAACGCCAGAATTTTGATCCTGGACGAGCCCACGGCCTCGCTGACGCCCGGTGAAACCGAACGGCTGTTTCGCCAGATCCGCGCCTTACAGGCGTTCGGCGTCGGGATTGTCTTTATCTCGCATAAGCTGCCGGAAATCCGCACGCTGTCGAGCCACGTTTCGGTGATGCGCGACGGCGCGGTGGTGCTCAGCGGCGAAACCGCCCAGTTTGACGACAGCGCCCTGATCGCCGCCATGACGCCGGTCAGCCGCGAGAAAGGCTTAAGCGATGCGCAAAAGCTGTGGCTGGCGCTGCCGGGCAATCGCCGCACCCAGCCGCAGGATTTTCCGGTGCTGCGCGTGGAAGATCTCACCGGAGAGGGCTTTATCGATCTCAGCCTGGAAATTTACGCCGGGGAGATCGTTGGCCTTGCCGGACTGGTCGGATCCGGGCGCACCGAGTTTGCCGAAACGCTCTACGGCCTGCGTCCCGTACGCGGCGGGCGGGTGTGGCTGGAGAGCCGGGAGATCACCTCCGATCCGGTGGGTTTACGTCTGGAAAAAGGGCTGGTTTATCTGCCGGAAGACAGGCAAGTGTCCGGCCTGTTTCTCGACGCGCCTGTCCGCTGGAACACGGTGGCGCTGAACGAGCCGTCGCTCTGGCAGCAGCGAAAGCGGGAGTCTGCGGTGGTGGAGCGCTATCACCGTGCGCTGGGGATCAAGCTCAATCATGCGGATCAAACCGTGCGCACGCTCTCCGGCGGCAACCAGCAGAAGGTGCTGCTGGCGCGCTGTCTGGAGGCCAATCCTTTGTTGCTGATCGTCGATGAGCCGACGCGCGGCGTCGACGTGTCGGCGCGCGCCGATATCTACCAGCTCATTAAAAGCGTGGCGGCGCAGAATGTTGCGGTGCTGATGATCTCAAGCGATCTCGATGAATTCCCCGGCCTCGCGGACCGCGTGCTGGTGATGCATCAGGGCGTACTCAGCGGCGAGCTGCCGCGCCACGCCGTCAGCCTCGACCGGATGATGGCGCTGGCGTTTGGAGGACAATCATGAAGATCTTACTCAAAAACCGCGAGCTGAGCGCGTTTCTTGCCATTCTGGCGCTGTTCGCCGTGCTGGTGGCGCTGAATCCGTCCTACTTCAGCCTGCAAACGCTGGGGATGATCTTCGCTAGCGCGCAGATCCTGATCCTGCTGGCCATCGGCGCGGCGCTGGTGATGCTGACCCGCAATATCGACGTCTCCGTGGGCTCAACCGTCGGGCTGTCCGCCATTGCCGTCGGCGTGGCGCTCAACGGCGGCTACAGCCTGCCCGTTTCCATTCTCTTCGCGCTGTCGATTGGCGCGCTGGCGGGGGCATTCAACGGTTTTCTGGTGGTGGGGCTGCGCATTCCGGCGATTGTCGCCACCCTCGGCACGCTGGGGCTGTACCGAGGAGCGATGCTGCTCTGGACGGGCGGAAAGTGGATTGAGGGGCTGCCGGCGGGGCTGAAATCTCTCTCCGGGCCTGCCGCCATCGGCATTTCGCCGCTCGGCGTGGGAGTGTTGATTCTCGTTGTCGTTGGCGCGTGGGGGCTATCGCGCACCGCGTTCGGGCGTAATTTTTACGCGGTGGGGGATAACCTCGCCGCCGCGCGCCAGCTGGGCGTGGCGGTGAACCGCACGCGCATGATCGCCTTCACCCTCAACGGCATGCTGGCGGCCTGCGCCGGGATTGTCTTTGCCGCGCAGATCGGCTTTGTGCCCAACCAGACCGGCAGCGGGCTGGAGATGAAGGCCATTGCCGCCTGCGTGCTCGGCGGTATTTCGCTGCTGGGCGGCACCGGCACGCTGGTAGGTGCGTTCCTCGGCGCGTTTTTCCTTACTCAAATCGACACCGTGCTGGTGCTGTTCAGGCTACCGGCGTGGTGGAATGACTTCATCGCCGGGCTGGTGCTGCTGGGCGTGCTGGTGCTCGACGGGCGGCTGCGCCAGGCGCTGTCACGCCATCAGCGGGCGCTGAAGTACGGCCGGTTCCAGCCTGGCAACAGAGGGGGAAAGCACGTCACCCCGTTTCCCAAACGCAACAAAGAGGTGGCGTAAATGAGGCTCAACTGGGAAAGCGCGCTGCTGATATTGCTGGTGCTGGAGATCCTGCTCTTCGGCGCCATTAACCCGCGCATGCTCGACGTTAACATGCTGCTGTTCAGCACCAGCGATTTCATCTGCATCGGCATCGTGGCGCTGCCGCTGACGCTGGTGATTATCAGCGGCGGGATCGACATTTCGCTGGGCTCCACCATCGGCCTGTGCGCCATCGCGCTGGGGGTGATGATGCAGGCGGGGTGGCCCATGACGATCGCCGTTCCGCTGACGCTGCTGCTTGGCCTGCTGTGTGGGCTGGTGAATGCGGCGCTGATCCACTACACCGGCATTAGCCCTTTAGTCATTACCCTCGGCACGCTCTACCTCTACGGCGGCGGCGCGCTGCTGCTCTCCGGCATGGCGGGGGCGACGGGTTACGAGGGCATCGGCGGCTTCCCGGACGGTTTTACCGCGTTCGCTAACCTCACGGTGCTGGGGCTGCCGATCCCGCTGGTGCTGTTCGCGGTGATTACCGCCTTCTTCTGGCTGATTACCCATCGCGGGCGCTTTGGCCGCCATCTGTTTTTAATCGGCCAGAATCCGCGCGCGGCGCGCTATGCGGCGCTGTCGGTGAACGGCATGCCCTACGCGCTGTACGGTCTGGTGGGCGTGGCGTCGGCGGTGGCCGCGCTGGTGATGGTCTCCTATTTCGGCTCTGCGCGTTCGGATCTGGGGCGCGATTTGCTGATGCCCGCACTCACCGCCGCCGTACTCGGCGGGGCAAATATTTACGGGGGTTCAGGGTCGGTGCTGGGTACGGCGCTGGCGGCGCTGCTGGTGGGGTATCTCCAGCAGGGATTACAGATGGTCGGCATCCCCAACCAGGTGTCGAGCGCGCTGTCTGGGGCGCTGCTGGTTGTGGTGGTGATGGGACGTTCGCTAAGTCTGCACCGCGAATGGGTGCGATCTCTCTTCAGAAAACTATCCGGAGCGTAAGATGAAAACAAAACTGCTCGTCCTGGCAATGGCCCTCAGCTTCGCTTCGGCGCAAGCGGCGGACCGCATTGCCTTTATCCCCAAGCTGGTGGGCGTGGGTTTCTTCACCAGCGGCGGCAACGGCGCGAAAGAGGCGGGGAAAGATCTTGGCGTGGACGTGACCTACGACGGCCCGACGGAGCCGAGCGTTTCCGGCCAGGTGCAGCTCATCAACAATTTCGTCAACCAGGGCTATAACGCCATTATCGTCTCCGCCGTGTCGCCGGACGGCCTCTGCCCGGCGCTGAAGCGTGCGATGCAGCGCGGCGTGAAGGTACTGACCTGGGATTCCGACACCAAACCGGAGTGCCGCAGCATTTATATCAACCAGGGGACGCCGGAACAGCTCGGCGGCCTGCTGGTGGAGATGGCGGGCAAACAGGTCACCAAGCCGAATGCCAAAGTGGCGTTCTTCTACTCCAGCCCAACCGTCACCGACCAGAACCAGTGGGTGAAAGAGGCGAAGGCCAAAATCGAGAAAGATCACCCCCAGTGGCAGATCGTCACCACCCAGTTTGGCTATAACGACGCCACCAAATCTCTGCAAACCGCAGAGGGGATCTTAAAAGCGTATCCGGATCTGGATGCGATCATCGCGCCGGACGCCAACGCCCTGCCGGCGGCGGCGCAGGCGGCGGAAAACCTGAAGCGGGAAGGGGTGGCGATTGTCGGCTTCAGCACGCCGAATGTCATGCGTCCGTACGTTGAGCGCGGGACGGTGAAAGCCTTCGGCCTGTGGGATGTCGTACAACAGGGCAAAATTGCGGTCAATGTCGCCGATCGTCTACTGAAAAAAGGCGATCTTAACCCTGGCGACAGCGTGGACGTAAAAGGTATCGGCGCGCTGAAGGTGGAGCCGAACAGCGTGCAGGGCTACCAGTATGAGGCGAAGGGCAACGGCATCGTGCTGCTGCCGGAGCGGGTGGTGTTCACCAAAGAGAACATCAGCAAATACGATTTCTGACGGGGGAGCAAATGGCTGATTTAGACGACATCAAAGACGGCAAGGATTTTGGCATCGGCACGCCGCAGCAGAATGTGCCGTTCACGCTGAAGGGCTGCGGCTCGCTGGACTGGGGCATGCAGTCCCGCCTGGCGCGCATCTTTAACCCGCAGAGCAACCGCACGGTGATGCTGGCCTTTGACCACGGCTACTTTCAGGGGCCGACCACCGGCCTTGAGCGTATCGATCTCTCCATTGCGCCGCTGTTCGGTGAAACCGACGTGCTGATGTGTACCCGCGGCATTCTCAGGAGCCAGGTGCCCGCCGCGACAAACAAACCGGTGGTGCTGCGCGCCTCCGGCGGTAACTCCATTCTGGGGGAACTCTCGAACGAGTGCGTGGCGGTGGCGATGGAGGATGCCCTGCGCCTGAACGTCTGCGCGGTGGCGGCGCAGGTGTATATCGGAAGCGAGTTTGAGCATCAGTCTATCAACAACATCATCAAGCTTGTCGATGCAGGGGCACGCTACGGCATGCCAACGCTGGCGGTAACGGGCGTCGGCAAGGAGATGGCCCGCGACGCGCGCTACTTCTCGCTCGCCAGCCGCATCGCCGCCGAAATGGGGGCGCAGTTCGTCAAAACCTACTACGTGGACGAGGGCTTTGAAAAAGTGACCGCCAGCTGCCCGGTGCCTATTGTGATCGCCGGGGGCAAAAAGCTGCCGGAGCTCGAGGCGCTGGAGATGTGCTGGCGGGCGATTGATCAGGGGGCGTCCGGCGTGGACATGGGACGCAATATCTTCCAGTCCAGCGCGCCGCTCGCCATGCTGAAAGCGGTGAAAAAAGTGGTTCACGAGAACGTGAGCGCCCGGGAGGCGTTCCAGTTCTGGCAGGAAGAGAAACAGGGAGAAGCAAAATGAACGTGACGCTGGTTGAGATTAACATCAAGCCCGAGCGGGTGGACGAGTTTCTGGAGGTGTTTCGCGCCAACCACGAGGGGTCCATCAGGGAGCCGGGAAACCTGCGCTTTGACGTGTTGCAGGACCCGAGGGTGAAAACCCGGTTCTTTATCTACGAGGCCTACAAAGACGAAGCGGCGGTGCTGGCGCATAAGCAAACCCCGCACTATCTGGCGTGCGTGGACAAGCTTGAGGAGCTGATGTCGGAGCCGCGTAAGAAACGCAGTTTTGTGGGGCTGTTGCCGGAGTAATTCGATGCCCGATGACGCACTCATGCGCGTCATCGGGCATCCTGGCTTATCCTTTGGCTTTCTGGATCGCCATGATTAATGCATCGGAAGAGACGTTTCCTGACATCACGCTAATGCGCTGAATGACCGGATCTTTTTCCTGAGGTAAAACCACAAACGCCGGCGCGTTGGCAAAACCGATCTGCTTCACGAGCTTCACATTGTCCTGTAACACTTTGTTTGCCGACCCGGCCGAAGGCAATTTTTTAAAGATAAAACGGATATCCGGGTTGGCATGGATAAGCGTTTCTGTGACGTTGCAGTTCACGCATTGCTCATCCACAAAAGACACCACGGCGACTTTTGCGTTGGCGGGCCCGACAACAGGATCGCCGCCAGCAAGCAGCTGCTCGCGATGGAGGATGACATTTTGCACCATGGCCTGTTGCTGCGCTATCTCCTGACGCTGGCGAAGGCTTTCCCCTGCCGCAACTAAAAATTCAGGATGTTCAGCGAGATAGGTAGAGACAATTTCACCCATTTTTTCAGGATGGGCGGCGAAATACGCTTCGGCGGCTTTTCCTGTTTGTTCAATCTGCTGTGGCGTCGCTTGCTCTGCCAGCGCTGCGGCTGAGAAAGTCAGGGTCGCAGCCAGCAGAAGCGAAAGGCGACGAAGGGAGGTTGAAACTTCCATTGATGTTATTCCGTAAAAGAGAGAGACGGGACTAGGACGCCAGAGCCTGTGTACGAACAGGCATAATGCGTCCATAGTCATTAATCGCTTGCCAGCGCACCTGGCATACCCCTGGGTCTGGACAACCCTCGAGCTCTCGCTCGCTAAAAGGGGCGACAAGGCCGCCATCAGCGATGCGCTTACCGCCGAGGCTAAGCTGATAAAGCGTGATGTAGTAAGGCGTCGGATTATTCACAACGACGTTATTTTTGTTTCGTGACCAGCGTAAGGCCTGATAAGCATCATCAGGATTGCCGGTGAGCCCGGTGGGCCGATAAAAAAGTTTAAAGCGTGAACGTACCGCCGTTTGCACACCCGTGGTGTGCGGATTAGCGGAAGGGATCGCCGCAACGTTTAACGTGAACAGCGTTTCCCGGTTCTCGGGTAACTTTCCTCCCGTAAATATCAGCCGAATCGTGTTTTCGCGTTGCGGACGCAATGAGAACAGCTGCGGCGTGGCCACAAATGCGGATTGAACCCCGTGTGGGGCATCCGCCCCAGTCCACAGGCCACCCGGCTCGACTTTGGTGTAGATCAGATACGATTCGTCAGAAGGGTTACGCACGGAAAAGCTGATCGATTTTTCACGTTCCGGATAGACAAACCGCGTTCCGCCGATCACCACGCCAGCTTGCGCCTGAAGCATGATGGTGGAGAGAAAAAAGAGAAGCAGGATCTTCGCCGGATAAACACACTTACGCATAATTGAGAATAAAGGTTGTCGTCGCATTTGCCGTTCCCGTGGTGACCTTGTTTGCGGTGGCAACATAGCGGGCGTAAAACTGGAGAGTCGCGTCGCTTTGATTAGGAATAATCATCGTCTTCTGGCTTTTACTTCCCATAGAGATGAGCGACTTGTCCTGGTTGTAAATTCCTACGCCGATACCGGTTGCGTAGCCTTCACCGCCGATGAGCGTCAGTAAATCCGGGTTTGCTGTATCGGGTGTGCCGTCAAAGGTAATACTTACTGAGCCTTCTGTTCCGGCACAGTTTTCCACATTAATAGCAAACGGATGATAATCAGCGCCCATACCTGACTGGGTGAAATATTTACTTTGCACGCTGTCCATTGTGACGGTCAGGTTCTGAGAATCAGGCGCGATACTGCACGTCTTTTTATGGATCACGCCAGTGATATAAATTGTACCGTCGTGCGCCAGTGTACGCGCTGAAAAAAATGGCACCAGAAAAAGCGCGGTGAATATTATTGTGAAAAACTTTTTCATTTCCGCATCCTACTGATAGAGCAGATCAAAATACATGATGGCCGTAGCATTCCCTGTCGTAACCTCGGGCAGGGTCGATTTGTACCGTAAATTAAACGTCAGGCTATTATCTCCCTGCTTTAAGGGATAAATTTCGGATTCCGTATTATTTATTTTAATCGGATTCATTCCGGCATTGAGAAGCTCCACGCCAATGCCCGTCGCCATTTCGCCAGCCGTTCCTTTACCCGTGTCGCTGAGCGCCAGCAGGTCCGAGTTATTGGTATCCGGCATACCGCTGAACCAGATTTTTGTCCCCTGAATGGCGCGTGAACAATTTTTAAGATCGATCGTGAACGCTTTTTCCGGCGTCGTTGTTCCGGTTGCGGGAAATTCAGATATATCGAATGCGCCTAAATCAACCGTTTGTTCTTTACTGTTCACCTCAACTTCACACGATTCGCCGATAATTGTGCCGTATATCTGGAGGTTAACTGTAAAACCCTCATCGGCGTACGTTGTTGCTATGCCAGAGAACAGCGTCGCCAGGGCGACAAAATACAAGACTCTCATTTTTCACCCTTACGCAAAATCGATACGTAAACAGGCCAACGCAGTAAACAGACCTTCTGCCGGGGCCTTCCCTGTCGTGCTGATAGGGTAGGTTTTTAACGTGACATCAGCATGGCCCGAACTATCAGTAATAAAATCAGCGGTGCTGGAGGCGTCGTTAGGTATCATGACGGTGCCATTTTCGTTGGTTACCACCACGCCGACATCTTTATTATCCGTAGCGATCGCCTGGCCGACGTTGCTGTCTGCGTTGGCGACCAGTCGAAGCGTAAGATGCGCAGGCGAAATCACGTCCGCATTACACTCGATGGGAACATTAAAGGTTTTTACCGGCGCATTAGAAGGTTTCTCACCCGCTTTCGTGAATGAAGAACTGTTGAGTTTTCCCAGGTCAACCGTAATGATTTGCCCCGCATTAATGATGCAGTTTTGCGGCACCGTGACCGCGCCGCTGTATGTTATTTGATAAACAATATCATTCAACGGGTCGGTATTTTCGGTGGTGATATAAACATTAAACATCACTTTACTGGGGATAATGACCGTGCCGATAAAAGGTTTGATAATTTTTAACCGGAATACCAGGTTGGAGTCATATACCGGGAAAGGTATGTTCATATCCTCTTTATCCACCCTGTAATCTTTACCCATATGGATATAGTCTCCAGGCGGAAAATATTCACCAATTTCGGAATCGGTTATCCGCATCGCCCCTGCAATATAGATCGGGTCAAGATTCATATACTGCCACTGGTCTTCCGTGAAAATCACCGGGTAGGTATTCCTGTATGAGCGATAGGTACGAGAATCGCCGTCCGGATGATAGTCACATATGGCGTTGACGCCCACATCCTGTGATTTAACCAGTTCAACTGCCTGCCCCAGCTGGTTTTGTTCTTTTGTCAGCGAGGCCGTCAGATCGTAATTAACATTAGTAATGCTGTGTGTAAAGTTATGGCAGACCGCTGCCAGACTTTGCGTAGAAGCCGTAAGGCTGAGTAATAAAAAAATAATGCGTACTTTCACTTATCGGCACTCCGCTTTTAAATGCACGAGGGACTGCTTTGTTTCACTTAGCTTGTAAACGGCAACACATTTTTTATCATCTGTGTCGCCCCATTGCGCTGTCAGACTCCCTGTCTCGCCCAGCCCAGACAGATACGCTTCGCCGTTATCGCCTACGATGGTGTCCCCACCTTCATCGCTGCGCGTAACAACCGCGCCAAAGGGCACAGGGCGCCCGTTATGCATGAGTGCAATCATCGCGCGCGTTCCTGAGCGCGCCTTAAAGGTGGCGCGAACCAGGGCGCCCTGGGTTGGAACAACGTGGGTAACGGCCTCGTCAATGTCCAGATCGTCGCTGAGCGAGTTGGTATTCAGCGCCATGCGGTTACGATGGTATGCGCTGGCATACGGCACAACTGCATAACCTCGCCAGTCGGTGTGGATCCCGGGACCGTCTTCGACCTTCACGTTGCTTGCGCCCGGCGCGGCGATCAGGACATTGGTATCCCCTAATGGCTGGCTTAAGGTGATGCCGTTGCGATGCGCGACGATACCGCCGCTGAGGCCGTAGTTGATCTGTTGATAATCGCCATTGTTACTGTAGTTGTACCCCAGGCTCGCATTACCGTAGGCGCTATCATATTCCGTGCTGATGCTTCCACTGGCACCGGTATGTTGGTTCTGGTATCCCTGCTGAACGCTGTAGCTGAGGTTATTGTCTTCAAGCAGCGTTCCGTTGATGCCGGCAGTATTATTGACCCTGCCGTCGTTATCGGTGCTCATGCCGTATGTGGCGTAAATGCTGTTTAAACGTTTGGTCACATCTCCACCTGGATGAAGCCACAGATTGAGCGGGAAGGAGAGCGTTAAAGAATAAATACGATCGCTTTCACTCATGCCAGGGGATTTATTGTAGTTGTAGGTCAGGTTATAGGTTACGCCCGCAACCGTTCCGCTATAACCCAGCTGAATAAGCGTATTTTTTTCGTCGGTATGCCAGTACGTTTGCTGGCTGCCGTTGAGGAAAATCGACCCGGCAGTGCCCAGCTGTTGTGAAATATTGGCCTGCAGCTTGCCGCGTTTGGTGTAGTACAGATTGTAATAATCGGTCCACACGGGCTGATTGTCGTCGGTGTGGTCGTTGGGATCGTCCTGGCCGACATAACCTTTCATTTGCTTATAGGTGGTTTCATCCAGGGTATAAAAACCGGATGTGGAATAGCGATAGCCTAACAGCTGGAAATTGGTGCCCATGCCGTTCAACGATTTTGCATATAAGAAACGTATTGACTGCCCGTTATGTGAGCTACCGTCGCTCAGTTCGCTTTGTGCGGAGGTGAGATCGGCCGATACGGCGCCAAAATTCCCCAGGTTCACCCCGGTACCCAACGCAAAGGCAGAGTATTTTTCCGTCAGCTGCGTACCACCGTAGACGGTGAATCCTTTTGGTAACCCCCAGATAAGCGTTCCCTGGACAAAATTTGTGTCCTCCTGCTGATCGCTGTTACTGCGATAGCGGGCCGCAGTGGCGGCATATTTTACGGTGCCTTCACGCTGTAAAACCGGTACCGCGGAATAGGGCACAGAGTAGCTGCTGATCGTTCCGTCAGATTCTTTGACCTCTACATTCAGGTCACCGCTGGAGGAGGTGGGGTACAGATCGTTAATGGCAAACGCCCCGGGCGGCACATAGCTTTGATAAATGGTGTAACCGTTTTGTTTGATGGTGACCTGGGCGTTGGATTTAGCGATCCCATGAATGGTTGGCGCAAAACCTTTCATACTATCAGGCAGCATGTTGTCATCAGAATTGATCTGCACCCCGCGGAATGGCAGGCTGTCGAAGACATCCGAAGTGGTATAGTTCTCGCCGATTGTTAGCTTGCTTTTTAGCGGGATAACGGCACGTTCAACATAGGTTTTAATATGTTCCCAGTTGGTGTAGGTCTCTGAGCCGCTGCTGTTGTAGCTCCATGTAGAGAAATCCCGCAGCCGCCACGGCCCCAGGTTTAATCCACTGTTAAGTCCCAGAAAATAGTTGTCTGTCGTCGAACCGTAATCACCGCTATTGTGACTATGCGAACCCGAAAAGTCATAATTCAGCATCAGGGCGTTAATGCCTTCGTCCCATTGCTCAGGGGGAATGTACCCGCGCGCGTTATTACGCAGCGCCGCTTGCGGAATACTGATATTCAGGCGCTGGTGTTCAAAATCAAAAAATGTGGTGGCAGCGGGAATGGCTGCCGGCAAATCGACACAGTTGCCCGCTTTTTCGTCCTTAAGACCGGGTAAGACATCGACATTTACCCCCATCGCATCAAGTGACTTACGCGAGAGGCAGGGCGTCAGCCCCGTATCGTCATCCGTAGGTGTTGAATTTTTGCGCACGTTAAACGTGACGTCGCGCGTGGCTAAAAAATTGTCATTCAGCCATACGTCCACGCGATAGACCCCTGGCGCCTGACCAGCATTACTAAAACGTGATAAATCAGCAACCGCCGCAGGATCGCTTGAAAGAAAGGCAGGGTTGAAATAATAGCCCGCATCCGCATTAACGGATGCGAATGCGCCGAGCATGGCCAGCGTGAGAGGGGCCAAACGATGATTGACTATCCTTGTCTGATACTTGCGAAACTTCATTTTTCTCTGCCTGCTTCAACGCGCTATGTTCGGTATTTTTCCGGGAAAATTATGCTCCAGGGCATGTCTGAACAGGGGTGGTGGCACCGAAATCGTTAACGGTCTGGAACGTCACCTGGCTCCCGCTACCGGCAGGTAGATCAACGACCAGGCTGTTCATTGGCGGAACCATGTTATTGGTTAACTTTGCGTTTCCCGCTTTGAATTGCACCAGCGACACGTAATAAGGCGACGCGTTTTTGATGGTCAACTTGCCGTTACTGACCGTGCAGCGCAGCGCCTTTGGCGCGTCAATTGACGGGGTAGGCAATTTTTTTGGGCGAATAAAAAGCTTAATGACGCTCTGCGTCGCAATCTGCAATGTATTTCCCTGCAACTTACTTTTGTCCACGGCCGGGATAGCTTTGCTGTTGAAATAAAAAACGCTTTCTCTGTCTTTCGGCAAATCTGGGCCAGCGTACATAATCCTGATGGTGTTTTCTTTTTTAGGATGCATAACAAAAAGTGGAGGCGTGACAATAAAGTCTGTGGACTTCGATTGATCGGCGTTCGCAACCCACGATTGCACCAGAAAAGCATTGCTTTGAGACGAGTTCGTAATAGGTAACGAAATCTGTTTATCACCCTGAGGGTAAATAATACGCGTTGCGCCCAGGCCTATCCCCCCAGCGTGAGCCGTAGTCAGCACCGTAGCTGCGAATAAAAAAGAATGCGTAATCAGCTTCGTTATCAAAGATACAGTATTAATTCGTTTCATTTATATATCACTTCATTGAATACATAATCAAATACATAGAATAAAACATGCCGTTTAAGCCTATGTATTTAATCTATATAAAACGGTCGGTTATATTAAAAATCCCTCCTTCGTACAGGCGTACGAAGGAGGGATGACAGCATCCTAATTCGATTAGGAATAAACCATCTGGAAGGTAGCGGTAGATGCTACGTTACCTGGTGTTGCTGCGCCTGTAGCGATGTAGTCAACGCTCAGTGGGATAATGTTTTCACCGTTGATCAGGCCGATTGCAGAAGAGGTGGTACCCAGATCCAGGTTTTTACCGTCCGGTCCAAACAGCTGCAGAGCCACGTTCTGTGCGGAACCTGCACCCGCGGTATTCGCCATAGCGCCCGGCTGAGTAGCATCCTGCTGCGCGTTGAAAATAACCGCTGCGTTCTGGCTGACAGTGGTGTCGCAATCTTCCAGTTTAATGTTGAAATCTTCTTTCTGATTCGCCAGCATTCCGCTTTGAGTCAGCTTCACGGTACGAACCTGGCTCAGGATAACGGTCTGGTCAACAGAATCGGCAGCAACTGAACAGGCAGCGTTAACAACCTGACCGACGAAATTAACGGTACCGCCGCTTACTGTGGTGGTGTCTGCCTGTGCGTTCATCATCACGCCGCTTGCCATAGATGCAGCAACAACCATTGCTAAAACATGCTTTTTCATACAAATCCTTTTAAATAAACAGTTTTCTGTCAAGTTGAAACAAAATTAAAGGTGACTTAATACAAGACTATTCAGATTAAAAATCATGAATATACAGAATCATACAGTACGCTGTGTTTTGCACATTCTCGTGATGTTCCGAAAGCGTATTTTATGAGGCGAGGCATATTATATCAATCTATTGCTGGTTGATTTTTGCTTAGAAATTCTTAAATGGGTTTTAATTAAAAATTTATTAGTTTTTAGAATGGGAGGGTATGTTTGATGCGCTATTTAGCCTGATTTAGTAAGGTGCAATCGCCGAGAGTGATATTTCTGCATTGTTATTGAACGCTATCCTTTTATTAAAATTAAATATTAATTTAAAACGGGAATTGTTCTTTAGGGCAATGTAAGAGTGATTTTCAATATGCCATGTTTAATTACAAATTGAAATGAAATTAGAGTGGATATAACTCCCTCCTCCATAAGAGGAGGGATTAAATCATACTTCTTCTACTCTTACCCGCAGCGCTGCCAGCGCCTTGCGCGCCGCCTTCAGCACCTGCTCACACTGCTCTATGGTCAGCGTCAGCGGTGGCTCAATGCGGATGGTTTTCGAGTTGTTGAGCGTGCCGGCTACCAGCACCCGCTGGCGGAACATCTCGCTCGCGAAGCTGTAGCCGATTTCATTGTCGACAAACTCGATTGCCATCAGCATCCCTTTGCCGCGCGCCTCCTGCACCAGATCCGGGTACTCACGCCCCAGCTGGCGGAAGCCATCCAGCAGCATGTCGCCTTTCTGCTCCGCCTGCGCAGGCAGGTTTTGCTCCAGCAGCACGTTGATGGTGGCCAGCGCCGCCGCACAGGCCAGCGGGTTACCGCCAAAGGTGGTGGTGTGCAGGAACGGATTGTCGAACAGCACCGAGAACACCTCCTCGGTGGCAATCGTTGCACCAATCGGCATCACGCCGCCGCCGAGCGCCTTCGCAAGACACAGTATGTCCGGCTGAACGTTCTCGTGCTCGCAGGCAAACATCCTGCCGGTGCGTCCCATCCCGGTCTGCACTTCGTCGAGGATCAGCAGCGCGCCAAACTCATCGCACAGCTGACGCACGGCGGGCAGGTAGCCCTGTGGAGGCAAAATCACGCCGCCTTCACCCTGAATCGGCTCGAGGATCACCGCCGCCACGTCATCGCCGGTTTTACGGCATTCGCTCAGCACGGTGCGCATGGCGTTAATGTCGCCAAACGGCACGTGGCGGAAGCCCGGCAGCAGCGGCATAAACGGTTTGCGGAAGGTGGATTTGGCGGTCGCAGACAGTGCCCCCAGGGATTTCCCGTGGAACGCGCCGCTGGTGGCGATAAAGGTGAATTTCCCGCGTGGCGACTGGTACGCCTTGGCGAGCTTGATCGCCGCCTCGACCGACTCGGTGCCGCTGTTGCTGAAGAAGCTGTATTTCAGCTTGCCGGGCGTTAAGGCCGCCAGCGTTTTCGCAAGCATGGCGCGAAGCGGGTCGAGCAGTTCCTGACTATGGAGAGGTTGTTTCGCAAGTTGATTCTGTACGGCGGAAACCACTACTGGATTACGGTGCCCCACGTTAAAGATACCGAAACCACCCAGGCAATCTATAAATTCCTGTCCCTGGGTGTCGACAAGCGTGTTGAGACTTCCCGCTTGCCACTCTACGGCTCCGTAATCCCCGCCGGCGGTAACAGATTTGCGATACTCCAGAAAACCAGGATTCACATGCTCTTTAAAATAATCGATGACCTCTCGGTTGAGTTGTTTCATCTCCTCATGATCGAGCGTTCGCTTCTCAATGAGATTCAGTGCGTGCGCGGTACAGGCAAGAGCCGAGGCGCTGGAAGGTAACCTGTTCAAAATATGCTCCCGGGGATCGCGTATCACATGATACTGAGTTAAGTATTGCAGGGATTACGTCACTTCAGATGACTTAACGAAAATCGGGATAAACGCCAGGTTAAAATTATGTTGCGCAATATTTAATCATGCCGGAGCAATCGAAACGGGATTTAGGGGTACAGGGCAACCCGCATTCTCAGGTGCACAAAAAGGCAATTGCACTAAAGGAGTGCATGGCTTGCGGCTTAAGTGGGCGTTAACAGGTCATGCTTTATAGGTAATTTCTTTGCGAAAGTATTTGGAATCAATGAATTATAAAATCTCACAAAAAGTGCGGTTTAAGTGAAATCTGCGATCTCCATCAAGTTTAACAACTAAAGATAAATTGTTTACCGCCGAAAAAACAATAAACCACAAAATTAACATTCGAATAACCTGCAAGGAATGCCCGTCATGTCTTCTCCTTCCTGTGTCACCCAGAATAATTATCCTCTGGACGATGACACCACCTTAATGTCGACCACCGACGTCCACAGCTATATGACCCATGCAAACGACACCTTTGTGCAGGTGAGCGGCTATCAGCTTGATGAGCTGATGGGCCAGCCGCACAATCTGGTGCGCCATCCCGACATGCCAAAAGCGGCGTTTGCCGATATGTGGTACACCCTGCAGCAGGGTGAGCCGTGGAGCGGCATTGTCAAAAACCGGCGTAAAAATGGCGATCATTACTGGGTGCGCGCGAATGCGGTACCGATGGTGCGGAATGGGCAGGTGACGGGGTATATGTCGATCCGCACCAAAGCCACGGAGGAAGAGATCGCTGCCGTAGAGCCGCTCTACCGGGCGCTGAATAACGGGAGCTGTAAAAAACGCATCCAAAAAGGACTGGTGGTGCGTAAGGGCTGGTTGGGTAAACTTCCTTCCATGCCGCTACGCTGGCGCGTACGCAGCGTGATGGCGGCGCTCTTTGCCGCGCTTGCCGCTACCCTGGTGACCACCTCCGCAGGCTGGGTGCCGCTCGCCGCGGCCGCCGTGGTAACGCTGCTGGGAACGCTGCTGTTTGAGCAACAGATTGTCCGCCCGATCGAAAACGTCGCGCATCAGGCGCTGAAGGTGGCGACCGGCGAGCGCAACAGCGTGCAGCATCTGAACCGCAGCGACGAGCTGGGGCTGACCCTGCGCGCGGTAGGACAGCTGGGGCTGATGTGCCGCTGGCTCATCAATGACGTCTCAAGCCAGGTGATGAGCGTCCGTGACGGCAGCGACAGGCTGGCGCAGGGGAACGAAGCGCTGAACGATCGTACGCGTCAGACCGTGGCGAACGTGCAGCAGACCGTCGCAACGATGAACCAGATGGCCGCTTCCGTTCAGAGCAACTCAGAAACCGCCACCGAAGTGGACAAACTCTCCGTCGCCGCGAGCAGCGCGGCGACGAAAGGCGGCAACGCGATGCAGACCGTGGTTAAAACGATGGATGACATCGCCGATAGCACGCAGCGCATCGGCTCGATTACCTCCCTGATTAACGACATCGCTTTCCAGACCAATATCCTCGCGCTGAATGCGGCTGTTGAAGCGGCAAGAGCCGGCGAGCAGGGGAAAGGCTTTGCCGTGGTCGCGGGGGAAGTTCGCCACCTTGCCAGCCGCAGCGCGAATGCGGCTAACGATATCCGCAAGCTGATTGATGCCAGCGCAAGCAGGGTACAGTCCGGCTCGGAGCAGGTGCACGCCGCAGGCCGCACGATGGATGACATTGTCGAGCAGGTGAAAAACGTCACGCAGCTCATCGCGCAGATCAGCCACTCGACGTCCGAACAGGCGACCGGGTTGTCAGAGCTAACCCGCGCGGTGGCGGAACTGGACAGCATTACGCAAAAAAATGCCGACCTGGTCGAGGAGAGCGCGCACATCTCTGCCATGGTGAAACACCGCGCCGGGCGTCTTAAGGATGCGGTGACGGTGCTGCATTGAGCCAGTAATGTTCCGGAAAAGTCGTTTATACCGTAAGGAATAAACGGCTTTTTTATTTGTGGTTGTGACTATTAATGTTTTTTATTGTTAATGAGATATTAAATAACTAAAGAAAGTGCCTCAGTTATTTATCCCTGCCTAAGTCAGTTTTCCCCGATGCTATTTTGCAAACCCTGTTCTGGTGGTCTGGTAACGATCGATGGGGCGGAATTAATAGCCTCTACCTATCCATTGTGATGGTTATGAAATAAAAAAACGATCAAAGTCATAAAGTTAGCGGATTCGTTACCGATAACAGCGATCGTCTGAGAAATAATCACATCGATGGAGAAAATATGTTCTTACATGACGTAAAGATCGGCACGAAATTATTTCTGGCGTTTGGATTCTTTATTGTCCTGATGGTGATCAGCGCCAGTATGTCCTTACTGAGCCTGAACCGGGCTAACAACGGGATGCAATCCATCATTACCCATGATTATCCCACCACGGTAAAAGCGAACCAGTTAATCGACAACTTCCAGGAATTTATTAGCACTCAGCAGCTCATGCTGCTGGATGAACAGGGAACGTACACGGCACAGTCGCAGCAGCATCTTAAAGAGATCAGCGAGCATATCACGGTGATTTTGGGCGAGCTGAATACGGTGTTGCAGGACCCGAAATCGCAGCAGGTCCTTGCCGAGATCCGCGACGTTCGTCAGCAGTATCTGGACTCGCGCTATCGCATTTTGCAGGCGGTGCAGAATAATGACCGTGCGGGTGCTATCCAGGAGATGATGACCCATACCCTCACCGTGCAGCAGGCCTATAAAGCTAAAGTGCAGGAGCTGATTGCGATTCAGAACCATGAGATGCAGAGCGCGGGGGCGCAGGTGGAAGGAGACTTCAGGTCTAGCCGACTGCTGCTGATCCTGATCACCCTCTTTAGCGTCGCCGCTGGCAGCCTGATTGGCTGGTTTATCGTGCGCGCTATTACCCGCCCACTCGGCGAGGCGGTGAATTTTGCCAATGCCATTTCAGAGGGCGACCTGACGGGCAGCATCACGCCGCACGGCAAAGACGAAACGGGCCTATTGCTGCACGCGCTGATGGAGATGAAAAACCGCCTGCTGGATATTGTGCAGCAGGTGCAAACGGGCTCGGAGAATATCTCCAGCGCAGCCGCGCAGATTGTCGCCGGTAACCAGGATCTTGCCGCGCGCACCGAGGAGCAGGCAAGTTCGGTTGAACAGACCGCCGCCTCGATGGAGCAGATCACCGCGACGGTGAAAAACACCGCCTCGCACACCGGAGAAGCGACTAATCTCTCGGCAGATGCCGCCACGGTGGTCAAAAACAACGGGGAGATGATGAAGCAGGTGACCAGCAAAATGCGCCTGATTAACGAGACGTCGAACCGGATGTCCGACATTATCGACCTGATCGACGCTATTGCGTTCCAGACCAACATTCTGGCGCTGAACGCGGCGGTGGAAGCGGCGCGTGCGGGCGAGCACGGCCGCGGCTTCGCGGTGGTTGCCGGTGAGGTTCGCCAGCTTGCCCAGAAGAGCGCGTCGTCTGCCAGTGAAATTCGCGAGCTGATCGAGAGCTCCACCAGCCAGACCCAGGACGGGATGAATCTGGTGGAAAAAGCGAGCGCGTTGATCAACGGCATGGTCGGCAACGTGGAGGAGATGGACACGATCCTGCGCGAGATCCGCCAGGCCAGCCACGAGCAGACGGAGGGGATCTCGCAGATCAACAGCGCGATTGGCCTGATTGATGCCACCACCCAGCAGAACTCTGCGCTGGTGGAGGAGTCCGTCGCGGCGGCGGCATCCCTTAACGAGCAGGCGATGCACCTGAAAGAGCTGGTTCGCGTATTCCGAGTGAGCGAGCACGCGCCGGCTTAATCCAGCTGGGAGATCTCCAGCGCCGCGCGGTCGATTATGCCGATAATCTGCTTGAGCTGCGCGTCGCTGAACTCTCCCTGATTTACCTTCAGGTCTAACACCGCTTTAAAGTTATCCAGCGCCCGCTTCATCTGCGGGTTTTTGCGCAGCTCAAAGCCGACGCTGCGCGCCTTAATACGCACCTGGATCTGTTCCAGCTGTTCCCGGTTTTCGTCCAGCCAGCGTTGTCCTTCAGCGGTAATCGCAATCTTCTTACGACCGCTCTCTTCTTCCGTAATGGTGATAAGGGTTTGATCTTGCAGATAATCCAGCGTCGGGTAGATCACACCGGGGCTCGGCGTGTAGTTCCCCTGGGTCAGGTTCTCGATCTCTTTGATCAGCTCATAGCCGTGGCTGGCGCTGCGGGTCAGGATATCCAGAATCACCAGTCGCAGGTCGCCGTGGCCGAAAAAGCGCGGTCGGCGTCCACCGCCGTCGTGTTCATGTCGCATGTTATGTCTCTTAATTTGATATATCTAAACTATATCTAAGATATATTCAGATGCAATCTAAAAAATCTTGCTTTTTTACTGATTAGTAATCATTATCATTTAAAATTCAATTCCGATATATCGTATTCACCAGAGAAGAGGCTAAAAATGGCATCTACCCGTTACCCACAGCGCGTGCGTAATGACCTGCGCTTTCGCGAGCTGACGGTGCGCCGCGTTGAGCGCATTAGCGCAGGCTTTCAGCGCATTGTTTTAGGCGGCGAGGCGCTGGAGGGCTTTAGCTCCCGCGGCTTCGACGACCACACCAAAGTCTTTTTCCCTGCACCTGGCACCACGTTTGTCCCGCCGAAGGTCACCGATGAAGGCATCGACTGGGGCGACGGCGTACGTCCACAGGCGCGCGACTATACGCCGCTGTACGATGAGGCAAATCATGAGCTGGCGCTCGATTTCTTCATTCATGACGGCGGGATTGCCAGCGGCTGGGCAGTCGAGGCGAAGGTGGGCGACAGGTTGACGATCGGCGGCCCGCGCGGTTCGCTGGTAGTGCCGGAGGATTACGCCTGGCAGCTGTACGTGTGCGACGAGTCCGGCATGCCGGCGCTGCGTCGACGTTTAGAGAGCATTGCTAAACTGCCGGTTTGTCCGGAGATTCACGCGGTGGTGACCGTAGGTGACGAATCTTATAAGGACTATCTGGCGCACCTGAGTGATTTCAACATCACCTGGGTGGTGGGCCACAGCGAGCATGCGGTGGCTGACCGTCTGGCGGCGCTGGCCGTGCCGGCGGAGGATTACTTTATCTGGCTGACCGGAGAAGGGAAGGTGGTAAAAAGCCTGAGCCGCCAGTTTGAAACCAACGCAATTGACCAGCATCTGGTGCGTGCCAGCGCATACTGGCACGCTAAATAATCAGGCTGCCGAATCCATTTGCGCTTCGTTAACCTGGTGTTCGAGCGAGGCGCATACCTCTTTTAGCGCTTTCTCCTGCTGAGCAAAGTACGCTTCCATATTGCTCAGCGACGAGACCAGCAGCCAGGACTCCTCTTTTTCCAGCTCCGCCAGCTCGTTCACTAAGGTGTCGATTTGCTCGCGGACCTGCGCCATTTTTTTGCGGATACGCTCCAGATCGTTCAGCCTGTCGCTCGCCATCAATGGCTCGAACCCCTGCTGCAGGCGGGCCACCAGCGAGCGAATGGTTTTGACGTCGCCGCGCTGTTTGGCCTGGTTGAGCTGCACCATCATCGCGTTGGCTTCCTCTTTCAGATCGTCTGCGACTAAATCCGGATGGCAGAGCTTGCTCGCCTGCCGCCAGAGGCGCTTGAGTTCGTTCTGATCTTCTTCCGAGAGATGTTTGCCCTTGCGCAGCCGCACTTCGGCATCGTGATGCTGTTCGCGATACTTCTCGTACTCTTCGTTGGCCTCGTCGCGCGCCTGACGCGCGGGCTCTTCTTCGCGCGTTAAGCCGCTTTCCAGTTCGAGCGCTTCGGCCAGCAGGTTGGCAATCAGATTGCTTTGCTGCTCCAGATGCTTACGCGCCTGAGCGGCCTGGACGGAGTCAGCCGGGAGATCGCGCCAGCGCTGGGTAAGCGTCGCCAGCACCTCCACCGCCTGCGCCATATAGCGCTGACAGCGGCGGTAATCCTCCTCGCGACGACGTGCCTCCGCCTGCTGACGACGCAGGTTCAGCTCCGCCAGCGTTTTACGCAGGGCGAGGATCTGCTGCATCAGCGGTCCGAGGCGGGAGAAATAGAGATCGTTGAACTCATCAAGCTGCTGCACGCGCGCGTTGCGGCGGTCAATCAGATCGCGCAGACGCTCTTCCAGCGCCTTCAGCTCCAGCTTGCTGGCGGCTACCTGTGGGTCACGCCACTGGATCACGGCGCGTTGGCCCTGCAGCCAGGCGGTAATGGCCGCCATGGCCGCGGTGTAGTTCTTCTCCTCAAGCGCCACGACGATTGCCTGTAGCTCATCGTCAAACGCTTCATTTTTCAGGCGTGTCAGCTGGCTCTGGATGATGTCGTCATCTTCCAGTTCAATGGCATTTTTAATGATTTCTAGCCGTTTGATCGGTGTGCTCATGATGCCTTTCGCTTTGGCGCTTAAGTATTTGAGTTAAGGGTAGTTGTTGTAAAAGCTACAGGAAATAATACACACGGATGATGATCGGCGCGATGGGGGATTTCTTTAGATTTTACAGAGTGTGAAGATGAGCGCTTAACAAAAGAATAAGAGTGCTGCTTTTTGAGGTTAAACTTAATTCATTGAAATATATAGAAATAATATCTAAATAAAGACAGGTCACTGCGCAAAATACGGAAGAAAGGTATTACGATTCGATAAAAAATCTGCAGATTGGACGGTGAGCCAAAGAAATGAACACCCTTTCCCGTCCGGGGGGCAGTGTGGGGGTAAAGATATGGAGCACTCAGGCAGCTGGCAGGACAATCCTGGCCGTGAATACGGCTCGATAACGTAAAATTATCTGACTTACGCGTCAGGTGTAGGCGTAAACTACACGGCAGTTGAGCATCTGTATATCAATTGAAGGCACATATTGTTTCTAACGAATTTACGCTGGACATACGTACGTGTTTTAACCCGGTGAGATTGTCGCTGCTTTAAGATAGAGCCAACACCCTTGGAGTACAGGGTTGGCTTTTTTGTTGCGCGCGCGTGGGCTGTTGATTTTCCGGAACCCATTAGAACCAACGATTATGTTTTACATAAAAATAGGAAACGATGATGATCCATGCAAAGGTAAGTATACCAAAATAGTCAGGCAGGAAACGCGCGAAGAGATAAGCGCCAGCAACAATGAGTGCTATAGGGATGTAATAAATATAGGACTGCAGAAACCATAAGATTGCTCGTTTCATCTTTTTAATAACTCATGTCAATAATTGATCATCATTGTCATAAGGGACAAGGAAGAAAATGAAAAAAAGCGGTAGAGTGGCAATTTATGTTCTGGTGGTGATTATTTTCTTTCTAACTATTCCAGAGGTCGTCGTTAGAGTACTCACTCCGGAGCAGTTTGCTCGATTGAGTGATTTTACAAGCTTTGGTGGCTTGTTCAGTCATATCCTTTCTTTATTGATTTTCCTTGGCTTAGCGTCAATTCTGCTGGGCATACTTGCCATTTTTGTTACGAAAAAAATCTACCGGCATTTCGCTCGATACAAAAGCTAATCATGAAAACTGAGCCACAAGGTGGTCGTCGAGGCGAAGTTAAGCCTGTTCTGCTCTGCGTCATACAGTGGGGTCTGGATTGAAATCGGGTTCAGTTAAGAAGCAGGGTAACGATAAAGGTTCGTTATCAGTAACTTAGAAAAAAAGCCACTCGCTGGAGTGGCTTAATTATCTGATTTTACATCTAAAATTTGGTGGCCCCTGCTGGACTTGAACCAGCGACCAAGCGATTATGAGTCGCCTGCTCTAACCACTGAGCTAAGGGGCCGTGGCGGTGAATTATAAAGTAACTCCCCGCAGCAATCCAGCCATTCACACCTGCCTGCTGTTTTTATAAACAACGCATTATCAATCCTTTATACTTCCATAACGACGTATCAGTGGGAGTAAAGATGATCAACGACATTCTGGCCCCTGGCCTGCGGGTGGTATTTTGCGGAATCAACCCGGGAAAGTCCTCGGCGCACACCGGCTTTCACTTCGCCCATCCGGGCAATCGCTTCTGGAAGGTGATCTACCAGGCCGGGTTTACCGACAGGTTACTCAAGCCGGAAGAGGAGCAGCATTTGCTGGATACGCGCTGCGGGATCACCATGCTGGTCGAGCGGCCGACGGTACAGGCGAGCGAGGTCAACCTGCATGAGCTGCGCAGCGGCGGGCGGGAACTGGTGAAGAAGATTGAAGACTATCAGCCCGCCGCGCTGGCGATCCTCGGTAAGCAGGCCTACGAGCAGGCGTTCAGCCAGCGCGGGGCTAAGTGGGGTAAGCAGAGCATCACCATTGGCGTTACGCAGGTGTGGGTGTTGCCGAACCCGAGCGGGCTCAACAGGGCAACGCTGGACAAGCTGGTAGAGGCGTATCGGGAGCTGGATGAGGCGCTGATGGTGCGGGGGCTTTAGCTCCTTTGCGGCCTGATGCCCTTACCCTGGCCCTCTCCCACGGGGAGAGGGAATAAACAAAAAAAAGCTCCCGATTGGGAGCTTTTTGCTGTTTACCAGGATTAGTCGTCCAGGAAGCTACGCAGCACTTCAGAGCGGCTTGGATGACGCAGCTTACGCAGCGCCTTCGCTTCGATCTGACGGATACGTTCGCGGGTCACGTCGAATTGTTTACCCACTTCTTCCAGCGTGTGGTCGGTATTCATGTCGATACCGAAACGCATACGCAGCACTTTTGCTTCACGGGCGGTCAGGCCAGCCAGAACGTCGTGCGTGGCGGCACGCAGGCTCTCGGTAGTAGCCGAGTCCAGCGGCAGCTCGAGGGTGGTATCCTCGATGAAATCCCCCAGATGCGAATCTTCATCGTCACCGATCGGTGTTTCCATGGAGATTGGCTCTTTGGCGATCTTCAGCACTTTACGGATCTTGTCTTCCGGCATCAGCATGCGCTCGGCCAGCTCTTCCGGCGTCGGCTCGCGGCCCATCTCCTGCAGCATCTGGCGGGAGATACGGTTGAGCTTGTTGATGGTCTCAATCATATGAACCGGAATACGGATGGTGCGTGCCTGGTCCGCGATAGAGCGGGTGATCGCCTGACGGATCCACCATGTCGCGTAAGTAGAGAACTTGTAACCACGACGGTATTCAAACTTATCTACCGCTTTCATCAGACCGATGTTGCCTTCCTGAATCAGATCCAGGAACTGGAGACCGCGGTTGGTGTATTTCTTAGCGATAGAGATAACCAGACGCAAGTTCGCCTCAACCATCTCTTTCTTCGCACGGCGGGCTTTCGCTTCACCGATGGACATACGACGGTTGATGTCTTTGACCTGCTCGATGGTCAGGCCGGTCTCTTCTTCAATTTGCTGCAGCTTCTGCAGACCGCGATAGACATCGTCCTTCACGTCGTGCAGTTTTTCAGACCACGGCTTGTTCATCGCGATAGCCGCGTTGAACCAGGTTTCGCTGGTTTCGTTGCCGGTGAAGAGGGTGATGAAGTTCTTCTTCGGCATTTTGCACTGCTCAACGCACAGCTTCATGATGATGCGTTCCTGGGTGCGTACGCGATCCATCATCACGCGCATGCTGTTTACCAGGTAGTCGAACTGTTTTGGCACCAGGCGGAACTGTTTGAATACTTCAGACAGCTTCAGGATCTCTTCCTGAGCGGCGGCATGGCTACGGCCTTTCGCTTTGATGGTGTCACGCGTTACTTCGTACTGGGTACGCAGCTCGGCAAACTTCTCGCGCGCCAGTTCCGGGTCGATGCTGTTGTCATCGTCCGCGCTGTCGTCGTCTTCTTCCTCATCTTCATCTTCGTCGTCATCCATCTCTTCCTGAGACAGCTCAGAACCGACGTGAGTGGCGGTAGGCGCCATATCTTCTTCAGCGTTCGGGTCAACAAAACCGGTGATCAGGTCAGACAGGCGCGCTTCTTCCGCTTCAACGCGATCGTACTGCTCCAGCAGATAGGTAATCGCTTCCGGGTATTCGGCAACAGAGCACTGAACCTGGTTGATCCCGTCTTCGATGCGTTTTGCGATGTCAATTTCGCCTTCGCGGGTCAACAGTTCAACGGTACCCATTTCGCGCATGTACATGCGGACCGGGTCAGTGGTACGCCCGATTTCAGATTCCACGCTGGACAGGACCTGTGCAGCAGCTTCTTCCGCATCTTCGTCAGTGTTGTTGGAGGTTTCAGCCAGCAACAGATCATCGGCATCCGGTGCTTCTTCCATCACCTGAATGCCCATGTCATTGATCATTTGGATGATGTCTTCGATCTGGTCTGAATCGACGATATCTTCCGGCAGATGGTCATTGACCTCGGCATAGGTCAGATAGCCTTGCTCCTTACCGCGTTGGACAAGAAGTTTCAGCTGTGACTGCGGGTTTTGCTCCATAAGACGGTATCCACACTTAATTCGTTTGATTGGTGTCGGCGATGGTGCTGCCAACCTTTAAAGCGAGGGCGTACTTATATTTTTGCCGCTGCCTCTCAGTGCGGCTGCCGGGGGCTTCCCGATCGATATTCGGCACTTAAGCCGTTAAATTTTTTATTTCTTCGCCAGTTCCTGGTTAATCATCCAGAGCTCCCGGCGTTCTTCGCTGCTTAAGCCATGGGTGCGCTCGCGAGCTATCAACTCTTCCTGGCGCAACTCAAGCATCGAATCAAACATATGGTTGAGCGAGTCGGTGAACGTTTTTTCTGCAATTTCCTTATCTGCTATATCGTCCCACATCGACAGTTTTTCAAGGGTAGCGGCCTCTTTTGTGCCGCGATAATGCTCTAAAAGTTGTCCGGTGGTCAGACCTGGCTGAGACAAACAAGTGTTGACCAGTTCTGAAAATAAGCCAAGTCCGGGCAACTTTTCGTGGTTCAAACCCGCCAGCGACGGCACTTGCGGAGCAAGTTCGGGGTTTTGCACCAGTAACCCTATCAGTATACGCATGGTTGTGCGTTTTAGCTGAGGCGCGGGGCGAACCGTGCCGTTTTCAGCCTGTTTAGGCATTAAACGTTCAAGCTGGCTGTCATCCAGGATACCGAGCTTGTTGCCTAACTCCTGACGCAGGTAGATGCGCAGCGTTTCGCCGGGCACCTGGCTGATTAACGGCAGCGCCAGAGTACTGAGCTGCGCGCGCCCGTCAGGGGTACTCAAATCCACCTGCGGCATCAGGCTGTTAAACAGAAACGTGGAGAGCGGCTGTGCCTGCTCCATCCGCGCTTCGAATGCCGCTTTGCCCTCTTTACGCACCAGCGTATCCGGGTCTTCACCGTCGGGCAGGAACATAAAGCGTAGCTGACGTCCGTCGGTCATATACGGCAGCGCGGTTTCCAGCGCTCGCCAGGCGGCGTCGCGTCCGGCTCGGTCACCGTCGTAACAGCAGATGACGTTGTTGGTCACCCTGAACAGCAGTTGAATATGATCGGCAGTGGTGGACGTACCTAACGACGCAACCGCGTAGTTAATGTCGTACTGCGCCAGCGCAACGACGTCCATATAGCCTTCGACGACCAACAGACGCGGAGGTTCCGCATTGTCCTGCTGCGCCTCATAAAGACCGTACAACTGGCGGCCCTTATGGAAAATATCGGTTTCCGGAGAGTTGAGGTATTTCGGCAGGGCATCACCCAGCACGCGACCACCAAAACCAATTACCCGGCCACGCTTGTCGCGGATCGGGAACATCACCCGTTCACGGAAGCGGTCGTAGCTTCGTCCCTGGTCGTTAGTGACCAGCATGCCTGCGTCGATGAGGGATTTACGATCTTCGCTATTGCCGCCAAAACGCTTTAACACGTTGTCCCAGCCGGGCGGGGCGTAACCAATAGCGAAACGCGCAATCACATCGTCGCTCAGTCCGCGCTTGTTCAGATACTGACGCGCAGGCTCAGCCGCAGAGTGCTTAAGAGACTGTTGGTAAAACGAATTCAGGCCATCCATCAGTTGATACAGCGTTTGCCGCTGATGGCGCTCGATCTGACTTGGCCCACTGCCTGCTTCATACGGCACTTCAAGATTATGCATCGCCGCCAGTTCTTCGACGGTTTCAACGAACTCGAGCTTGTCGTAGTTCATTAAAAAATCGACGGCATTACCGTGTGCGCCACAGCCGAAGCAATGGTAAAACTGCTTTTCACCGTTTACGGTGAAGGAGGGGGTTTTTTCGTTATGGAACGGACAGCACGCATGGTAGTTCTTGCCCTGCTTTTTCAGCTTTACCCGCGCGTCGATGAGATCGACGATGTCGGTTCTGGCGAGCAGGTCATTGATGAAAACGCGTGGGATTCTTCCGGCCATATGCCCCAAAAATTTAAGCGACTTATAAACGAAAACAAGCCGCGCATTCCTTCCGGAAGCACGGCCTTACGACTACTACTCTGTCTGTCAATTGAGGGCGTTGGCCCTCAACAGATTAGTACAGACGAGTACGGCGTGCGTTTTCGCGAGCCAGTTTCTTCGCGTGACGTTTCACAGCGGAAGCTTTAGCGCGCTTACGTTCGGTCGTTGGTTTTTCATAAAACTCACGACGACGAACTTCAGCCAGAACACCTGCTTTCTCGCATGAACGTTTGAAGCGACGCAGTGCTACGTCGAACGGCTCGTTTTCACGTACTTTAATTACCGGCATGTAACTCTCACCTTTAATAAATTCGGTTTGCCGCTGGCATCAACGCCAGCTTATTTCAAAATGGTGCGGAATTTTACTGCAAATGCTGCTGCTTTGTAAAGCACCGATGCGATTTTGAAAGGGACTTTAATAAGGGTGAGGAGTATACACGAGCCTTCTTCCTGGGGCGAACAAAGTTTTACATCAACCCGCCCAGGCTCTACACTGCGCGGTATTGAAACGAGGTAAAACAAGTCATGCGTGTACTGGGTATTGAAACATCCTGCGATGAAACCGGCATCGCCATTTACGACGACGAAAAAGGGCTTCTGGCCAACCAGCTGTATAGTCAGGTGAAATTGCACGCTGACTACGGCGGCGTCGTACCTGAACTGGCCTCTCGTGACCACGTGCGTAAAACGGTTCCCCTGATTCAGGCGGCGCTGAAAGAGGCCGGATTAAGCTCAACCGATATTGACGCCGTAGCCTATACCGCAGGGCCGGGTCTGGTCGGTGCGCTGCTGGTCGGCGCAACGGTAGGGCGTTCGCTGGCCTTCGCGTGGGACGTTCCCGCCATTCCGGTTCACCACATGGAAGGGCATCTTCTGGCGCCGATGCTGGAAGACAATCCGCCCGAGTTCCCGTTTGTGGCGCTGCTGGTTTCCGGCGGGCATACCCAGCTGATTAGCGTAACGGGTATTGGCAAGTACGAGTTGCTGGGCGAGTCGATCGACGACGCCGCCGGCGAAGCGTTCGATAAAACCGCCAAGCTGCTGGGCCTGGATTACCCGGGCGGCCCGATGCTCTCTAAAATGGCGTCGCAGGGAACGGAAGGGCGCTTTGTTTTCCCGCGCCCGATGACCGACCGTCCGGGGCTGGATTTCAGCTTCTCCGGGCTGAAAACCTTCGCGGCGAATACTATCCGCAATAACGACGACAGCGACCAGACCCGCGCCGATATCGCCCGCGCGTTCGAAGATGCGGTAGTGGATACGCTGATGATCAAGTGCAAGCGCGCGCTGGATCAGACCGGGTTTAAGCGCCTGGTGATGGCGGGCGGCGTCAGCGCCAACCGTACGCTGCGCGCGAAGCTTGCGGAGATGATGCAAAAGCGTCGCGGGGAAGTGTTCTACGCGCGTCCGGAATTCTGTACCGATAACGGGGCGATGATCGCTTACGCCGGGATGGTGCGCCTGAATGCGGGGGCAACGTCCGACCTGAGCGTGTCCGTGCGTCCGCGCTGGCCGCTGGCGGAACTGCCTGAGGCGTGAGTTTTTTGCCGGGCGGCACTTCGTTTGCCCGGCCTACGGTCTTGTAGGCCCGGTAAGCACAGCGCCACCGGGCAATAACCGCACTACACCCGCAGCATCCCTTTCTCTTCCAGAAACGCAATAATCGTCCCCAGACCGTCACCCGCCTTCAGGTTGGTAAAGGTCCACGGGCGCTCGCCGCGCATGCGATTGGTATCACGCTTCATCACCTCCAGCGACGCACCGACGTACGGCGCGAGGTCGGTTTTGTTGATCACCAGAAAATCGGATTTGGTGATCCCCGGTCCGCCCTTGCGCGGGATTTTTTCCCCTTCGGCCACGTCGATCACGTAAATAGTCAGATCCGCCAGCTCCGGGCTGAAGGTCGCGCTCAGGTTGTCGCCGCCGCTTTCAACGAAGATCAGATCCAGATTACCGAACTTCTCGCTGAGTGCTTCTACCGCCGCGAGGTTCATTGAGGCATCTTCGCGGATGGCGGTATGCGGGCAGCCGCCCGTCTCCACGCCCACGATGCGCTCCGGCTCAAGCGCGCCCGCCTCGGTGAGGATGCGCTGATCCTCTTTGGTGTAGATATCGTTAGTGACCACCGCCAGATGGTACGTGTCGCGCATCGCCTTGCAGAGCGCTTCCAGCAGCGCGGTTTTGCCCGATCCTACCGGACCGCCCACGCCCACGCGCAGGGGATGTTTGTAATCAGCCATGTTGACTCCTCAGGAACGGAATAGTCGTGAATATTGTGTTTCGTGGCGCGCGGAGGCGATGGCCGACAGTGGCGTAGCTGCCCCCAGCGCGTCGTCGCCACGTAAAAATGCCTGTTCAAACCCGGCGGCAAAATGGTCGCTCAGCTCGATAATCAGCTGCTGCGCCGCCTGCTGTCCGAAGGGGACGAGCTTGACGCCCGCCATCACTGCGCTCTCTATCCAGCTGTAGCCGAGGCTCAGCGCCAGCTCGCGCGCGCCAATGCCCCAGCGCACGCCGAGCCACGCCATGCCGCAGAGCTGGCTCTGCGCAAACAGCGGCAGCCACTCTGCCGGGCAGTTCGGCTCCCAGCTTTTAATCAGGCGCGTAAAGGCCGCCCCACGGTTGCGCTCCTCTTCGCGCAGCTCGCGCGTTTCCCGGCAGGCGAGCAGATATGCCGTCCAGCGTTTTGCTGCCGCGACGTCCTGCTGTTCGCAGGCCCGGAACAGCCGGATAAACATCGGCAGATCGACGCAGAAAAAGCTCTGCTCCATCTGCTGGATCTGCCAGCGTCTGAAGGCGTCGGTGCTCGCAACCCAGCCCGCCTCTACGGCCCACTCCAGCCCCTGCGACCAGGTAAACGATCCGACCGGCAGGCTACTGCTGGAGAGCTGCATCAGGCGCAGCCACTGGCGGGCGTGCTCCATCAGCTCATCAGCGCCAGCAGGGCGGAGACGATCAGCCCGCCGCCGAAGGTTTTACGCAGCCCGTCGTGACGGCGCAGCAGCAAGCCTGCGGCGAAACTGGCGCACAGCACCGTCGCGCTGGCCAGCATAAAACCGCTGGTGAACAGCCAGAAGCTGTGGCCAGACATCTCCACGCCGTGCGCCCAGCCGTGGAACATCGCCAGGGCAGGCACCGCCAGCAGCAGGCGGTTTTCGGTTTTAAACATCATCACGCCGCAGACCGCCAGCGAGGCGATAATCAGCATCTCCATGCCGCTAAAGCCGCCGAGCAGGCTGCCCGCAATGGCACCAACGAACATCATGCCGAGGGTGGCAAACGGCAGCAGGAGCTTGCGGCCGCTCAGGGCAGACAGCACGCCAGCCCCGGTCAGCATCAGCAGGTGATCCAGCCCGGTCAGCGGATGGAAAAACCCAGCCTGAAAGCTGTCGGCGCCGTGGCCGGGATGCGCGAGCGCGGGAACGGAAAAAGCCAGCAGTAACAGCGGTAAATACTTACGCATGATTGATCCTTAATGTGAATGGGCGTGAGAATGGCTATGGCTGTGGGCATCGCTGGCGTAAGCGCCCGCTTCCGGTTCAAACGGCAGGCTGGCGAAGGTTACCTCCAGCCCGAACTGGCGCAGCATGTCGTCGAGAACGTGATCGTGGTGATAGCGCAGCTCGCCGGGCATGACCTGCAGCGGCACGTGGCGGTTGCCCAGGTGGTAGCAGGCGCGGGCGAGCAGGAACGGATCGGCGCAGCGCACCACGGAAACCGACTCCGGGGCGGCGATCACTTCGATCACTTCGCTGCCGTCGTCGGTGGTCAACAGGTCGCCCCCGCGCAGCAGCAGGCCGCGCGGCAGCATCAGTCCGGCTTCGCGGCCGTCGTTCAGCGCCACGCGAGCGCGGCTTTTCACCCGCACGTCAATCGGCAGCGTGACGCTGGCGGTGATCGGGTGCGCGTGGTCCAGGCGTTGGGTCAAATAGATCATCATCACTCCTCAAAACAGGAAATAGCGTTGCGCCATCGGCAGAACGTCGGCCGGTTCGCTGGTAATCAGTTCACCGTCGACGCGCACCTCGTAGGTTTGCGAATCGACGGTGATGTTCGGTTGCAGGGCGTTATGGATCATGTCGGCCTTTTTCACCGTCCGGCAGCCTTTTACCACCGCCGTGGCGCTCTGCAGGCTGAGCTGCTGTGGGATGCCGTTCGCGTGGGCCGCCTGAGAAACAAACGTCAGCCGCGTGGCGTGACGTGCGGCGCCCAGCGCGCCAAACATCGGGCGGTAATGCACCGGCTGCGGCGTGGGGATCGAGGCGTTGATGTCGCCCATCGGCGCGCAGGCGATCATCCCGCCTTTGACGATGGTGGCCGGTTTTACGCCAAAGAAGGCGGGGGACCAGACCACCAGATCCGCCAGCTTGCCCGCCTCAATCGAGCCCACTTCATGGGCGATGCCGTGGGTCAGCGCCGGGTTGATGGTGTATTTGGCGACATAGCGCTTCACCCGGAAGTTGTCGTTATCGCCCACTTCTTCCGGCAGCGCGCCGCGCTGGACCTTCATGCGGTGCGCCACCTGCCAGGTGCGGATAATCACTTCCCCCACGCGGCCCATGGCCTGCGAATCTGACGAGGTGAGCGAGAACGCGCCGATATCGTGCAGCACGTCTTCGGCGGCGATGGTCTCCCGGCGAATGCGGGATTCGGCAAACGCCACGTCCTCGGCGATATCCGGGTCGAGGTGATGGCAAACCATCAGCATGTCGAGGTGCTCGTCGATGGTGTTGACCGTATAGGGCAAGGTCGGGTTGGTGGAAGAGGGCAGAATATTCGGGTGCGCGCAGGCGGTGATGATATCCGGCGCGTGGCCGCCGCCCGCGCCTTCGGTGTGGAAGGTGTGGATCGTGCGCCCGCCGATGGCCGCCAGCGTGTCTTCGACAAACCCGGACTCGTTCAGCGTGTCGCTGTGCAGCGCCACCTGAATATCCATCTCTTCGGCCACCTCCAGCGAGCAGTTAATCGCCGCGGGCGTCGCGCCCCAGTCTTCGTGGATCTTCAGCCCGATGGCGCCGGCGGCGATCTGCTCGCGCAGGGCGTTCGGGTTGGAGCCGTTACCTTTGCCGAGCAGGCCAATATTCACCGGCAGCGTATCGGCGGCCTGCAGCATGCGGGCGATATACCACGGCCCCGGCGTGCAGGTGGTGGCGTTGGTGCCCGCCGCCGGTCCGGTGCCGCCGCCAATCATGGTGGTGACCCCGGAGACCAGCGCCTCTTCCGCCTGCTGAGGGCAGATCCAGTGGATGTGGGTGTCGATCCCGCCTGCGGTGACGATCTTCCCTTCTGCGGCGATGACTTCGGTTGCGGCACCAATCGGGATCGTCACGCCGGGCTGAATGTCCGGGTTACCGGCTTTACCCACGGCAAAAATCCGCCCGTTCCTGACGCCGATATCGGCCTTCACGATCCCCCAGTGGTCGACGATCAGCGCGTTGGTGAGAACCAGATCCACGCAGCTGTCAGCGGTCATCTGCCCCTGGCCCATGCCGTCGCGGATCACCTTCCCGCCGCCGAACTTGACCTCTTCGCCGTAGACCGTGAGATCGTCTTCCACTTCGATCCACAGCTCGCTGTCCGCCAGCCGCACCTTATCCCCGGTGGTGGGGCCGAACATGTCGGCATACGCCTGACGTGAAATTTCAGCCATGTTTCACCTCGCCCATGACCTCGCCGCGAAAGCCAAAAATGCGCTGCGCGCCCGTCACCTGTACCAGCGTCACCTCTCGCTTCTGGCCTGGCTCGAAGCGCACGGCGGTACCCGCCGGAATGTTCAGCCGGTAGCCCCTGGTGGCTTCGCGATCAAACTTCAGCGCCGGGTTGACCTCGTAAAAGTGGTAGTGCGATCCGACCTGGATCGGCCTGTCGCCGTGGTTTTCAACAACAACACTTTGGGCTTCACGCCCGACGTTGATCGCAATAGTGCCGGGCTGGATCTGGTATTCACCTGGGATCATCACGCGCTCCTTACACGATCGGGTTGTGGACGGTGACGAGCTTGGAGCCGTCCGGGAAGGTGGCTTCCACCTGAATATCCGGGATCATCTCCGGCACGCCCTCCATCACCTGATCGCGCGTCAGGACGTGGCGGCCCGCCTCCATCAGCGCGGCGACGGTTTCGCCGTCGCGCGCGCCTTCCATGATGAAGGCGCTGATCAGCGCGACCGATTCCGGGTAGTTGAGCTTTACCCCGCGCGCAAGGCGGCGTTCGGCAACCAGCGCGGCGGTAAACAGCAACAGCTTGTCTTTTTCTCTGGGGGTCAGTTCCATAACGTTTCTCTTATGTCTGCCAGATGCGCGGCGAACAGGCGGTTTTGGTAGTAAGAAGCGGGCGAAGCGACTGCCAGATGTCGCGCATCGCCCGCTGGCAAATCAGGTTGTCGTGGGAGAGAAAACGCACCGACAGCAGAGCGTCGGTGAGCGTTGCCCCCGCAAAAACATCCAGCGGGGCGAGCAGCGCACGCGCCGCGTCGAGATGTTCTTCCCGGGCCGGGTAGAACAGCAGCGTGCCGATCCACGGATGCCCGGCGATGGGCGTGAGATCGCCCCCGGAGAGATGCAGGCGCTCAATCAGGCGCGGCTCGTCCTCAACCCAGACTTCAAGGCGGCTCTCCAGCGTGCCGTGGCTGAAGGTCTCACCGATCACCGGACGTCCCAGGCAGTACAGCTCCCACGCCAGCAGCGTGCTGGAGGCCTTAAGGTGGAAGATGGAACGCAGCGCGGCGTTCGCGCCGGGAAAGATAATGGTGTCCTGCGGCAGCCACTCCAGCGTGGCGTTTTCATCAAGATAAAAGTGCTGGCTCAGACGCGCCTGCGGGCCGCTGCTGCGGTAGAACTTGCTGGCGCCGGGCATGGTGATAAGCGCGTGGCTTTTGGCATTGAGCCGAACGGAAATATCCAGCGTATCGCCGCCCACAACGCCGCCGGGCGGGTGCAGCAGATAGAGATGGCAGGTTTTTCCTTCGGGATAAAACGGACGTTGTACGGTGAGCGGCCCGACGTGTCGAGCGGAACGCAGGAGGGTTTTCTCAGGGGTGTGACAAAACTGCAGGGCAAGCGACGCCTGCCAGCCTTTATACGTATTATCAGTGACCTGAGCTGCTAACATGCTGCTTCCATCTGCGCATCATCGGGGTCGTTTCAGTATGCCCTGGCGGAAATGAAGGCTGTCATATGAGTCGCTTATGGATAGAGGAAATTAAAAAGCACGGCCCGGGGCCGTGCTCTGTATGAAGCATGACGATCCTATTTCAGGTGGTCATGCAATGCTGCACCTGCCTGCTCAAGGGCGACTTTAACCGTTGGCTCCTGGCTCAGCAGGTTAAGCAGGCCGTAATCGTGGATCATGCCGTTATAGCGCGTGACGGTCACCGGGACGCCAGCCGCATCCAGTTTACGCCCGAATGCTTCACCTTCATCCCGCAGAACGTCCAGCTCAGCTGTCTGAATCAGCGTCTCCGGGAAGCCTTTCAACTGTGCAGTGCTGGCGCGAAGCGGAGAGGCAAGGATATTGTTACGATCGGCAGCGCTGGTGGTGTAGTTATCCCAGAACCATTTCATCATGTTTTTTGACAGGAAGTAGCCATTTTCGAACTGGTGATAGGAAGCCGTATCAAAACTGGCGTCCGTCACTGGCCAGAGCATCACGTTGTAGCGAATTTTTGGCCCATTAAACTGTTTGGCCTGCAACGCCACTGAAGCCACCATGTTGCCGCCCACGCTGTTACCAACCAGGCCCAGACGGCTGCCGTCCACGCCAATTTCCTGGCCGTGCTCGGCTACCCATTTTGTCGCTTCATAGGCCTGATTGATTGCCACCGGGAAATGGGCTTCAGGTGACGGTGTGTAATCAACGTAAACCGCTGCGGCACCAGATGCACGAACCAGATCGCGGATTAAACGTTCGTGGGTTGGAAAATCACCCAGCACCCAACCGCCACCGTGGAAGAACATAAACACCGGGAGCGTACCGGCAGCATGTTCAGGCTTCACAATTTTTAGGGCGATCGTCTGGCCATTGACCTGGATCGTTTTTTCAGTCACCTGAGCGGGCGGCAATTTTGCTCCTTGCTGTGCGCCGATCAGTACCTGGCGGGCCTCCTGCGGGGTCATCTGTTCCATCGGTTTCCCTTTGCCAGCATTCAGGACATCAAGAAATGCCTGTACGCCTGCGGTCGGGGCTGGAGTATTGGTGGTTTGAGCGGATGCCGCGGCTGACGCGAAGACGGAAGAAATCAGGATGGCGGTTAATGTTTTCATGGTGGTACCCCTTTTAACGTATTTGATTGGATGACTAAATAGTGCGCTACTTAGTTGTTGATGTAATACTTGTGCGCAAGATACTTTTAGTCAAACATTATTTATAATTTTTTTTAGACAACAGATTCAGGGTTGATAGAAAAATGAAAGAAAACAAAACACTAGATGATTTATTGTGCTTCTCGCTGTACTCGGTCACCAATGCGTTCGTGCGCCAGTATCGCCCCCTGCTGCAGGAGATGGATCTGACCTATCCGCAATTTGTTGTTTTGATGGCGCTTTATGAGAAAGACAACATCCCGCTTCGCGACCTCAGCGATAAAACCTATTTTGATTCAGGCACATTGACCCCGCTGGTTCAGAAGCTTGAGGCAAAAGGTTTTCTCAACCGTATCGCGGTTGTGGGGGATGAAAGGATGAAAAATGTCGTATTGACCGATAAGGCGAATGAACTGAAAAAGCAGGTGATGGCGCTGCCGGACCAGATTCGCTGCAGCATGCGAATGAATGATGATGAGCTGGAAATGCTAAAAAAACTCTCCCGAACGCTGCTGGAAGATTTGTAAGCGCACTTCGGTGGGGGTGAACCCACCGAAGCGATGTGTCGTTACCGGTAGTCCTCCGCATCCACATCATACCCGGACGGCTCCCAGCGGATCGCCAGCAATGACGCCAGACCGATAAACGGCGCCAGCGCAATCACCCAGAACACGGCGGTGTCGAGAGACGCGACCAGCAGCGGGAACAGAAACAGCGACAGCGTGGAGCTGCTGCGCATCAGCGTCTGGTTGAGACCCACGCCCACACCGCGCAGCGAGGTCGGGTAGCTCAGCGAGGCGAACGTCATGGTATGCGCGCCCGGGCCAAATCCCTGACCGAACAGGAAAAGCGCCAGCATCGCCACGGCAAGCACCCCTTCAGAAGCACCGTCCGGTCGACCAATCAGCGCCAGCCCCAGCAGCGCCACAAGCTGACAGGCGTAACCCGCCAGCGACATCCGCCACGCGCCGAAGCGCGGCACGTAGCGCACCGCCAGTAATCCGCCGATAAACGCAAAAAGCAGGTTCAGCGCCAGCGAGATCACAATAGTGGTCAGCATAGACTGCACGAAGAAGCTTGAAATAATCACCGGCAGGCCAAAGGCCACGGCGTTATAGGCGAACGAGGAGACGACGGACAGCAGCGTGGCGAGCGTGGTACGCCGCAGATAGATGCCGCGGAACAGGTTCAGATAGTTCGACCATTTGGCTTTATTCACGACAGGCGCAGGCTGGGTGAGCGCATCCTGCGGGACGTGAGCGTTAATATTGTACGACTGCCGCAAAATGGACGCCGCCTCTTTCAGGTTGCCCTGATTCGCCGCCCAGACCGGCGATTCGCTCATATAGCGGCTGCGGATGGCGATAATCACCAGCGCGGGTACTGCACCAAAGCCGAGAATTAAACGCCAGAGCCAGTCGCTGTGGCTTTCCGGCAGCACGGCGTAGAAAAAGAGAACCAGAAGGTAAGAGATGCTGATCGCCGCATACCAGGTAGGGCACCACATCGCGACGCTGGAGGCCTTATTGCCCGGCCCTTTCAGCCTGGCAAACTCGCTCAGGAACGCCATCGCCACGGGAAGGTCAATCCCCACGCCAAGGCCCATCACAAAGCGCGCGCCCGCCAGCACATATTCATTCGGGGCCAGCGCGCAGGCGATAGCGGCGACGACAAAGAATACCATGTCGGCCATAAAGACGCGGTAGCGCCCGATTTTATCCGTGAGGTAACCGCCGAGCAGCGCCCCGACAATGGCACCAAAGGTAATCGCCGAGGCCACCATGCCGGTACCGGCGGGCGTCAGGTTAAATTCGCGGGTAATGTCTTTAATGCCGAACGCCAGCGCGCCCAGATCGTAGGCATCGAGGAAAATCCCGCCCAGAGCGATACCTACCACGATCCGGGCGTTGGCCCGGCCCTGTGAGCCGTCATTAACGAGGCGTGAAACGTCCGATGCACTGCGCACCCACTGAATGTCGCCATCAGGGGGAATTCCTGCCGTTGAAAGGGGAGTTGTGTCTGTGATTTCTGCCATTTTCTTTTTGTGTAGTGGTGTTGTGTCTCTAACAGTTACCACAGGCAGAAGGTGACAAAAATCACATTTGGTTATAAGGCATAACTAACCGCCTACTCGGGATCTTTTTTCTTTCGCTTGAGCTTCGTCCAGATCTTCGTTTCCTGGCGTCGCCACAGGCGCTGAATGTTGTCATGATGACGCAGCAGGATCAGGCACGAGAGCATCGACACCGGGAAGGTAAATTGCGGTTTGAACCACCAGACATAGAACGGAGCAATCAGCGCGCTGACGATGGCACCCAGCGACGAATAGCCGCTCAGCAGAATGGTCAGCAGCCAGGTCCCGGCCATGACGCCGGTTAAGTCCCATCCGATGGGCGCGATGGCACCAAAGGCGGTCGCCACCCCTTTGCCGCCTTTAAAGCCGAAGAATACGGGCCAGATATGGCCGACGCAGGCGGCGATGGCGATGAGCCCCAGCCAGAACGGCGTGATGCCCAGCGCATAGGCGCCCCAGACGGGTAACATCCCCTTCAGAACATCAAAAATCAAAACCGCTACGGCTGCTCCCTTGCCGCCAATTCGAAGCACGTTGGTCGCTCCCGGATTCCCGGAACCACTTTCACGCGGGTCAGGTAACCCGGCAATGCGGCAGACCAGAATGGCGCTGGAGATTGAGCCGCAAAGATAGGCGAGGAGGATCATTCCAGGCGCGATTGCACTCATAACGCTGTTCCGTTTTGAAAATGTATCTGTATTCTCAGCATCTGTGGATAATACGCATAATTCGCCGGAAGTGGTATCCGGTTTAGCCAAAAAGCAGGCAGGTCGTGATGGATATTGTATTTATAGAGCAACTTTCGGTAATCACCACAATTGGTGTTTACGACTGGGAACAGACCATCGAGCAGAAACTGGTGTTCGATATCGAAATGGGATGGGATAACCGCAAATCGGCAAAAAGCGATGACGTGAATGACTGTCTGAGCTATGCCGACATCAGCGAAGCGGTGATCGGCCACGTGGAAGGACAGCGTTTTGCGTTGGTGGAACGGGTGGCGGAAGAGGTGGCGGATCTGCTGCTGACCAAATTCAACTCACCGTGGGTACGCATTAAGCTGAGCAAGCCGGGGGCAGTGGCGCGCGCGGCCAACGTAGGCGTGATTATCGAGCGTGGCACAAATCTGAAAGGAAACAATTAACGTCATAATTGCTAAACCATTTTAGGTTATATCGGTCTTAAGGCTGTATCTTTCACGGTAGCCGTTAGGGGCGACCGTTTTTTTATATCTTTTTTTAGGGGTTTATAGATGAGCGATATGCACTCGCTGCTGGTGGCGGCAATTCTGGGTGTGGTCGAAGGATTGACGGAGTTTTTGCCGGTTTCCAGTACGGGCCATATGATTATCGTTGGCCATTTGCTGGGCTTCGAAGGCGATACCGCAAAGACGTTTGAGGTGGTAATTCAGCTGGGCTCGATTCTGGCGGTGGTGGTGATGTTCTGGCGTCGCCTGTTTGGCCTGATCGGCATCCACTTTGGCCGTCTGCCGCAGCGTGAAGGAGAGGGCAAAGGCCGCCTGACGCTGATTCACATCCTGCTCGGGATGATCCCGGCGGTGGTATTGGGGCTGGTATTCCACGACACCATTAAATCGCTGTTTAACCCGATTAACGTCATGTACGCGCTGGTGGTGGGCGGTTTCCTGCTGATTGCCGCGGAAGTGCTGAAGCCAAAAGTCCCGCGTGCGGAAGGCCTGGACGATATGACCTATCGTCAGGCGTTTATCATTGGCTGCTTCCAGTGTCTGGCGCTGTGGCCGGGCTTCTCCCGTTCAGGTGCGACCATTTCAGGCGGGATGCTGATGGGCGTGAGCCGCTATGCGGCGTCCGAGTTCTCGTTCCTGCTGGCGGTGCCGATGATGGTGGGCGCCACCGCGCTGGACCTTTACAAAAGCATTGGCTTCCTGACCACAGGCGATATTCCGATGTTTGCCGTGGGCTTTATCACCGCCTTTATCGTGGCGCTGATTGCCATCAAAACCTTCCTGCAGCTGATTAAGCGTATCTCGTTTATTCCGTTCGCGATCTACCGCTTTATCGTCGCGGCTGCGGTGTACGTGGTCTTCTTCTGATAACCGATTGCCCTCACTCTTTCGGCTGAGGGCAACGCTTTTCCTTCCACGCGGTAACCGCGTCAATCCGCCGTTTGGTTAGCTCCTCGCGAATCTCCGGGCCTTTAAATCCTGCCTCAACCACGTCTTTCGTTGGCACCGCTTTTGCGACTTCCCACGCTTCGCGCAGCAAACGCCCCTGGGGATAATCGGACGCTTCAAACCCGGTGCGACCGCGCACGTCCGCTTCGCTGGTGAGCGCAATCTGCTCCACGCGCTGCGGCTTGCGCCAGGCGTCGATATTATCGAACAGCTTCACGATGGTGGCGGGCTTCAGGATCGGGAAGGTATGGATCAGGTCGTGGAACTCGGCGACCAGCTTTGCCAGATCGCGGATGTCATTCGGCACGCGCAGACGCTGGCAGAGCCCGTCAACCAGCTTTACCCCCGCCGGACCGTGCCCGTGATGGCGCGGCCAGAACTCTTTCGGCGTTAAGCCTTTGCCGAGATCGTGGCACAGGGTGGAAAAACGTACGTCCACCTCAGGGCTGAGCATGGCGGCCATGCTCAGCGTCATCAGCGTGTGCACGCCGGTATCAATTTCGGGATGCCATTTCGCCGGTGCGGGCACGCCAAACAGCGCGTCGATTTCCGGGAACAGCACCTTCAGCGCGCCGCAGTCGCGAAGAACCTGGAAAAAGACCTGCGGGTTGCGGGTGGTGAGGGCATTTTCCGTCTCTTTCCAGACGCGCTCCGGCGTCAGGTGTTCCAGCTCGCCCGCCTCGGTCATGGCCGTCATCAACGCCATCGTCTCATCCGCAATACGGAAGCTCAGATGCGCGTAACGCGCGGCAAAACGCGCCACGCGCAGCACGCGGAGCGGATCTTCAGAAAATGCCGGGGAGACGTGACGCAAAAGACGATCGCGCAGGTCGTCCTGCCCGCCGTAGGCGTCGATGATATGGCCGTTTTCGTCCTGGGCCAGGGCGTTAATGGTGAGATCGCGGCGAAGCAGATCCTGCTCCAGCGTCACATCCGGCGCGGCGTAGCAGGTGAAGCCGGTATAACCGGAACCGGATTTCCGTTCGGTACGCGCCAGGGCGTACTCTTCCCGGCTTTTCGGATGCAGGAACACGGGAAAATCGCGGCCTACCTGCTGGTAGCCCGCGTCGAGCATCTCTTCCGGGGTGGCGCCCACCACCACCCAGTCTTTATCTTTGACCGGCAGACCTAACAACGCATCACGTACCGCACCACCGACCAGATAACTCTTCACGCCCAACTCTCCCGTTTTCTCTTTTCCAGAATGATACGTAAGTCTGGCAGAGAAGACGAATTAGTTCATCCAGCGATCTTTACGCTTACGGCTTGGGATCAGATGTGGCAGAACCAGACCCAGCACCAGACCAACGCCCAGCACGCCGCCACCATACATAAACCACTGCATGATAATGGTGCGCTGTTTGTCATCAAGCTGCAGGTTCGCGGCGTTCACTTTTTTCTGCGCGACGATCAGCTCGTTTTTGAGCTTTTGATTCTCTTCTTTCAGACCGTTGATCACGCCGTCGCTCTGCGCCACTTTCTGCTGCATTTCAGCGGTGCGCTGGTTCCAGGTCCCGTCGATGTTGTTCAGCTTGTCGGTGAGGGTCTTCACCTGGTTTTCCAGATCCGGCACGCGGGTGCGCAGGCTTGGCACGGTGCTCAGCTCTTTCATTGGGATCCAGGAGGTACGGCCGGAACTGTCGCGAACCTGACCGTAATTGGTCTCCGCGTTGGTCTGCAACAGGGTGACTTCCTCGCCGGCATTCACCGTGCCCACGAGGCGATAATTGTCTCCGGGGCCACTGCGCACCCAGGTGTTAAGTTCGTCAGAAACGTAACGCTTCTCTTCAGCGTGCACTGCGGTTGCGGCGCTAAAAGCGAGTAAAGTAAGTCCAATCAGGCGTAATTTAAGCATCATTAGTCGTTATTTTCATAAAAAGTGGAACGATAGTAGTGGCAACAGTGTCTCTACGCAAAGCATTCATCAGCAATCAGAATCATCTGTGTCACGACTCTACACATTTACGCCCGACAAATTGCTCATTGCATGGCAATTTGGCGCAAAATACTATGTACTGACAAATAAATGGCGAGGAAGTTCGCCCTCATTGACGCGTCTGTGACGCCCGCAAAAGTACAAGGCTATGGCTCAGGAAATCGAATTAAAATTTATCGTCGAAAAAGACAGCGTTGACGCGCTCCGTCAGCATCTGAATACGCTCTCCGGCGAGCACCATGAACCCGTACCGTTGCTCAACATCTACTACGAAACGCCGGACAACTGGCTGCGCAACCACGATATGGGGCTGCGCATCCGCGGCGCGAACGGACGCTACGAGATGACGATGAAAATCGCCGGCCGCGTGGTCGGCGGTTTGCATCAGCGCCCGGAATACAATATCGACATCAGTAAGCCAGAACTTGAGCTGGAACGTTTCCCGGCGGAAGTCTGGCCGGAAGGCGAACTGCCCGCCACGCTGGCAGGGCAGGTGCAGCCGCTGTTCAGCACCGATTTCGCTCGCGAGAAATGGCTGGTGACGGAAGGCAAAAGCCGCATTGAAATCGCGCTGGATTTAGGCGAGGTGAAGGCGGGTGAGTTCCAGGAACCGATCTGCGAGCTGGAGCTGGAACTTCTGGAAGGGGATGCGAGCGACGTGCTGAAGCTGGCGCGCAAGCTGGTAAGCCAGCCGGGTTTACGTCAGGGCAGCTTGAGCAAAGCGGCGCGCGGCTACCACCTGGCTGCCGGAAATGCGCCACGCGTGCTGAGAGAGACTCCGATTTTGCGCGTCGTCCCGAAAGCCAGCATTGAGCAGGGCATGGAAGCGGCGCTGGAGCTGGCGCTCTCCCAATGGCAGTACCATGAAGAACTGTGGGCGCGTAACGTCAAAAATGCCAAAAAACAGGTGCTGGCCTCGATTGGTCTGGTGCGTCATACCCTGACGCTGTTTGGCGGTATCGTACCGCGTAAAGCTAGCGCTCACTTACGCGATCTGCTGACCCAGACCGAAACGCTGCTGCTTTCCGACGTGTCGGCGCAAACCGCGCTTTATAGCCCGCAAAATGCCGCGGCAAAACTGGCGCTGACCGAGTTTCTGGTGACGCGCGGCTGGCGCGTCTTCCTCGATGCAAAAGCGCAGACCAAAATCGCGGACAACTTTAAACGCTTCGCGGATATCCATCTTTCCCGCCACGCCGCCGAGCTGAGAACCACCTTCGCGCATCCGCTGGGCGACCAGTATGGCGACCAGCTTCCCCGCCTGGCGCGTAATATCGACAGCATGTTGCTTCTGTCGGGAGCGTACGAGGGCGTGAAGGCGCAGGCCTGGCTGGAGAACTGGCAGGGGCTTAAGCATGCCATTGAGACCCGTCAGCAGATTGAGATCGAGCATTTCCGCAACGAAGCCATTTCGCAGGATCCATACTGGCTGCACAGCGGAAAACGTTAATTCTGGCAAGGAACCCCTGATATGCCGCTTTCTTCGCAGTTACAGCAGCACTGGCAAACCGTTTGCGAACGTCTGCCCGAGTCGTTACCCGCGTCATCGTTAAGCGAGCAGGCGAAAAGCGTGCTCACGTTCAGTGATTTTGTGCAGGAGAGCGTCAGCGCCAATCCTGACTGGCTGGCAGAGCTGGAAAGCGCGCCGCCGCAGGCTGACGAGTGGCGGCACTATGCTGGCTGGCTGCAAACCGCGCTGGCAGAGGTGGCGGATGAAGCCACGCTGATGCGCGTCCTGCGCCAGTTCCGCCGCCGGGTGATGGTGCGCATTGCCTGGGCGCAGGCGCTGGAGCTGGTGAGTGAAGAGAGCACCTTGCAGCAGCTGAGCGAGCTGGCGCAGACGCTGATTGTCGCCGCGCGGGACTGGCTCTACGCCGCCTGCTGTAAAGAGTGGGGCACGCCGTGCAGCGAAGAAGGGGTTCCGCAGCCGCTGTTGATTCTGGGGATGGGCAAGCTGGGCGGCTGCGAGCTGAACTTCTCCTCGGATATCGACCTGATCTTTGCCTGGCCGGAGAATGGCGCCACGCGAGGCGGTCGTCGCGAGCTGGATAACGCCCAGTTCTTTACCCGACTCGGGCAGCGTCTGATTAAGGCGCTGGACCAGCCTACGCAGGACGGCTTTGTTTACCGCGTGGACATGCGCCTGCGCCCGTTTGGCGACAGCGGCCCGCTGGTGCTGAGCTTCGCCGCGCTGGAAGATTATTACCAGGAGCAGGGGCGCGACTGGGAGCGTTACGCGATGGTCAAAGCGCGGATCATGGGCGACAGCGACGACGCCTACGCCAATGAGCTGCGCGCCATGCTACGCCCGTTCGTGTTCCGCCGTTACATCGACTTTAGCGTGATCCAGTCCCTGCGCAATATGAAAGGGATGATCGCCCGCGAGGTGCGTCGTCGCGGTCTGAAGGACAACATCAAGCTTGGCGCGGGCGGCATCCGCGAAATCGAATTTATCGTTCAGGTCTTCCAGCTGATCCGCGGCGGGCGCGAGCCGTCGCTGCAGTCCCGCTCGCTGCTGCCGACGCTGAGCGCCATTGAGCAACTGCATTTGCTGCCGGACGGCGACGCGCAAACCCTGCGCGAGGCCTATCTGTTCCTGCGCCGTCTGGAAAACCTGCTGCAAAGCATTAACGACGAACAGACCCAGACCCTGCCGGGGGATGACCTTAACCGGGCGCGCCTGGCCTGGGGCATGCGCGTGGATGACTGGTCAACGCTGACCGAACGGCTGGATGCCCATATGGCAGGCGTTCGCCGCATCTTTAACGACCTTATTGGTGACGACGAAAGTGAATCGCCGGACGATGCGCTCTCCGAGCACTGGCGCGAACTGTGGCAGGACGCGCTTCAGGAAGATGACACCACGCCGGTGCTGGCGCACTTAAGCGACGACGCCCGCCATCGCGTGGTGGCCTTGATTGCCGATTTTCGTCTCGAACTGAACAAGCGCGCCATTGGCCCGCGCGGTCGTCAGGTGCTGGATCATCTGATGCCGCACCTGTTGAGCGAGGTCTGCTCCCGCGAGGATGCGCCAGTGCCGCTGTCGCGCATGATGCCGCTGCTGAGCGGGATTATCACGCGTACCACCTACCTGGAACTGCTGAGCGAGTTTCCCGGCGCGCTGAAGCACCTGATTTCCCTCTGCGCCGCCTCGCCGATGGTGGCCAACAAGCTGGCGCGATACCCACTGCTGCTGGACGAACTGCTCGATCCGAACACGCTCTATCAGCCGACGGCGATGGACGCCTACCGCGACGAGCTGCGCCAGTATCTGCTGCGCGTGCCGGAAGAGGACGAAGAGCAACAGCTTGAGGCGCTGCGTCAGTTTAAGCAGGCGCAGATGCTGCGCGTGGCGGCAGCGGATATCGCCGGTACGCTGCCGGTAATGAAAGTGAGCGATCACTTAACCTGGCTGGCGGAGGCGATCATCGACGCGGTAGTCCACCAGGCGTGGGTGCAGATGGTGGCCCGCTACGGCCAGCCGAAGCACCTTGCTGACCGCGAGGGGCGAGGGTTTGCCGTGGTTGGTTACGGCAAGCTGGGCGGCTGGGAGCTGGGCTACAGCTCCGATCTGGATCTGATTTTCCTGCACGACTGTCCGGCGGACGTGATGACCGACGGCGAACGTGAGATTGACGGGCGGCAGTTCTACCTGCGCCTGGCCCAGCGCATCATGCACCTGTTCAGCACCCGCACTTCGTCGGGCATTCTGTACGAGGTGGACGCGCGCCTGCGCCCGTCCGGCGCGGCAGGCATGCTGGTCACCTCGACGGACGCGTTTGCCGATTATCAGAAGAACGAAGCCTGGACGTGGGAACATCAGGCGTTAGTGCGTGCCCGCGTGGTGTATGGCGATCCGCAGCTCAAAACGCAGTTCGATGCGATCCGCAAGTCAGTCATGACGACCCCGCGCGAGGGCAGCACCCTGCAAACTGAAGTGCGCGAAATGCGTGAGAAAATGCGCGCGCATTTGGGTAATAAACATCGCGATCGCTTTGATATCAAAGCCGATGAGGGCGGGATTACCGATATTGAGTTTATCACCCAGTATCTGGTGCTGCTGCACGCGCACGACAAGCCGAAGCTGACCCGCTGGTCCGATAACGTGCGCATTCTGGAACTGCTTGCGCAAAACGACATTATGGACGAGCAGGAGGCGCAGGCCTTAACCCGCGCCTACACCACGCTGCGCGATGAACTTCATCACCTGGCGTTGCAGGAGCAGCCGGGCCACGTGGCGCTGGACTGTTTTACCGCAGAGCGCGCCCAGGTGACGGCAAGCTGGCAGAAATGGCTGGTGGAGCCGTGCGTAACAAAACAAGTGTGATATTATCGCGCGCAAATTGTGAATCTTTCTGGAGTCAGGAATGAAAGTAACACTGCCAGAGTTTGAACGTGCTGGAGTAATGGTTGTCGGGGATGTGATGCTGGATCGCTACTGGTATGGGCCGACCAGCCGCATCTCTCCTGAAGCGCCGGTACCGGTGGTTAAGGTCGACACCATTGAAGAGCGTCCCGGCGGCGCGGCAAACGTGGCGATGAACATAGCCTCGCTGGGCGCGCATTCGCGTCTGGTGGGCCTGACCGGCATTGACGATGCGGCGCGTGCGCTGAGCAAGTCGCTGGCGGACGTGAACGTGAAGTGCGACTTCGTTTCTGTTCCGACACACCCAACTATCACCAAGCTGCGCGTGCTGTCGCGTAACCAGCAGCTGATCCGCCTCGATTTCGAAGAAGGGTTCGAAGGCGTTGATCCCGAGCCGCTGCACGAGCGCATTAACCAGGCGCTGGGCAACATCGGTGCGCTGGTGCTGTCTGACTACGCCAAAGGCGCGCTGGCGAGCGTGCAAACGATGATTCAGCTGGCGCGTAAAGCCAGCGTACCGGTGCTGATCGATCCGAAAGGCACCGATTTTGAGCGCTATCGCGGCGCAACCCTGCTGACGCCAAACCTTTCTGAGTTCGAAGCGGTGGCGGGCAAGTGCAAAACCGAGGAAGAACTGGTTGAGCGCGGCATGAAGATCATTGCTGACTTCGAGCTGTCCGCGCTGCTGGTCACCCGCTCCGAGCAGGGGATGACGCTGCTGCAGCCGGGCAAGGCGCCGCTGCATATGCCAACCCAGGCGCAGGAAGTGTACGACGTGACCGGTGCCGGTGATACGGTGATCGGCGTGCTGGCGGCGACGCTGGCCGCGGGTAACTCCCTGGAAGAGGCGTGCTACTTCGCGAACGCCGCGGCGGGCGTGGTTGTCGGTAAATTGGGTACTTCAACCGTTTCGCCCATCGAGCTGGAAAACGCGGTGCGCGGGCGTGCGGATACCGGTTTTGGCGTCATGACCGAAGACGAGCTGAAGGTGGCCGTTGCCGCCGCGCGCAAGCGCGGTGAAAAAGTGGTAATGACCAACGGCGTGTTTGACATCCTGCACGCGGGCCATGTGTCGTATCTGGCGAACGCGCGCAAGCTGGGCGATCGCCTGATTGTGGCGGTCAACAGCGATGCGTCGACCAAACGTCTGAAAGGCGAAACGCGCCCGGTGAACCCGCTCGAGCAACGTATGATTGTGCTTGGCGCGCTGGAGGCGGTGGACTGGGTGGTGTCGTTTGAAGAAGATACCCCGCAGCGCCTGATTGCCGGGATCCTGCCAGACCTGCTGGTGAAGGGCGGCGATTACAAGCCAGAGCAAATCGCAGGTAGCGAAGAGGTCTGGGCCAACGGCGGTGAGGTGATGGTGCTCAATTTTGAGGACGGGTGTTCAACCACCAACATCATCAAGAAGATCCAGAAAGACAGTCAGTAAAAAACGAGCCAGTTGGCCCGTTTTTTTCACCCTCTCCCCGTGGGAGAGGGCATCAGGCCGCACTTACTCCTGATCGTCCACCGGTGGAATGGCCGGTGCCGGCTTCACTTCTTCCGGCGCATTGCGGTTTTCCAGCTCGCTCAGACGCTGTTCCAGCAGCGCCAGCTTCTCGCGGGTGCGCAGCAGAACCTGGGTCTGCACGTCGAACTCTTCGCGGCTGACTAAATCAAGGCGAACCAACTGCGCCTGCAGCGTCTGGCGGATTTTCTTCTCAACGTCATCACCAAATTCACGAATGCCCTTTGGCATGGACTCATGAACCTGACGCGCGATCTGCTCAATTTTTTTCGGGTCAATCATAATGGCTTCCCTTGATAAGTCGGTGTTGATGAACATTGTAGCGCGTCATGACCCAGGATAAAGCAGATTTGTTTGAAGCTTATGCATTGCCCAGGTTAATCAATAGCGTTATAGTTATCTCGCTTATTCTCAGGGCGGGGCGAAATTCCCCACCGGCGGTAAATCAGCTTAACGCTGAAAGCCCGCGAGCGCTTTGGGTGAATTCTCAAAGGTCAGCAGATCCGGTGTAATTCCGGGGCCGACGGTTAAAGTCCGGATGGGAGAGAGTAACGATCCAGTCGGGCATGGGCCCGCTCACGTTATCTTTTTGCCGCTTATACGGCGCTCCTAAGACTGCCCTGATTCTGGTAACCATATTGTTAATGAGGTTTTTTTACCATGAATCAGACGCTACTTTCCTCTTTTGGCACTTCAACTCAACGTGTTGAACATGCACTGGATGCACTGCGCGAAGGCCGCGGTGTGATGGTGCTTGACGATGAAAACCGTGAAAACGAAGGCGACATGATTTTCGCCGCCGAAAACATGACCGTTGAACAGATGGCGCTGACCATCCGTCACGGCAGCGGCATCGTATGCCTGTGTATTACCGAAGATCGTCGTAAGCAGCTTGAGCTGCCGATGATGGTTGAGAACAACACCAGCGCCTTTGGTACCGGCTTTACCGTGACCATTGAAGCGGCGCATGGCGTGACTACCGGTGTATCGGCGGCTGACCGCCTGACCACCGTGCGTGCCGCCATTGCTGATGATGCGAAACCCTCCGATCTGCATCGTCCAGGCCACGTCTTCCCGCTGCGCGCGCAGGCGGGCGGCGTGCTGACCCGTGGCGGTCACACCGAAGCGACGATCGACCTGGTGACACTGGCGGGCTTTAAGCCTGCGGGCGTGCTGTGTGAACTGACCAACGATGACGGCACCATGGCCCGCGCGCCAGAGTGCATCACCTTTGCGCGTCTGCACAACATGCCGGTTGTCACAATTGAAGATCTGGTGGAGTACCGCCAGGCGCACGAGCGTAAGGCCAGCTGAGACAGCTAATGTGAAAAAGCCGGGGAAACCCGGCTTTTTTGTCGCTAGTGGTAGTTAATTTTAAACAGCACCACAGTTTCAAACGGTCCGGACTGGATCGCTTTTCCCTCATCCCACGACAGCTCTGCCGTGTACTTTTGCTCATACTGCAACGTACTCCCGGTGAAGTCGGCATACTCCTGGTAGTGGTTGAAGGTAAACGGATCCGTTCCGTTCAGAATACGCAGTTTTAGCCCATTCCCAATCAACAGCGCCGTATCGTCAGCGCTGAGTTTTTCGTTCGTGTAGAATGACGAGTCCATTTTGAATCCATCAGAGCACTGCGCGTCCTGCACCTTGGTGGTTTTGACCGTAAATTCGCGAACGCGCGTTTTCTGGTTCACTATGTCGCGAGCGCTGAAGGTGCCAAAATCGATCTCCTGGTTTTCAGGGTAGATGCTGAAGGTTGCCCCGCAGTCCAGAACGGTAATGTTTTGCAAGCCGTTGATGTGATACTTCAGATTTTTCGCGTCGGCCATCTGGTTGACCCCGCCTTTACCGTCAAACTGCACCACGATGTAATCGCCGAGGGAACTCACGTAGCCGTGAGGCGGAATCGCCTTAATTTTTACAAACAGGCGAAAGCGGGCAATAAACGTGCGTGTCGGATGAATGTCATCCGGGTTTCCGGAGCAAATCAGGTTTTCCCAGCCCATCTGCCGTATCTGATCCGGTGTATAGATGAGGATATTCTTGTTATCAAGACACTGGCGTGTGTCCACGCCATTCGGCTGGCCCGTGGCATCGTAATCCACCCCTTCGTAGGTTACGCCAAGCTCATAGTAAGGGTCCGTTGCGGCAGGATAAGGGTTAACCCAGGCGAATACGTCTTCCGGCTCAAAGCCGCCGTTGACGTTGTGATCGCAGGTGACCGGGATTTTAATGTCATCTGATTCCCAGATTTTCTGCCCCACCTGCGCGTTGCTGGGGATAGCAAAGGGCGAGATGGTTTTTGTCTCTTCAACCGGCCCGCCTGAAGCACCAAGATAGCAGTCCAGCGCCAGCGCTTCTCTTACGGGCAGAGCGGATATCAGCAGCAGGAACAGCAGATTAGCGAGCTTGCGCATCTTTATCGACCTTATGCTCGCTGAGCGTACATTTCGCCGTACCTGAACATTGCGCGTCGACCTTTTTCAGCGCACCGTAATCATCGATGTAGCCAATGCTGTAGTAGTTACCGTGATAGTCACCTGTAGAGGTTGTCGCCGTCGCAAACGGGGCGATCATCAGGCTGTCAAAACCGGGCAGCATGGTTTTCGCATTTTTGCTCAGCCACGCCAGCGTGATGTAATAAGGCGTAGGGTTATGCACGGTGAGCCCTTTCGCGTTTGCGGTGACTTCCATACGCATTTCTGCCTGATCGCCTGCCTTTTTGGCGATCGCTTTGGGACGCCAGAACAGTTTGATCCTGCTCTGCATCGCGACCTGCATGACGCTGCGTTCCTCGCTCGCGCTGGAACTTTTCGGCGGCACCTCGCGCAGGTTGAAATAAAACAGCGATTCCCGGTCTTTCGGCAACCGGGCGGTCGCGGCCTGCTTCACAATCCGGACCTGAGACGAGGCGCCCGCTTCAAGACGTTGAATCGGCGGAAGCGCCATAAAATGGCTGTCCTCCTTGCGTCCGTTTTCATCTTCTATCCAGGAGAGCGCCAGATAAGGCAACGTTTTGCTCTGATTATCAATCTTGAGGCTGCTGGCCTTATCGCTTTCCGGAAACACAATGCGGGTGCGGTCCAGGTTAACGGCGGCGTGGGTGGTAAATGCGGTGCCGATTAACATCAGGCACAGGCTAGTGAATGAGGTCAGTTTCATCATGGTTTCTTACTGGCATGGCAGTATCAACTGCATACTGTTTTCAAGGTGTGAAGGCAGCGAGAAGCGACACTGCTGATTGTCACCCCACGTTACCCGGAATTGTTGTTCAGGCTCGACTGCTCCCAGCCAGACGTGGCCTTCGTCGGCGACCATGCCGATTTGCTGGTCACTTTCCAGCAGGTGAACAATCGCGCCCAGCGGCGGAGTGCCGGCTGGCGTACGGATAATGCCGGCAATATCGTTGCCAGCGCGCGTGGCAATCTGGCGGTAGCCAATCGCCCCCTCGGTCCAGGTGGTGGTCGTGATGCGGTTGTCCACATCGACGCCGTCAGGCAGGTTATCCAGATTGACCTGTACGCTGGCGGGAGAGTAACTGGAAACCGACGGTAAAACGCCGATACCAAAGCGGTTGGTTTCATCCCGCGACATGTTCAGCGGAATGTTGCCGACGCCGTCGGTGCTGACCATCACGCGCGGTTCGTTACCGTAGCTGCGACGGTGCAGCGCCGCGCCTTTGGCCGTTGAGGTAAACGAGCCATTCCAGCTGGCGCTCAGGGAGTTATATTCATCAGCTTTATAACTTCCGGAGATATTCAGATCGCCAAACGGTGAATAGTGCTGATAGTTGCCGCTCATCTGTGCGCCCGCGTCCGCGTGTTCACTCTCGGTCCCCGCGGAGACGCCCCAGGTATTATTGCGATCGGACGTGTCGTACCAGGAGACATTTTGGCTCAGGCTATCGCTGTTGTGCAGATCGTAACTGAGGCGATGATCCGGATCGATCGGTACGCTCAGGGACAGGTAAAACTGCGTATCGTCGTCTTCATCTTCGTAATGCGTCTTGCTCCAGGAGAGGGTGACGCCGAGGTTTTTCCAGCGCCCCAGATCAAAGTTATAGCCTGCGGTAATGCTTCCGGTCGTGGACGGGGCTTCGTTCCACCAGGTCTGACGCAGTACGTTGACGTAGAGGTTGAGCGATAACGAGCTGATGTACTGGCTGGCGGTTACGCTCAGCGTCTGCTTTTCTGTCTGACGATCGTTGTCGTCATAATCAAGGAAGCGGGCATAGCTCAGGAATTTCCGATCGGAGTAGCGGTAGCTGGCAAGCGTAAGCTGGCTGCCGGTGGTATCGAAACGCTTACTGTAGTTAAAACGGTAGCTGTAACCCGTCTGGCTATCCTGGAAGGGGAGCTGGCTGGTGGCCTGCGTGACGTCAAAAGAGAGGGCACCCAGATGCGCCATATTTTGCCCGATCCCGGCGGCAACGGAACGGTAATGATCCCCGTCGGCAAGCGTCCCGCCATAGAGCGAGGTATTTGACAGCATTCCCCATGAGAATTCACCGCTCATAAAACCGGTGTCTTCGACGTCATGAGAGGCGTCTTTACGCGCTTTACCCGCCGCCAGCTTGTAGCGAACCTGCCCTTTACGCGTTAAAAAAGGCACCGATTCCGCCGAGACCTGGAAGGTGCTGACGCGCCCGTCTTCCTCCGTCACTTTTACGTCCAGCGTTCCCTGAACGGACTGGTTAAGATCCTGAATAACAAAGGGGCCAGGTGGGACTTTGCTTTGATAAATTACGCGATCGGCCAGGCTGACGGTGACGGTCGCGTTGGTTTGCGCGATACCAGTAATTTGTGGCGCATAGCCACGCAGCGACCAGGGGAGCATGCGCTCATCGCTGATCAGGGAGGCGCCGGTATAGGTAAAAGCGTCAAAGATTGAGGACTGGAAGTCCGTTTCACCCAGCGTCAGCTTAGCACCAAGCGAAGGAAGAGGGCGGAACATGTAGACGCGCGAAAAGCGTCCGTCATGATCCGAACCTGCATCGGTATGCGTTTGGCTGTACTGATAATCACTGCGCAGGCGCCATGCGCCCATATTCGCGCCCGCCGTGCCATAGGTGTTGGCGTTGTTGGTGCTGCTGCCGTCGCTGGGCTGATAGTGGCTGGCGAACAGGTTGTAATCCAGAATCACGCCCGGTACGCCATTGTCCCACGTTGCGGGTGGCATCCAGTCGGCGGCGCGGTACTGCAACCATGCCTGGGGTACGGTGACCTTCAGCGTCTGGGTCGCTTGTTCAAAATTAAAGGTGATATCCGGTCTGGAGGAAAAGTCGACGCATCCCTCTTTTTCGGGTAAGGCGTCGCGGACTTCCTCTTTCAGGGCAAACGTATCCGCCAGTTCAGGAGGAATACACACCTGTACCGTGTTATTTACCTCTTTCCAGCTAAGCTGCCAGCCGTTAGCCAGCGGTGTGTCGTTAATGGATACGGTAACAAAATAGCTGCCAGGGGTAACCGCTATTTCATTTTTAAAAAGGGAGAGATCAACGCTGCCCCGCTGGTCTTTATCAATGGCATTGATATTAAACTCGGTGGCAGAGGCAATCTTCGTCATTAACAGGGACGCAATGATGATTTTAGATTGTAATTTATATGTCATCATCCTGTTACCAAAATAATATCACATACCGGCTGGCAAATAATGCCAGCCGGTTTTATCGTGATGCATTACCTTATTTGTACATCAGCACATAGTTGGCAGTAGCTTCAACCTGACCCGCTGTGGCAGTTTTACCCTGAGCAACTTCCATTAATGCTTTGAAGTGCAGAGTCTGAGTGGTGGAACCCGACAGTAGATCGACCGTTTGAGCCGAACCCAGGGTGATGTTGGCTTCGTTGTTGTCCAGCAGACGAACACCGACGTTCTGAGCACCGCTAGCATAGGTGTTGCTCATCAGGCTGGTGTCAGTAGCGTCAGTTGCTGCGCTGGTGAAGGTCACGTCAACTTTGGTCACTGGCGTATCCGTTTCGTCCGCCGGATCGTCAAGCTGGCAGTTCTCCAGATTGATATCAACCGGAACAGCGGTAGACTTTTTGTTAGCGTTGATCACGGCAGTGGTAACTTCACCGAGGTCCACTTCTTTATCAACGCTGTCTGGTGCAATGCTGCACGGTGCATCAATGACCACGCCTTTGAATTTGATTTTGCCGGAACCCTGGTCATCAGCAAAAGCAGAACCCGAAACGATGGCAGCCATCGCAACCGCTAACAGTACTTTTTTACCCATATACATGAAAATATCCTTTTTCAATTGAATTCATAATCTGAATATTAATTTTCAGAATACTCGTAAAGTATAATGGGTTGAGGGTGGTGTTTGCGATTAATGAGGCTTAAAGATATTTTTAGAGGAGGTTAATATATAATTTATTACTATCGTAACCGGTTAATATTTCATGCAGCAGCGGTTTTTTAAGCGCAATTTAATTGGGAAATATTGCGCTTAAAAATATCCATAAAAACTCTTGATTTTCCAATTGTAAATACAGAGCCGCAGACAGTGTAAAATGCAACGGCTGCGCTGGGGCGCATCAAAGAATTGCCCTCATCGATGAGGGCATCCGTGTCAGCCTATACCTGCCGTTTGCAGCAGCACCAGGCTTAACCCCATCACCGACATGCCGCACAGCACGCCGTAGCTGGGATTATTGTTAGGATCGATCTCTTTTGCCAGCGGCATCAGCTCATCGACAGAGAGCGCAACCATAATCCCGGCCACGGCAGCCATAATCGCCGCCATCACGACAGGGGAAACGAGGCTTCCAAGGATCAGCCACGCCAGCACGCCGCCGAGAATTTCGGCCATCCCGGAAATCCCCGCCCAGAAGACGGCTGTACGTTTTGAACCCGTTGCGGCATAAACCGGCCCGGCCACGGCAAGTCCTTCAGGAATATTGTGTAAGGCTATCGCCAGCGCGACACCAAATCCCATTTCCAGATTACTGCTGGCCGTGACATACGTGGCGACACCTTCCGGGAAGTTGTGCAGGCTGATTCCCAGCGTCAGCAGGATCGCCGTGCGCTTGATGTTGCCGGGGATTGGAGTAACGCTTTTTTGCATCAAATCCTGAGGGTGGGCGTGGGGCAGCATACGGTCGAGCGCAAAATAGCCCAGCAGGCCGACGATGAACATGCCGTAGCCCAGAACCGGAGACATGCCCTCGGTGTGAAGTGCTGCTGGCAGCATCTCCATCAGCGAGATAAGCAGCATGATCCCAGCGGCGAAGCCCAGCGAGAACGCCAGAAGACGATTAGACGGTTTTTGCCCGAGCACGCCGAGGAACGCACCGATAAAGGTCGCGGCACCCGCAAGCACGGTCAAAATTAAGGGTACTGACATGCACTCTCCTTAAGGGATATCTTACGTTCAAATTTCCTGATGATGATCTTCACGGTTATCTGCGTTTATCTTCACCTGAATGCGCGTAATGTAGAACCATCAAATTGACACCTTCTCTAAGGATACCACCATGTCTTCTTCTCGTATGCCTGCACTGTTTTTAGGCCACGGCAGCCCAATGAACGTTCTGGAAGACAACGTTTATACCCGCGCCTGGCGTCATCTGGGGGAGACATTGCCGCGTCCGAAGGCGATTGTGGTGGTGTCTGCGCACTGGTTTACCCGTGGTACCGGCGTGACGGCCATGGAAGCGCCTAAAACCATTCATGATTTCGGCGGCTTCCCGCAGGCGCTGTATGATACGCATTATCCGGCTCCCGGCTCGCCTGCGCTGGCACAGCGGCTGGTAGAGTTGCTCGCACCTGTTCCAGTGGCGCTGGATAAAGAAGCCTGGGGCTTTGACCACGGCTCGTGGGGCGTGCTGATTAAGATGTACCCTGATGCAGATATTCCTATGGTGCAGTTAAGTATCGACAGCACTAAACCGGCGGCCTGGCATCTGGAAATGGGCCGCAAACTGGCGACCCTGCGTGATGAGGGCATCATGCTGGTGGCAAGCGGCAACGTGGTGCATAACCTGCGTACGGCGCGCTGGCACGGTGAGAACACGCCATACCCGTGGGCGAGCGCTTTTAACGCCTACGTCAAAGCGAACCTGACCTGGCAAGGCCCGGTTGAGAAGCATCCGTTAGTGAACTATCTGGATCACGAAGGCGGTTCGCTCTCTAACCCGACGCCGGAACACTTCCTGCCGCTGCTGTATGTGTTAGGTGCATGGGACGGTCAGGAGCCGGTTACCATTCCGGTTGACGGCATTGAGATGGGCAGTTTGAGTATGCTGTCGGTGCAGGTGGGGTAAAAACATGCCCGGTAAGCGTAGCGCCACCGGGCAAGTTTTATTCAACAAAAATATGCGGATAGAACCGTGACAGATCCTGCGTAATCAACGCGCGATCTTCGCGAATACCAATCCCGGCAGGTTGATCATTAATAAGCCAGCTGCCGATCAGCGTATAGCTGTCGCCAAATTTCGGCAGTTGATAAAACTCCTGGACGATCATCCCTTCTTCACCGTATGGCCCTTCAACCGCTTCCAGCGTTTTACCGTTTTCGATAATGGAGACGTTCGCGCCTTCGCGGGAAAAGATAGGCTTAACGACGTATTTCTCCATCGGCGGGAACTCATCTTCGGCAAAGTAAGCTGGCAACAGGTTCGGGTGGTTCGGGAACATCTCCCACAGCATCGGCAGCAGGGCTTTGTTGGAGATAATGCTCTTCCACGCCGGTTCCAGCCAGCGCACGCCCGCGTCTTCCAGCTTGGTGGAGAACATTTCACGCAGCATGTATTCCCACGGATAGAGCTTGAACAGGTTGCTGATCACCTGATCCTGCATATCCGTAAACTGACCTTTTTCCCCCAGGCCAATATCTTCGATATAGAGGAATTCAGTCGCCACTTCCGCTTCGGCCGCGCAGTCCTGCAGATACTGAACCGTGCCCCTGTCTTCTTCCGTGTCGCGACAGCAGGCAAGATGCAGCAGATTGAAGCCAAACTGCTCCCGCAGTTCGGCGAAACGCTCAATCAGCTTTTCCTGCAGGCTGTTGAACTGGTCGCTACCTTCCGGCAGGTTTCCGGCGTTCATCTGATCTTCCAGCCAAATCCACTGGAAGAATGCCGCTTCGTAAAGAGAGGTCGGCGTATCCGCGTTGTTTTCTAAAAGCTTCGGCTCACCCACGCCATCCCACGCCAGATCGAGGCGAGAGTAAAGCGAAGGCTGATTCGTTTTCCACGACTGACGGACGAAACTCCAGGTGTGCTTCGGAATACGGAATTTAGTCATCAGCTCGTCGCTGTCGATGACTTTATCCACCACCTTCAGGCACATCTGGTGCAGCTCGGCCGTCACCTCTTCCAGTTTTTCCACCTGGTCGAGCGTCAGTTTGTAGTAAGCATCTTCACACCAGTACGGCTCGCCGTACATGGTGTGGAAGTTAAAACCGTATTCAGTGGCTTTTTCGCGCCAGTCCGGGCGCTCGGTAATACCGACTCGTTCCATGATCAGCCGCCCATTGAGCGAGTGGAAGTGCCTGTTGCACTACGCTGCATGCTGGTCTGTTTCGCCACAGACTCACCGAACCCACCGCGGGTGATGGTGCTGGTGGTCGCAGGCTTCGGCGCCATCGCGGTTTTCGGGACTGTCACGGTGCGGCCCGGGGTCGCTGCGCCATAGCCTTTGCCGCTGGCATCGGTATATTGACCATAAGCCGGGCTGGCCGGGTTTTTCGAGCTAAACAGCGGTTGCTGCTGATAGCCCGCACCGCCGCCCATCAGGCGGCCCATCATGTAGCCTGCCATTAATGGCATCCAGAAGCTGCCGCTGGACTGCGCCTGCGCCTGATTTTCCGGCGCAGTACCTGCCTGAGCTGGCGTCTGCTGACACTGTCCTTCACCAAATTCCGCCACGCAGTCTTCGCGCGAGGCGTATTTCGGCGCGGTGCGTTCCGCTTCTTTCAGGGCGTTGGTGTAGGCGGTTTTACATTCTGCTGCCTGGCCGGTTGCGGCGGAGCAGTCGTCCGCGTTTTGATACAGCGAAACCGTTTCGTCGTTTTTCTCACAGCCTGCCAGCATAAAGACCGCAGTAACTGCCAGCGCAACAGGGGTGAGATGACGTGCGTTCCAGCTTTTGCGGAACGACGCGTGGTTAATCGTTTTTGTCCGTTTCATGTTTGTCTTCCAGGACCCAGTGGTAATAACGCTCAGGATAGTGGATGAGTGGTTGAAAATGAAGCGAAGAGGGGCGGAATCAGGGGGATCTTTACGTTGGCTTACGTTCGGGTGTGATTCAGCTGCGCCCTCTCCCGGTGAGAGAGGGCGTGATAACACTCTTAGTTACGGAACGGGTTAGAACCGCTGCTTGCAGGTGCCGTGCTACGCGCGGCCGCTGGCTGTGCGGCAGGGGCGCTGCCGTTAGCGTTGAAGTTATCAACGGCGGCAACCTGCTCCGGGTTCTCCGGCGCAACGCTGTCCGGCGAGGTAGAGACCGGCTTGCCCAGCGCGCTGTTCAGCATCTGCAGGTCTTGCTCGTTCAGCGTACCCAGAGCCTGCTTAATGTTCAGCTGGTTAATCAGGTACTGATAACGCGCGCTGGAGAGCTGCTGTTTCGCGTTGTACAGCGTGGTGGTCGCGTCGAGCACGTCAACGATAGTACGTGTACCGACCGAGTAACCCGCTTCCATCGCGTCCAGGGAGCTCTGTGCAGACACAACGGCCTGTTTATAGGCGTTGATGCTACTGATAGACGCGTTCACGTTGTTGAAGGACGAACGCACGGTCTGCACCACGTTGCGGTGCGCGCTTTCCAGCTGCTCGCTCGCGCCAACAAAGTTGTACTGCGCCTGTTTCACCTGAGAGTTGACCTGACCGCCCTGGTACAGTGGCAGAGAGAAGCTCAGGCCCACTTTGTTCTGACCCATATTGCTGTCGTCATACTGGGCAGAATTGGTTTTAGAGCCGCTGTAGGTCGTGTCAGAAACGCCGGTGGACGCGCTCAGGCTCAGGGTTGGCAGATGGCCGTCCTGCGCCTGACGAATTTGCTCGCGGGCCAGGTCCTGGCTCAGACGCGCCTGCAGCAACGTCAGGTTGCGGTTTTCCGCCTCTTTCAGCAGGGCGTTAACGGCCTGCGGCTTATCCGTTTTGAAGCTGTCGACGTTCAGGGAAGCCAGCTCAGGATAGTAATTCCCGGTCACCTGGCGCAGGGATTCCAGCGCGTTGTCGAGGTTATTACGCGCGGTCACTTCGTTAGCCAGCACGGTGTCGTACTGTGAACGGGCGTTCTGCACGTCGGTGATCGCCACCAGACCCACGTTGAAGCGCTGGGTGGTTTGATCTAACTGACGGTAGATCGCCTGTTTCTGCGCTTCGGTGTAGGAGAGCGCGTCAATGGCGCTCAGCACGTTGAAGTACGCGGTGGCAGTATTCAGGATCAGCGTTTGCTGGTCGGTCTGATAGGTCACATCCTGGATGCCCGCGCTCTTTTCCTGCAGGGTCAGGGCGCGCCATTTGGACATATCAAACAGCGTCTGTGTTAATTGCAGTGAGGCGCTGGTAGCATTGGAGTTAACGCCGTTAGCGTCGCGGAAACCGTTGCTGTAGGTATAATCTGCACCTAAACCTAACTGCGGCAGCAGTGGGCTACGCGCTTCGTTAATCTTTTCAAACGCAGCATCACGATCGGCCGCTGATTTACGTAAATCAGGGTTGCCCAGACGTGCCTGCTGGTAGACCTGTAACAGGTTTTCCGCCTGGCTCATTGCACTGAAGCCCGTCAGGCTCAGGCCGATAAGGATGGGGAGCAATTTCTTCATTTGCATTCCTTGTTGTGAAGCAGTATTAGCGCTGATCTAATTAAAAAATAATTGCCGATTCTAACAGAATCATCCACACCAAAAGGTTGGCGTTACGTGCCATCTGGCGGTAATTTGCACCAATCTACCATATAGCCTTACAAACGGCAGCCAAACAGCCTTGAAATTCATAATTTCATCACCATTGCTACCAGGACTCGACTCATGCAAAAACCAGAAAAGTTGCCCGTGACATTCGCCAAAAACGATGTAGAAATTATTGCACGAGAAACGCTTTATAGCGGTTTTTTTTCGATGGATCTTTACCGTTTCAGGCATCGCCTGTTCAACGGTGAAATGAGCGGCGAAATCAGACGTGAAATTTTTGAGCGCGGGCATGCGGCTGTCTTGCTACCCTTTGACCCAGTGCGTGACGAAGTCGTGCTGGTGGAGCAGATCCGCATTGCCGCGTATGACACCAGTGAAAGCCCGTGGCTGCTGGAGATGGTGGCAGGGATGATCGAAGAGGGCGAGTCGGTTGAAGACGTCGCCCGTCGCGAGGCGCTGGAAGAGGCCGGGCTGGTGGTAGGCCGCACAAAACCGGTGTTGAGCTATCTGGCGAGTCCGGGTGGCACCAGCGAACGCTTATCCATTTTGGTGGGCGAAGTGGACGCCACGACCGCAGAAGGTATTCACGGTCTGGCTGATGAAAACGAAGATATTCGGGTTCATGTGGTGAGCCGGGAACAGGCTTATCAGTGGGTAGAAGAGGGGAAAATCGACAACGCAGCGTCTGTCATCGCCCTGCAATGGCTGCAGCTGCATTATCAGACATTACGAAACGAGTGGAAAAAATGAAGCGCTATACGCCTGACTTCCCAGAAATGATGCGCCTGTGCGAAACCAATTTCGCACAGCTGCGCCGCCTGCTGCCAAGAAACGACGCACCCGGCGAAACGGTAAGCTATCAGGTGAGCAACGCGCAGTATCGGTTAACGATAACAGAATCAACGCGCTACACTACGCTGGTGGAAATAGAACAAACAGCGCCCAGCATCAGCTACTGGAGCCTGCCGTCAATGACGGTGCGTCTCTATCATGACGCGATGGTCGCTGAAGTGTGTTCAAGTCAGCAGATCTTTCGCTTCAAGGCGCGGTATGATTATCCGAATAAAAAGTTGCATCAACGCGACGAAAAGCATCAAATTAACCAGTTTTTAGCCGACTGGCTAAGATATTGTTTAGCACATGGAGCAATGGCGATTCCGGTTTGTTAGCGTCATAAACCTACCTAAGGACACCATTTGGAAAGCCTGTTGAACCTGACTGTTGCTGGTGGGGCGCCAGTCAGGATATTACAAATCACCGATACCCACCTTTTTGCCGAAAAGCATGAAACTTTGCTGGGGGTTAATACCTGGGAGAGTTATCAGGCGGTACTGAGCGCCATTCACGCTGAACATCGCGACTGCGACCTGATTGTCGCAACGGGCGATCTGGCGCAGGACCAGTCCTCCGCGGCCTACCAGCATTTTGCTGAAGGCATCGCGAGCTTTAGCGTGCCTTGCGTCTGGCTGCCCGGAAACCACGATTTCCAGCCCGCAATGTACAGCTCCCTTCAGGATGCGGGGATTTCTCCGGCGAAGTGCGTATTTGCGGGTGAACAGTGGCAGATCCTGCTGCTGGACAGCCAGGTATTTGGCGTCCCGCACGGTGAATTAAGCGAGTTTCAACTCGACTGGCTGGAGACCAAACTGGCTGCCGAACCTGAACGTCATACGCTGCTGTTGCTCCATCATCATCCGCTGCCGGCAGGCTGCAGCTGGCTGGATCAGCACAGCCTGCGTAACTCCGCGGCGCTGGATAGCGTGCTGGCGAAATACCCGCGCGTGAAACACCTGCTGTGCGGACACATCCATCAGGAACAGGATCTCGACTGGAACGGACGCCGCATGCTGGCGACGCCGTCAACCTGTGTGCAGTTTAAGCCGCACTGCGCCAACTTTACGCTGGATACCATCGCGCCAGGCTGGCGCTGGCTGGAACTGCATGCCGACGGCACGCTGACCACGGAAGTCTGCCGTCTGGCAGGCGCAGAGTTCCGCCCGGATACCGCTTCAGAAGGCTACTGATGTCTACGCTCCTTTATCTGCACGGATTCAACAGCTCGCCGCGCTCCGCAAAAGCGACGCAGTTTCGCCAGTGGCTGAGCGAGCATCACCCCCACGTTGAGATGATTATCCCGCAGCTGCCGCCGTACCCGGCGGAGGCGGCGGAAATGCTCGAGTCGATCGTGCTTGAACACGGCGGTGAATCCTTTGGCGTAGTCGGCTCATCGCTGGGCGGGTACTATGCCACCTGGCTCTCACAATGCTTTATGCTGCCCGCCGTTGTGGTTAATCCGGCGGTACGGCCATTTGAGCTGCTGAGGGACTTTCTTGGCGAAAACGAGAACCCCTACACCGGGCAGCAATATGTGCTAGAGTCACGCCATATTTACGATCTCAAAGTTATGCAGGTCGACCCGCTTGAAGCGCCGGATCTCATCTGGCTGCTGCAGCAGACGGGTGATGAAGTGCTGGATTACCGCCAGGCAGTGGCGTATTACGCCTCCTGCCGCCAGACTATAGAAGAGGGCGGAAACCATGCTTTCACGGGCTTTGAGGATCATTTCACCCAGATTGTCGATTTTCTTGGACTGCACAGCCACTGACAATCAATGCGAATTGCTAGTTTAAATCATGACGCAAACCTATAACGCTGATGCCATTGAGGTACTCACCGGGCTTGAGCCGGTTCGCCGCCGCCCGGGGATGTATACCGATACGACGCGCCCGAACCATCTGGGCCAGGAAGTTATTGATAACAGTGTGGACGAAGCGCTGGCGGGCCATGCCAAACGCGTTGACGTCATCCTGCACGCCGATCAGTCGCTGGAGGTCATCGACGACGGTCGCGGCATGCCGGTGGACATCCACCCGGAAGAGGGCGTGCCTGCCGTTGAGCTGATTCTCTGCCGACTGCACGCGGGCGGTAAGTTCTCCAACAAGAACTATCAGTTCTCCGGTGGTCTGCACGGCGTGGGGATTTCCGTGGTGAACGCACTGTCCAAACGCGTGGAAGTGAACGTCCGTCGCGACGGTCAGGTCTACAACATCGCGTTTGAAAACGGCGAGAAGGTGCAGGATCTGCAGGTTGTCGGCACGTGCGCTAAACGCAACACCGGCACGAGCGTCCACTTCTGGCCTGACGAAAGCTTCTTCGACAGCCCGCGTTTTTCCGTTTCTCGCCTGACGCATCTGCTGAAAGCCAAAGCGGTACTGTGCCCGGGCGTGGAAATTACCTTTAAAGATCACGTCAACAACACCGAGCAGACCTGGTGCTATGCCGATGGCCTGAACGACTACCTGTGCGAAGCGGTAAACGGCCTGCCGACGCTGCCGGAAAAACCGTTTGTCGGTAACTTTAGCGGTGATACCGAAGCGGTGGACTGGGCGTTGCTGTGGCTGCCGGAAGGCGGCGAGCTGCTGACCGAAAGCTACGTCAACCTGATCCCAACCATGCTCGGCGGTACCCACGTCAACGGCCTGCGTCAGGGACTGCTGGACGCGATGCGTGAGTTCTGCGAATACCGCAACATTCTGCCGCGCGGCGTGAAGCTCTCGGCGGAAGATATCTGGGACCGCTGCGCCTACGTGCTCTCCGTGAAGATGCAGGATCCGCAGTTTGCCGGTCAGACCAAAGAACGTCTGTCATCGCGCCAGTGCGCGGCGTTCGTCTCCGGCGTGGTGAAAGATGCGTTTACCCTGTGGCTGAACCAGAACGTTCAGGCGGCTGAGATGCTGGCTGAAATGGCCATCTCCAGCGCCCAGCGTCGTCTGCGTGCCGCGAAGAAAGTGGTGCGTAAAAAGCTGACCAGCGGCCCTGCGCTGCCGGGCAAGCTGGCGGACTGCACCGCGCAGGATCTCAACCGCACCGAGCTGTTCCTCGTGGAAGGGGATTCGGCGGGTGGGTCGGCCAAACAGGCGCGCGATCGTGAATATCAGGCGATCATGCCACTCAAGGGTAAGATCCTGAACACCTGGGAAGTCTCTTCAGACGAAGTGCTGGCCTCGCAGGAAGTGCACGACATCTCCGTTGCGATCGGCATCGATCCGGACAGCGAGGATCTGAGCCAGCTGCGCTACGGCAAGATCTGCATTCTCGCGGATGCGGACTCCGATGGTCTGCACATCGCCACGCTGCTGTGCGCGCTGTTTGTGAAGCACTTCCGCACGCTGGTGAAAAACGGTCACGTCCACGTGGCGCTGCCGCCGCTCTACCGTATCGACCTCGGCAAAGAGGTTTACTACGCGCTGACGGAAGAAGAGAAGGCGGGCGTGCTGGAGCAGCTTAAGCGTAAGAAGGGCAAACCAAATGTGCAGCGCTTTAAAGGGCTGGGCGAAATGAACCCGATGCAGCTGCGCGAAACGACGCTGGATCCGAACACGCGCCGCCTGGTGCAGCTGACGATCAGCGACGAAGACGAACAGCAAACCAACGCCGTGATGGATATGCTCCTCGCCAAGAAACGTTCGGAAGACCGACGTAACTGGCTGCAGGAGAAAGGGGATATGGCGGATATTGAGGCCTGATGCCCTCACCCTAACCCTCTCCCACAGGGAGAGGGAATGGATCGTAGGCCCGGTAAGCATTAGCGCCACCGGGCTTTTTTACATCAAAACTCCATCTTCACCGTAAACTGCACTTCGCGCGGGTCGCCAATCTGGTTGCCCAGGTTGTTGGTCGCAATCGACGACGTGTAGTAGGTCTTATCAAACAGGTTCTTCACGTTCACCTGCAGCGTCACCGGATACTGCAGCTTCATCTTATACGCCGCAAACGCATCCGCCACGAAATAGCCCGGCAGATAATAATCCGCACCGTTGGTCGCCGAGCGGCGGCTTACGCCGTGCCCGCCGCCGCCGAGCGTCAGGGTATTCCCGGCAAACGCATTGTGAATATCGTACGTCAGGAAGAGTGAGCCGGTGTGGCGCGGCACGTTCGGCAGCGGTTTACCCGCGTAGTCCGGGTCTTCAAGTACCTTCGCGTCGGTATAGCCGTAGCTGGCGATAATATTGGTGTTCTCGGTCAGTGACCCGGCAAGATCCACCTCCACGCCCTGGGAGCGCACGCGGCCCGCGGTTTTGGCGATGGTTTCACCTCCCACGCTTTCGGTATACAGCACGTTGCGCTTGTGAATATCAAACAGCGCGATATTGGCGGTTATGCCGTCGAATAGATCGAACTTTGCCCCTACTTCGTACGCGTTTGAGGTTTCCGGCGGCAGGTCGCCAATGTAGCTCGCAATGGACGACTGCGGCATAAACGTCTGCGAATAGTTGGCAAACAGCGAGACTGCTGGCGTCAGTTTGTAAACCAGCCCCAGCTTCGGCGTCCACTGCTCGTCGCGGCTATCGGTATTGACGTTAAACGGACGACCTTTGCCCGCGTACTGGGTGTAATACTGGTAGCGCAGCCCGGCGACGGCGATCCATTTATCCGTCAGGTACAGGGCATCCTGGGCGTAGGCCGAGTAGCTCTCCTGCTTGAGCGTCTGGTCGCTGTCAGCGGCGGAGACGGTTGTACACTCGTCGAGTTTGCCGTAAACCGGATTATAGATATTGAAACCTTTGACGTTCTTACAGCGCATCATGTCCGTGCGCAGCAGATCGTAATTTTCATACGACACGCCGGTGAGGATCTCATTATAAAAGCCCGCGATATCCACGTTGCCCTGCAGATCCGCACGGGTGCTGTGCATGCGCTGGGTCGAGCCCTGGGTTGCATCCACCCGGCGGGTCAGGGTGCCGGTTTTTGAATCGTAGGCCATGACGCGGGCCTGGTTGTCGCTGTATTTATCCTGGCTGTAGCTGTAGTCGAACTTCGCGGTCCACTGGCTGTTGAGGCGGTATTCCGCGTTAAGCTGAGCGAGATCGGACTGCCCGTCGGTCACGTTAAACGGCTCGTCAAAGCGGGTTTTGCGATCGACGTCGACGGCCTTTTTAGTGTTGAGATCGAAGATCGTTCCGCGATCGAACGGCGTCTTATAGTCGCGATGCGAATAGAGCACGCTCACGGTGGCATCGTCGCCGAACCAGGTCAGCGACGGGGCGATAAAGGTGCTGCGTTCGTTGCCGAAGTTACGCCAGTAATCCTCGTCCTGATACTCGCCCGTGAGGCGATACGCCAGGCGCGTGCCCTCAATCGGACCGGTGACATCGACCTGTCCGGTGCCGCCGCCAAAGCTGGAAGAGGTGGCAGAAATCGAGCCACCGAAGATTTTCTCCGGGCGCTTCGTGACGACGTTAATCAGGCCGCCCGGATCGAGAATGCCGTACAGCGTTGAGGCCGGGCCTTTCAGCACCTCCACGCGTTCGGTTGCGGCGTTAAAGCTGCGCGGCAGCACGGTGCGCAGGCCGTTGGTCATGATCGAGCCGTCGCGGTTTGCGCCAAACCCGCGGCGTACGAAGGCATCCTGCGTACCGCCCAGGGTGTTGGTCTGCACCACGTTGCTGACGTTATAGAGCGCTTCATCGAGCGTGGTGGCGTGCTGATCCGCCAGCACCTTATCGCTGACGGTATTCACCACCTGCGGGATATCCAGCATCGGCATGTTGGTCAGCGTGGCGGTGGAGGTATTCAGCGGCTGGTAGCCGTTGGTGGCCTCCGCCGTAGCATTTGGATCGGCGGTGACGGTAAGCGTTTCGCCGTCTTTAGCCGTGGTGTCTGCTGCCTGTGACAGCGGCGCCATAAACAGCAGTGAAAAGAGCGCGCGCCCTTTTATCCCAGAGAGTGAAGGTGTGAACGTAGCCATTACAACTGTTATCCCAAAATATCCGTGAAGCACCTTCACGGAAGAACCTGTGAGTCATTGCCCTTTATGGTCTGCCCGTTAGCCAGAACTGGCATCGAACATGTAATTGATAATCATTCAATCATGCGGAAATGTAGTAGTAAATGAAAAAAGCTAAAAATCGGCTACATCTCTGAAACGTAACGGAAAAGCACAGGGGTAATCACTTAATGAATTGAAAATTAAGTCTTTATTGTTTTACCGGGCAGTGTAGTAGCACACCGTTACCCCTGGTTTTTTCAGGGTGTTTCTTCCCTTGACTACTACATGGCGCGGCCTCAAACTCTCAAAAGAGAATGATTTTTATTTATATTTGTTTCCCTTTTTTATTACGTTGGCATGCACGTGGCTCACAACACGACAAAACCGGGTCTGGTTCTGGAGAATCTTTCTGCCGGTTATCAGAAAAAAATCATCGTTGATGATATTTCCCTTGCGATCCCCCAGCAGAAAATCACCGTTCTGGTGGGGGCGAACGGCTGCGGAAAATCCACGCTGCTGAGTACCATCGCGCGTTTGCTTCAGCCGCTTGGCGGCGCGGCGGTTCTCGACGGCAAGGCGATCCACGCGCAGCCGACGAAAGCCGTCGCCCGCCAGCTTGGCATCCTGCCGCAGTCTCCGCTGCTGCCGGAAGGGTTAACCGTCTTTGAACTGGTCTCGCGCGGGCGTTTTCCCTGGCAGAACGTCATGCGCCAGTGGAGCGACGAGGACGAGCAGGCGGTGGAGGAGGCGCTGCGCCTGACCGGCACGGCCGAGTTTGCCCACATGCCCGTCGAAAGCCTGTCCGGCGGCCAGCGTCAGCGCTGCTGGATCGCCATGGCGCTGGCGCAGCATACGCCCTATATCCTGCTGGATGAACCCACCACGTTCCTCGATCTCCGCTACCAGGTGGAGATCCTCGAACTGCTGCATACGCTGACGCGCGAGCACGGACGTACCGTGGTGGTGGTGCTGCACGATCTCAACTTCGCCGTGAGCTACGGCGATTCGCTGGTCTTTTTACGCCAGGGAAAAGTCGAGGGCGTACTGCATGAAGGGGACGCCTGCACGCCGGAGCTGATTAAAGCGGTGTTTGATGTCGACGTGCATATGTCCATCAATCCGCTGACCGGTAAACCGTTCTTTATGCCGTTTCGCCAGGTCGCAAAACAGCCATGATGCGCACCTCTCTGGCTTTCCTGATGTTCGCCCTGCTGCTTGCAACGGGCGCGATTGCCCATCTGGGGATCGGCGCCCGCTTTATCGCTCCGCAAACGGTGGTGGAGGCCATCCTCCACTTCGATCCGCGCAATTTCGACCATAACATCATCATCAAGCTCAGACTGCTGCGCCTCTGCGCCGCGATGGTGGCGGGGGCCGCGCTCGGCGTGGCGGGCGTGCTGCTGCAATCCACGATCCGCAACCCGCTCGGCGAACCGCATATTCTGGGGCTCAACGCCGGGGCGGCGCTCGCGGTGGTGCTGACGAGCGCGCTGGGGATGACGCTGCCGTTTGGGCGCCCGCTGATTGCCGCCGCCGGAGCCGCGGCGCTGTTTCTGCTGGTGCTCACGTTCTCCTCGTCCGGACGCACCGGGCTTACGCCGATGAAGGTCACGCTGTGCGGCGTGGCGATGTCGGCGTTTGCCTCGTCGATTACCGCCACGGTGCTCATCCTCGATGAACAGACGCTGCTCGCCATGCGCACCTGGCTGGCGGGGGATTTAGCGGGGGTCAGCGGTGAAACGATTGCCGCTGCCCTGTGGGTGGCTGGCGTGGGCTTTGCGCTGGCGCTCTGGCTGTCGCCCTCGCTCAACATGCTGGCGCTGGGCGACAGAATGGCGCAGGGGCTTGGCGTATCGCTGCTGAAAACGCGGCTGCTTGCCCTGATGGCCATCGCGCTGCTCTGCGGTGCGGCAGTCTCCCTCGCCGGGCCGATCGGCTTTATCGGCCTCGTGGTGCCTCAGCTCGTTCGCCGTCTGGTGTCGGTCGATCTGCGCGTGATGGTGCCGATGTCCGCCCTGTGCGGGGCGCTGGTTCTGCTGCTGGCGGATATCGCTGCCCGCACGCTGTTTTCGCCCTGGGAGCTGGCTACCGGCATCATGACCGCGCTGGTTGGCGCCCCGGTCTTTATCTTCATGGCCTCGAGGATGTTTAAATGAACCGCGCCGGACTGCGTGCGCTACGCGTTGGCACCTTCTCGGCGCTGGTCCGCCCAAAGGCGCTGGTATGTCTGGTCATCCTGACGCTGGCCGCCTGCCTGCTGACGGGGTTTGGCCTGACGCACGGCTCTCTGCCCATCCCCACTTCCGCCATCGGGCGCGCGCTGTTTTATCCAGAAACCCTGACGTCAGAGACGCGCTACATCGTGATGGATATCCGCCTGCCGCGCCTGCTGATGGCGGCGCTGTGCGGTGGGATGCTCGGCATGGCGGGGGCGGCAATGCAGTCCATAACCCGCAATGGCCTGGCCGATCCGGGGCTTATCGGGGTGAAAGAGGGCTGTAGCGCGGCGGTACTGCTGCTGATATTTCAGTTCCCGGCGCTGGGCCTGGCCTGGCGGCCGCTGGTTGGCATGGCCGGGGGGCTGCTCACCGCGCTGCTGGTGGTGGCCCTGGCGCGCGATATCTCACGTCCGCGATTCATCCTGATCGGCATCGGCGTGTCGTGGGTCTTTGCCGCCGCAATGGGCGTCTTTATGACCACGGCGGACGTGCGCGACGTGCAGACGGCGATGCTGTGGCTGGCGGGCAGCCTCCACGCGGCAAACTGGACGCTGGTCTGCATTGCCGCTGCCTGGGCGCTTCCGGCGTTTGCGCTGCTGCTGTTTACCGCCCGCGCTGCGGACGTGGCGCTGCTTGGTAACTACACCGCAGCGGGCCTTGGCGTGCGCACAAACCGGCTGGCGCTTCTAAGGGTTCTCGCCCCGGTAGTGCTGACGGCGGCCTGCGTCTCCTGCGTGGGCAGCATTGGTTTTGTCGGGCTGATTGCGCCGCACATGGCGCGCCTGCTGCTCCGCGGCGGGCAAACGGCGCTCCTGACGGGTAGCGCCGTGCTGGGGGCGCTGCTTGTGCTACTGGCGGATAACGTCGGGCGGCTGGCATTCCTCCCGCTGCAGCTGCCGGCGGGAATTGTGATTTCACTGATTGGCGGACCGTTTTTCCTGCTGCTGCTCTGGCAGCGTCGGGACAGATTTTAGGGGATTAACATGCGCATACTGTTTTCATTGCTGTTGCTGGTGGGGTTTGCGGCGAGCGCGACCGAGCCGACGCAGACGTTTACTGACGATCTGAACCGTAAGGTGGTGGTGCCGGTGCATCCGAAACGGATCGTCTCGCTACACGACCTGGACATTACTATTCCGCTGATTGAGCTTGGCGTACCGCCGGTGGCGAGCCATGGCCGCACCCGGCCGGACGGCAGCCATTTTCTGCGCTCCAGCGGCATGTTGACCGGCGTCGACTTCGATAATTCCGACATCAAGTTTATCGGCACTGCGGATATCGACATTGAAGCCATCGCCGCCGCAAAGCCTGACCTGATCATTACCGAGCCGACGCGAAATACCCCGGTGGAACAGCTGGAGAAAATTGCCCCGACGGTGAGTATCGATCATCTCGACGGCGGCGCGCCGGAGATCTACCGCAAGCTGGCGCAGCTGACGGGCACGCAGGCGCGGCTCAAGATTCTGGAGCGGCGCTATCAGGAGCAAATTAAGGCGCTGAAAGCGACTATTGATACCCGCAAAGTGAGCGTGTCGGTGATTCAGGCCAATCAGGGGAAAATCAACGCCATGCACAGCTATCACTCGCTGGGCCGCGTGCTGCGTGATGCCGGGTTCACCTTCCCGCCGCTGATTGAGTCCATCCCGGAAGGGGGACGCATTGACGTCAGCGCCGAGCGGCTGCCGGAGCTGGATGCGGATTTCGTGTTCACCACCTGGCGCGGGGATACGGGCGGCAAACCGCAGGATGAGCTGGCGGCGATGGATGCGGTGATGCCGGGCTGGTGTCAGTTCCTGAATGCCTGTCGGACCGGACATTACGTGCTGATCTCGCGTGAAGAGGCCATCTCGAACTCGTTCGCCTCGTTAGGGCTGATGGCCGCGCAGGTCCAGTCGCAGATTGCCGGACGTCCGCTGCCGGAGGCGTCACGATGAGCCGTAAAGTTGATCTCTTCGGCGACCGCCTCCGCTCCCGGTCGCACCAGCTCACGCCGCGCCTGCTGCAGGTGGCGCGCTATATCAATGAAAATCGTGAAGCGGTGATGGAGCAGACGGCAATGGAGATCGCGACGCTGCTGAAAACGTCGGACGCTACCGTCGTTCGCGCCATCCAGGCGCTGGGTTTCGCCGGGCTGCGCGATCTCAAGCAGACGCTGGAGCAGTGGTTTGGCCCGGTCGTGACCTCCAGCGAAAAGATCTCCACCACGGTGAATACGCTGACCAGCGACGTCAATGCGAGCATTGATTTCGTGCTGGAGGGGCATCAGCATACGTGTGAAGTGTTGTCTGAACCCCACAACCGCTTCGCGATGGCGCAGGCGGTCTCGCTGCTGGCGCAGGCGAGGCAGGTTGCCATATTTGGGATTGGCGCGTCCGGGATTTTGGCCGACTACACCGCCAGGCTGTTCAGCCGGATGGGGCTACCCGCCACGCCGCTTAACCGCACCGGAATAGGGCTGGCCGAGCAGCTGATAGGTCTCCAGCGCGGGGATGTGCTGATCATGATGGCGCAAAAATCCGCGCATCGGGAAGGACAGACCACGCTGCGCGAAGCGAAACGGCTGGGGATCCCCACCATTTTGCTCACCAATGCCACCGACTCCCGATTCAGCAAAGAGGCCAGCGTGGTGATCCACGTTCCGCGCGGTGGCGAGAAGGGTAAAATCCCGCTCCACGGCACGGTGCTGCTGTGCCTGGAGATGATTGTTTTATCCGTCGCCTCCACCGAGCCGCAGCGCACCATCAAGTCGATGAAGCGCATCAACGAGCTTCACCGTGGGCTAAAGCCGGGCAAGAAAAGCAGTTGATTGTCTCCCTCTTCCCGCGGGAGAGGGGCGGGTGAGGGTGTCATACCGCACGATGGTTCTTCCGGTACTGCAGCGGCGTCTCACCAATCCCCTTCTTAAACGCGCTGATAAACCAGGTCACGTCAGAAAATCCCACCCGCGCGGCAATCTCCCGCACGCTCGCGTCACTGTGCAACAGGCATTCGCACGCCTTACGCAGGCGGAGCGTGTTCAGGTAGTGGTGGATTTTCTCCCCCGTCTCCGCATGAAATTTTCGCGACACGTAGCTGCGCGATCTGCCCAGTTCCGCTGCCAGCGCGTCGAGGCGGAATTTCTCCTGATAATGCTCGTCCAGCCAGAACATCACCTTGCTGGCGATCCCCGTGCTGCTGCCCGGTGCGCCGGTACGATCGTCAGGCAACATAGCAAACAGGCTAATCAGCAGCCCGGCGATGCTTTCGCTGCTCATCGGCGGCGGATAACAGCTGAACAGATGATCGACATGGCTGTGGCAGTGTGCCAGGTCAACCACCCACGCCTCTGAGCCGCGACGCGAGAGTTTCTCCAGCCGCTGCTGCGTGTGCGGAAAATCACACAGACACTTCAGCACCGCGTGGTGGTCGAGGTGAATAATCGTGCGCCGGTAAATCGCTTCCGCCTGTTCGTCCACCCTGACTTTATGCAGGGTGAACGGCGGAAAGAAAAACAGGCGTCCGGGGCACATGGTGTAGTGACGGTTATCGACAATCGCGACGCCAAACCCTTCTTCCACATAGAGAATTTCAAGACACTGATGCCAGTGGTGGTAACGCACCGTGTTAGCAAACAGGCGGCTGAACGACGCTACGGTGTCGTTTAAGGTAATGAGCTCAAGACGATCGGTTATGGGCGCGTCATGCATAGTGCAATAAAACTCAACTTTTCCCCGTCAGAAGAGATTTATAAACCACCTTTTTAAATTTTATCAACCGCAGGTTTATCGAACGTTCTCACCTGTGACGTGGCTAACATTTCTCCACCTTACGCATTCACTATGCTTGGCCGCAGTTGATGACGAGGGTGGAACTATGCGGGCGGAAAGCGAAGAAAAATCAAATCTGTTGTCTTCACGCCAGGACGTCGTGGCGTCTCTGAATACCTTACTTGGCGCGCTGGATAAGCAGTTTCCGGTAAATCATTCGCGGTTCTCGCTGGGTGATACCTGCGCGCACTACGCGACGGATATCGCGCAGATGGAGGGTCTCTCCCGCGCGCTATGGGGGCTGTTTCCGCTGTTGGCTTCGGGCGATGCTTCGCCGTTTAGCGAGAAGTACATGCAGGCCATCAGGATCGGCACCGATCCGCAAAGCCCGGGCTACTGGGGCGAAACCGATCCGTACGATCAGCGTCTGGTCGAGATGGCGTCCTACGGTCTGGGGCTTTCCCTGCTGGGGAATAAACTCACCGATTGCTTCAGCGAGCGCGAGGTGATGAACCTGCACGCGTGGCTGAATCAGATTGCCGACGCGCAGATGCCCGACAGCAACTGGAACTACTTTGCCATTATGGTCCAGCTGGGCTTCAAACGCGCCGGGCTGCCGTACGACCAGGCCGCCATCGACCATCGGTTTGCGCTGATGGAGGCCTATTACCTGGGTGACGGCTGGTATTCCGACGGCGCGGGTCGCCCGAAAGATTATTACATCTCCATGGCGTTCCACTTCTACGGCCTGATTTACGCCACTTTAAGCGGCGACGAGGCGAGGGCAGAAGTGCTGCGCGAGCGCTCGCGTCTGTTTGCGGAGGACTTTATCTACTGGTCCGCCGCGGACGGCGCGTCGGTACCGTTTGGCCGCAGCCTGACCTACCGCTTTGCGATGGTCGCCTTCTGGAGCGCGGTTGCCTTCTCTGAACTTGACGTGTTCACGCCGGGTATTGTGAAGGGCATTATCCTGCGCCAACTCCGCTGGTGGCAGCAGCGGACGATTACCGACCGGGACGGCATTCTGACCCTTGGTTTTGCCTGTCCGAACCTCGCCATGTGTGAGGACTATAACTCTCCCGGCTCGCCCTACTGGGCGCTAAAAAGCTACCTGATTCTGGCGCTGCCGGAGACGCATCCGTTCTGGCAGGCAGAAGAACAGCCGCTGCCCGCGCTGGCGGAGAAGCACGTCATCCCGCACGCGCAGCAGATCCTGATGCATTCGACGAACTCTCAGCACGTCACCATGCTCACCGCCGGTCAGCTGGAGCTGAACAACTACGTCAACACCGAAGCGAAATACACCAAATTTGCCTACTCCAGCCGCTTTGGCTTCACCATTGAGCGCGGGCGCTTTGGCCTGAAGCATGCGGCCTGTGATTCCATGCTGCTGCTGGCGGACGGGGATAACTATTTCCGCGGCCGTCGCGAGTGCGACGCGGTGCGGGTGGATGAAAACTTTATCTATTCACGCTGGTCGCCTTGGCACGACGTGCACATCGAGACCTGGCAAATCCCCTTCGGCGAGTGGCATTTGCGCCTGCACCGCATCAACAGCGCGCGCACGCTGCAAACGGCAGAGGGCGGTTTCGCCGTGATGAAAACGGAGCACCAAATCCGCGCGCGCGGCAGCTATCTGGCGGCAGAGAACGGCAGCAGTGCGATTGTCGATCTGTCGCCTTTCATTGAACGCACCCCGGACAGCATCGTCACGCCGCCGAACAGCAGCATCATGTTCCCGGAGTGCGCCTCCATTCCGCTGTTAAAAACCGATCTCCATCCGGGAGAGCGCTGGCTCTGCTGCGCCGTCATTGCCAGTGAAAAACAGAACGTTGCGGCCGCGCCGCAGCTGGATATGAACCATAACCGGGTCGTAATCCGCGACCCTGGAGGCGAACGTCTGCTGTCGTTCACGTTATAAAAATTCTGACCCTACACCTCGGCGAGGATGGTATGAAAAATACATCGACAACCAACAGAACCGAATATTACAAAATCAGCAGCTTTATTTTTCTCTATTTCTTTACCTGGTCCGCGAGTATTGGCCTGCTGGCGATCTGGCTGGGTCAAAAAGCGAATCTCAGCGGGACGGTAATTGGAACTGTGTTCGCGGTGAACGGAATATTTTCCGTTATCCTCAAACCCATCTACGGCTATATTCTCGATAAAATCGGCATGAGCAAATACCTGCTCTATTTTGTGGTCGCCATGTCGGCCCTGATGGCGCCGTTTTTTATTTACGTCTATCAGCCGCTGTTAATGTCCAGCACCTTGCTGGGGATTATTATCGGCGCGCTCTATTTAAGCTTTGCCTGGTATGCGGGCGTGGCGGCGTGTGAATCCTATTCCGACCGCTTCAGCCGCTTAAACGGCATGGAGTTCGGGCAAATTCGTATGTGGGGCTCGCTCGGCTGGGCGGTGGCATCGTCCTTCTCCGGCCTGCTGTTCAACCTCTCACCGACCTATAACTTCATTATGGGCAGCGTGACGTCGATCGTGATGCTGGTTGTCCTGCTCAGCCTGAAAGTGAACACTAACTCCGTTCATGCCGATGCGGTATTGACCAAAGAGAAAATTGCCCCCGCAGATGTGTATGCCCTGCTGCGTAACCGTAAATTCTGGGCTTTTTGCCTGTACGTGGCGGGCGTGGCGTGGATGATGTTTATCGCCGAGCAGCAGTTCTCGCGCTATTTCGTCACCTTCTTTGACGACATTCATGAGGGCAACGCGGTGTTTGGTTATCTCGGCACCGTGCAGTCGGGCATAGAATTCGTCATGTATATGGTTGTCCCGCTGTTCGTTAACTTTATTGGCGCCAGGCGCGGGCTATTAATTGTCGGGCTGATCGTCGGGGCGCGTTTGATTATTTCCGGGATGTGCGACTCGCATCTGTTAATTTCCGTGCTCAAGCCGCTATACGGTATAGAAATTTGCCTGCTGCTGGTGTCGGTCTTTAAATATATTGCGGAGCATTTCGACAAGCGCGTGAACGCCACCATGTATTTACTGGGCTATCAGGCGATGCTGTACGTGGGGAACGTGGTGGTTTCCTCGCCTGCCGGATATATGTATGACCGCATCGGCTTTGAACAGACCTATATCATCATGGGGGCGACCGCGCTGATCTTTACCCTTATTTCTGCTTTTACGTTATCCGCCTGCCAGAGTAAATGGCGCGGCCCCCGCCCGCTGAACGTAGCAGAACCTTCATCACGCTGACCACAAGGAACCGAAATATGTTAAGTCGTATCAGAGAGGAACGCCTGTCTGCCATTCCTGCTCTCGTAGACTCGCGCCTGTTTAGCGATGAACTGATCTCTGCGCGTAGCCACGTCCTCGAGTTGATTAGCCGTCATTTAACGGCATTCGGAGAGCAGTTCCCGGCGGAAACCTGCCGGAACGGTTATTACCCGCTGACCGACAACGTAGAGTGGACAACCAGCTTCTGGACCGGCCAGCTGTGGCTGGCGTGGGAGATGAGCGGCGAGGAGAAATTCCGCTCGATGGCGGAAAAACACGTGCGCTCCTTCGGCCTGCGCATCGCCGGGCGCAGCGACACCAACACTCACGATCTGGGCTTCCTGTACACGCTCTCCTGTGTGGCGGCCTGGAGACTTACCGGCAGCCGCGAGGCGCGCGGTTTCTCCCTGCTGGCGGCTGAAGCCCTGCTGGAGCGCTTTCATGAGAAGGCGAAAATCATTCAGGCGTGGGGCGATCTTTCAGACCCGGAGCAGGCCGGACGGATGATCATCGACTGCAACATGAACCTGCCGCTGCTCTACTGGGCGACGGAGCAGACGGGGGATCCGCGCTTTGCTGACGCCGCAAAAGCGCACGTCATGCAGGCGGCGAGGTATCTCATCCGCGACGATGCCTCGACGTTCCACACCTATTATATGGACGTACAAACCGGCGCGCCGCGCTACGGCAACACCCAGCAGGGCTATGCCGATGACTCCTGCTGGTCGCGCGGGCAGGCGTGGGGGATTTACGGCTTCCTGCTGAGCTATATCTATACCGGCGACGAGACGATGGTCGCCCTGTCGAAGCGGCTGGCGAACTACTTCCTCAACCGCCTCCCGGAAGACTACGTCTGCCACTGGGATCTGGCGCTGGTGGGGACCGACGCGCTGCGCGATTCGTCCTCGGCGGCGATTGCGGTGTGCGGGCTGCTGGAGCTGGTGAAGCACCTGCCCGTGACGGATCCGGACCGGGAGCGTTATCTGGAATGGGCCAAAGGTATTATGTCGTCACTGACGAAGCACTACCTGATGGGCAAAGAGGAGAAGGGCACCGGGTTGCTGAAGCACTCGGTCTATCACCTGGCGAGCAACAAAGGGGTGGACGAGTGTGCGAGCTGGGGAGATTACTTCTACGTGGAGGCGCTGGTGCGCTTTACGCAGAGCTGGAAACTGTACTGGTAAAAACGGTCGGGGGGCGCCCCCCCGACTCGCGGATCACGCTTTAGGAATACGCAGCGTCTGGCCGGGGTAGATTTTATCCGGGCTGGAGAGCATCGGGCGGTTAGCCTCAAAAATCTTGTTGTACTGGTTGGCATCGCCGTACACGGTTTTGGAGATAGCGCTCAGGGTGTCGCCGGATTTTACCGTGTAGTAGGTGGCTTCATCTTTGGCATCGGTCGTGGTGATGTTGTTCTCCACCTCGCTGACGCCCGCGATGTTGCCGACGGCGACCTGGATTTTTTCTTTCTGCTCCTGGGTCAGCCCGTCACCCGTCACGCTGGCCTTGCCGTCGGTAACGTTAACCTGAACTTTGTCTGAACCGGGAATGTTGAGTTTCTTGAGGTGCTCGGTGATTTTGTCGCTCTGACCTTTGTGGTCGGTCAGATTATCCCATAGCTTTTCGCCTGCTTCTTTCACGAAGTTAAAAAGACCCATTCCATCCTCCTGTTAATCATGAAGTCAGAATAAGCATAGCAGGTCAGAGAGAATTCCCTCCCCGGAAGGAGAGGGAAGGCAGGTTTTAAACCCCTTGCTCCAGAATACGGATGTGGGTCTCCAGCACGTCACCCTTCACCGCATCGCTCCACGCTTTCATGTGCGCGGTCTGCAGGTGCGCTTCAAGGTGCGCGACGGTTTCCCACTGCTCAACCATGATAATGGAGTCTGGCGCAGTGGCCTGGAAGCTTGCGTCGGTAGCGGCGTCCACCATCGGCGCGTAGCCGTGGCAGCCTTCTTCTTTCAGTACGGTTGGGATGATTTTCGCGAACTGATCCAGCACCGCCTGGCGGTGATGTTGACCTGGACGAGTACGGATTTCTGCGATTACTGTAAGCATGGTTACTACTCCTTTAATTCCAGGCTACCAGTTAAGCAAAAATTTTCGCGAGATGCTTGCGATATTCTGCGATATAGCTCGGGACGTCAGGCATTTTAATCACGTCGTTGACGATAAAGGTCGGCAGCGGATCCATCCCCAGGAACTGGTTCGCCTTGTGGAACGGCAGATACGCGCCGTCTACGCCCACGCCTTCGAAGAACTGATCTTTTTCGGTGAAGGCCTCCAGAGGGGCGTTCCAGGTCAGGGAGAGCATATATTTTTTGCCCTGAATCAGACCGCCGGAGCCGTATTTTTTAGAGGCGTCTGAGCGGGTGCGTCCGTCGCTGGCATACAGCGAACCGTGACCTTCGGTGAAGACGTCGTCCATGTATTTTTTCACGGTCCACGGCGCGCCCATCCACCAGCCCGGCATCTGCCAGATAACCACATCGGCCCACAGGAAGTTCTGCACTTCGGCCTTCACGTCATAGTTGCTGTCCGCGCGCACGACCTTAACATCATGCCCGGCGTCGCGCAGGAAACCGTCCGCGACCTCGGTCAGGGTGTCATTCAGCTGGCCTTTAGAGTGCGCGAACTCTTTCGCGCCGTTGATAATCAGAATATTGCTCATTATTTGTCCTCGGTGATGAGAGTATGCCGGGTATTCTACGCGCGAGGACGGAGCGGAAAAATAAGCAAAATGTGCAAAGTCTTTTGCGCTAAATGCAATAATCCCTTACCAGTTAACCTTCACTTCAAAGCCGCCTTCTGGCGCATTGCCCAGCGAGACGCGCATGCCGTGCAGCGCGGCAATGCGTTTCACAATGGATAGCCCCAGCCCGCTGCCCGTGGCGTCCTGACCCGGTGGACGATAAAAGCGCTCGCCGAGACGCGCCAGCGCATCGGGCGAAATGCCCGGGCCATTGTCGCGCACGGTAACGCTACGGGTGTTCAGCGTCACGTCTACCACGCTGCCGCGCGGGCTGTAGCGGGTGGCGTTATCCAGCAGGTTACGCGCCAGCAGGCTCAGAAGCAGCTGCTGACCCGTGCGGGTCACCTCCGGCGCGTTGATGTGCAGGCGTATATCAATACCCGCCTGCTGTGCAGAAGGATAAATATCCATTACCGCAGACTGCAGCAGGTCGGCCATCGCTATCTGTTCTACGCCGTCCAGGCTGTCCAGCGAGTCCAGGCGCGACAGGGTGAGGAGCTGATCCACCAGCCGGGAGGCGCGGTCGATACCCGCGTGCAGTTGCGCCAGCGCTTTTTCCTGCGCCTGCGGATCGTCCTGAGAAAGCTGCGCCACGTCGGTTTGCACCTTCAGCGCCGCCAGCGGGCTGCGCAGCTCGTGGGCGGCGTCGGAGGTAAAGCGGCGCTCGCGGGTCATCATCTCCTGGGTACGGGTAAAAAGATGGTTCAGCGAGTCGAGCAGGGGGCGCACTTCCGCCGGCACGCCCTGAGTGGGCAGGGCGTCGGTGGCGTCCGGCGAGCGGGAACGCAGGGTCTGGGCCAGCTTTTTAAGGGGCTTCAGCTCCCGGCTCAGCAGGACGATCAGCAACAGCAGCATCACCGGCAGCGCCACCAGCCACGGCGTCAGCTGCGAGCTGACCACGTCCAGCGCCATATCCTGCCGGTACTCCCACTCTTGGCCGACCACCACGCGGTATTTTCCGTCTGGCGACGTCAGCCATAAAAAGCGCCATTCATCGTTGTCATCCTGAAGCCGTCCGTCATCAAAGCCGTCACGACGATAGTGATACGGGATATCGCGCCCGTTTTCGCCGTCGTTAAGGAGCATCGTGCCGTCTGAAGCGTAAATAGCGAAGGCCAGCGCGTCATCGTCCAGATGCCCGTGTTTGGCCTTTTTCGGCACCTCGCGCATGCGCTCCGGCGCGCGGATCTCGTCCAGATCCATCGTCAGCAGCCGTTTGGCAAACAGCATCTGCTGGGTGTCGAACAGCTTATCGAGCTTGTGGGTGGTCTGCTGCCACGCCACCAGGCTGGCGGCAAACCAGGCCGTCAGAGACAGCGCTAAAAAGAGGAGCGTCAGGCGCAGCTTCAGGCTCAGCTTCATGCGTCACCCAGGGTGTAGCCGATGCCGTGCACGGTGCGGATAAACTCGCTCCCGAGCTTGCGGCGTAAATGATGGACATGGACTTCGACGGCGTTGCTGGAGACGTCATCGTCCCAGGTATAAAGCTTTTCCTCGATCAGCTTGCGCGGCAGCACCCGGCCCGCGTTGCGCATCAGCAGCTCCAGCAGGGCGAACTCTTTGGGTTTAAGCGTCAGCGTTTCGCCCTCCAGCGTGGCGACGAGGCTTGCCGGATCGAGCGTCACCTTGCCGTGACGCAGCTCGCTGCGGGTCTGGCCGTGGCTGCGGCGCACCAGCGCTTCCAGACCGGCGGCCACTTCTATCAGCGCGAACGGCTTACAGAGATAATCGTCCGCACCGAGGCGCAGCCCTTCAACGCGCTGGTTCAGCGCATCCCGCGCGGTCAGGATCAGTACCGGCTCGCTGCGCCCGCTTTCGCGCCAGGCGCGCAGGATCTCCAGACCGTCAATTCCCGGTAGGGTCAGGTCAAGCACCACGGCATCATAGGGCGCAGAGGCGAGCGCGGCCTGCCCGGTTTTCCCGTCGGTAAACCAGTCCACGCTAAAGCCCAGTTTGCTTAAGCCTGCTTTGATGCCATCGCCGATTAACCTGTCGTCTTCTAACAGTAAAATGCGCATGTTCCCTCCTTGATGCCGTCAGTAAACCCTCTGCAAGCGCCTGCTGTACAGTAAAAATAAATAAATTTTCCCCTTAAGAAGTTGTTAAGGTTTACCCTGTTTAATGGACTGCGAAACGACATTAAAGGGAGAGATGAAGATGAAAAAATTCGCTGCAATTGCTGCCATCATGATGATGACCACCGCGCCGGTCTTTGCTGCACAGGGCGGCTTTACTGGCCCATCTGCGACACAGACCCAGACGCAAACCCAGCAGGGCGGTTTTGTCGATAACAACGCCAACCTCACCACCGCGGCTAAAGTGAAAGATCTGAAGGACGATGCCTGGGTGAAGCTGCGCGGGAACATTACCGAGCGCCTGTCCGATGACCGCTACACCTTCCGCGACGAGTCCGGCACGGTGGTGGTTGAGATTGACCACAAGCGCTGGAACGGCGTGACCGTCACCCCGCAGGATAAAGTAGAGCTGCAGGGTAAAGTCGACAAAGACTGGAACGAGTTTGAAATCGACGTGAAGCAGGTTATCAAGCTGAACAAATAACCCGAAAAGGGCCGCTTATGCGGCCCTTTTTCTTTGTGACTCAATTCGTCAGATGAGGTAGTATCTGCGGCAATATTGCCTGAAACCCTTCGGTTTCTGAGTTGAGGAATCACACGTAATGAGCGATATGGCAGAGCGCCTCGCGCTACATGAATTCACGGAAAACGCCTACCTGAACTACTCCATGTACGTCATCATGGACAGGGCGTTGCCGTTTATCGGGGATGGCCTGAAGCCCGTTCAGCGCCGCATCGTCTATGCGATGTCCGAACTGGGGCTGAACGCCACCGCTAAGTTCAAGAAATCCGCCCGTACCGTGGGTGACGTACTGGGTAAATACCATCCGCACGGCGACAGTGCCTGCTATGAAGCGATGGTGCTGATGGCCCAGCCGTTCTCTTACCGATATCCGCTGGTGGACGGGCAGGGGAACTGGGGTGCGCCGGACGATCCGAAATCCTTCGCAGCGATGCGTTATACCGAATCCCGCCTGTCCAAATACGCCGAAGTGCTGCTGGGCGAGCTGGGTCAGGGAACCGTTGACTGGGTGCCAAACTTCGACGGTACGCTGCAGGAGCCGAAGATGCTGCCTGCGCGTCTGCCGAACATCCTGCTGAACGGCACCACCGGTATTGCGGTCGGCATGGCGACGGACATTCCGCCGCACAACCTGCGTGAAGTGGCGAAAGCCGCCATCACCCTGATCGAGCAGCCAAAAACCTCGCTGGACGACCTGCTGGATATCGTGCAGGGGCCGGATTACCCGACCGAAGCCGAGATCATCACCTCGCGTGCAGAAATCCGCAAGATCTACCAGAACGGTCGCGGCTCCGTGCGCATGCGCGCGGTGTGGAATAAAGAGGACGGCGCCGTGGTGATCACCGCGCTGCCGCACCAGGTTTCCGGTGCCAAAGTGCTGGAGCAGATCGCCGCCCAGATGCGCAATAAAAAGCTGCCGATGGTGGACGATCTGCGCGACGAATCCGACCACGAGAACCCGACCCGTCTGGTGATCGTGCCGCGCTCTAACCGCGTGGACATGGAGCAGGTGATGAACCACCTGTTCGCCACTACCGATCTGGAAAAAAGCTACCGCATCAACCTGAATATGATTGGTCTGGACGGTCGTCCGGCGGTGAAAAACCTGCTGGAGATCCTCAGCGAGTGGCTGACGTTCCGCCGCGATACGGTGCGCCGTCGTCTGAACCATCGTCTGGAGAAAGTGCTTAAGCGCCTGCATATCCTCGAAGGTTTGCTGGTGGCATTCCTCAATATCGATGAAGTGATTGAGATCATCCGTACCGAGGACGAGCCGAAGCCTGCGCTGATGTCACGCTTCGGCATCAGCGAAACCCAGGCCGAAGCGATCCTCGAACTGAAGCTGCGCCATCTCGCTAAGCTGGAAGAGATGAAGATCCGCGGCGAGCAAAGCGAGCTGGAAAAAGAGCGCGATCAGCTGCAGGCGATCCTCGCCTCCGAGCGCAAGATGAACACCCTGCTGAAGAAAGAGCTGCAGGCGGATGCCGATGCCTTCGGCGACGACCGTCGTTCTCCGCTGCACGAGCGCGAAGAAGCGAAGGCGATGAACGAGCACGACATGCAGCCGTCCGAGCCGGTGACCATTGTACTGTCGCAGAGCGGCTGGGTGCGCAGCGCCAAAGGCCACGATATCGACGCGCCGGGCCTAAGCTATAAAGCGGGCGATAGCTTTAAAGCGGCGGTGAAAGGCAAGAGCAACCAGCCGGTGGCGTTTATCGACTCCACGGGCCGCAGCTACGCTATCGACCCGATCACGCTGCCTTCCGCGCGCGGCCAGGGCGAACCGCTCACCGGTAAGCTGACGCTGCCGCCGGGCGCAACGGTTGACCACATGCTGATGGAGGCCGACGACCAGAAGCTGCTGATGGCGTCCGATGCGGGCTACGGCTTTATCTGTACCTTTAACGACCTCGTGTCGCGTAACCGTGCCGGTAAAGCGTTGATCAGCCTGCCGGACAATGCCCGCGTGATGACACCGCTGGTGATTGAGAACGAGAGCGACATGCTGCTGGCGATCACCTCTGCCGGACGCATGCTGATGTTCCCGGTCAGCGACCTGCCGGAGCTGTCGAAAGGTAAGGGCAACAAGATCATCAACATCCCGTCGGCGGAAGCCGCGAAAGGTGAAGATGGCCTGGCGCACCTCTTCCTGCTGCCGCCGCAGAGCACGCTGACCATCCACGTTGGCAAGCGTAAAATCAAGCTTCGCCCGGAAGAGCTGCAGAAAGTGGTGGGCGAGCGCGGTCGCCGCGGTTCGCTGATGCGCGGCCTGCAGCGTATCGACCGCGTGGAGATTGATTCGCCTGCGCGCAGCAGCGCGGGCGACAGCGAAGAGTAATGTCATGACACCCCCTCTGTCCGGAGGGGGTATTTCAATAAAATTTCCCGTAAAATCGTTGTTAATTCGTGCGTTGCGATTAACAATACGCGCTCGTAATAAAGTCCTTACCTGGCCACAGGTGAAGTATAATTGTCAGCTGTCAGGGCTTCAGAGGTCGCTATGCTATACATTGTTCGTCTTATTCTTACCGTTATTTACTGCATTCTGGTCTGTATTTTCGGCTCTATTTACTGCCTGTTCAGCCCGCGTAATCCGAAGCATGTTGCCACCTTTGGCCATATGTTCGGTCGCCTTGCGCCGCTGTTTGGCCTGAAGGTTGAAAAACGCCTGCCTGAAGGAGCGGAGAACTTCGGTAACGCCATCTATATCGCCAACCATCAGAACAACTACGATATGGTGACGGCCTCCAATATTGTTCTGCCTCCGACCGTGACGGTGGGGAAAAAAAGCCTGCTGTGGATCCCGTTTTTTGGCCAGCTGTACTGGCTGACCGGTAACCTGCTGATCGACCGTAACAACCGTGCAAAAGCGCACGGCACGATTGCAGAAGTGGTGAATCATTTTAAAAAGCGCCGGATCTCAATCTGGATGTTCCCGGAAGGGACGCGTAGCCGCGGCCGCGGCCTGCTGCCGTTTAAAACCGGCGCGTTTCATGCCGCAATTGCGGCAGGTGTTCCAATTATTCCCGTGTGCGTTTCCAATACTTCTAATAAGATTAATCTTAACCGCCTGAATAATGGTCTGGTGATTGTCGAAATGCTGCCACCCGTCGATACCAGCAAATACGGTAAAGACCAGGTGCGCGAACTGGCAGCACACTGCCGCGAGCTCATGGCTCAGCATATTGCGCTGCTGGATAAAGAAGTCGCAGAAAGAGAAGCCGCCGGTAAGGTTTAATTCGGCGTTAAAGGGAAAAAGAATTCCCGCGTTGTTAGTCGTTTCAGATGGAGCTTATATGTCACTCAGTCGGCGTCAGTTTATTCAGGCTTCGGGGATTGCCCTTTGTGCGGGTGCGATGCCGCTGACAGCCAGCGCCGCCGGGCAGCAGCAGCCGCTGCCCATTCCGCCGTTAATTGAATCCCGTCGCGGGCAGCCGCTTTTCCTCACGCTTCAGCGCAGCCACTGGTCCTTTACCCAGGGCACGCGCGCGCCGGTGTGGGGCATTAACGGGCGCTACCTCGGGCCGACCATCCGCGTGTGGAACGGCGATGACGTTAAGCTCATTTACAGCAACCGTACGGCGGAAAATGTTGCCATGACCATCAGCGGCTTACAGGTTCCTGGCCCTTTGATTGGCGGCGCGGCGCGAATGATGTCCCCCAACGCCGACTGGGCGCCCGTCCTGCCGATTCGCCAGAGCGCGGCAACCCTGTGGTATCACGCCAATACCCCTAACCGTACGGCGCAGCAGGTCTATAACGGTCTGGCCGGCATGTGGCTGGTGGAAGATGAGGTCAGTAAATCTCTGCCGATCCCGAACCACTACGGCGTGGACGATTTCCCGGTCATTATTCAGGACAAACGTCTGGATAACTTCGGCACGCCGGAGTACAGCGAGCCGGGCAGCGGTGGCTTTGTCGGCGATACCTTGCTGGTTAACGGCGCGCAGAGCCCGTACGTGGAAGTGTCCCGCGGCTGGGTGCGCCTGCGCCTGCTCAACGCCTCTAACTCGCGTCGCTATCAGCTGCAGATGAGCGATGGCCGCCCGCTGCATGTGATCTCCGGCGACCAGGGCTTTTTACCCGCGCCGGTCTCCGTTAAACAGCTGGCGCTGGCGCCGGGTGAACGTCGTGAAATTCTGGTGGATATGACCAACGGGGACGAAGTCTCCGTCACCTGTGGTGAAGCCGCGAGCATCGTTGACCGTATTCGCGGGTTCTTTGAGCCGTCGAGCATTCTGGTCTCCACGCTGGTGCTTACTCTGCGTCCAACCGGCCTGCTGCCGCTGGTCACCGATAGCCTGCCGATGCGCCTGCTGCCGCAGGAGATCATGAGCGGCTCGCCGGTGCGCAGCCGTGATATCAGCCTGGGCGACGATCCGGGCATCAACGGCGCGCTGTGGGATGTAAATCGCATCGACATCACCGCTCAGCAGGGAACGTGGGAGCGCTGGACGGTCCGGTCAGACATGCCGCAGTCGTTCCATATTGAAGGTGTGTCATTCCTGATCCGCAACGTTAATGGCGCGATGCCGTTCCCGGAAGATCGCGGCTGGAAAGATACCGTGTGGGTGGACGGCCAGGTTGAACTGCTCGTCTACTACGGTCAGCCTTCGTGGCCGCACTTCCCGTTCCTGTTCCACAGCCAGACGCTGGAGATGATGGACAGGGGCTCGGTAGGGCAGATGCTGGTGAATCCGGCGCCGTAACGTGCTTTTCTCCCTCTCCCTGTGGGAGAGGGTTGGGGTGAGGGCAACAGCCCGCATAATACCCCTTCATTTCCCACAATGTTCCAGCGTATAATCCCCGCCCTTTTGTCTATTTTTTCTTCGGAAGCACTATGAGCGCAATTTCCCTGATCCAGCCGGATCGTGACCTCTTCTCCTGGCCCCAGTACTGGGCGGCCTGCTTTGGACCGGCGCCGTTCCTGCCGATGTCCCGGGAAGAGATGGACCAACTGGGCTGGGACAGCTGCGATATCATTCTGGTCACGGGCGATGCCTACGTTGACCACCCGAGCTTCGGCATGGCCATCTGTGGCCGTATGCTCGAAGCGCAGGGCTTCCGCGTGGGGATCATCTCCCAGCCCGACTGGAACAGCAAAGACGACTTCATGCGTCTGGGGAAACCAAACCTGTTCTTCGGCGTGACCGCCGGCAACATGGACTCGATGATCAACCGCTATACCGCCGACCGTAAGCTGCGCCATGACGACGCCTACACGCCGGATAACGTGGCGGGCAAACGTCCGGACCGCGCGACCCTGGTTTATACCCAGCGCTGCAAAGAAGCCTGGAAAGACGTGCCGGTGATCCTCGGCGGCATCGAGGCGAGCCTGCGCCGCACCGCGCACTACGACTACTGGTCAGATACCGTGCGCCGCTCGGTGCTGGTGGACTCCAAGGCCGACATGCTGATTTACGGTAACGGCGAGCGTCCGCTGGTGGAAGTGGCGCACCGTCTGTCGCAGGGCGAGCCGGTAAGCAGCATCCGCGACGTGCGCAATACTGCGATCATGGTGAAAGAAGCGCTGCCGGGCTGGAGCGGGGTGGATTCACGCATTATTGATATGCCGGGCAAAATCGACCCGATCCCGCACCCGTACGGTGAAGATCTGCCGTGTGCCGATAACAAGCCGGTTGAGCCGAAGAAAGCGGAAGCGAAGGCTATCGTTGTGCAGCCGCCGCGCCCGAAGCCGTGGGAAAAGACATACGTGCTGCTGCCGTCCTACGAGAAGGTGAAAGCCGACAAGGTGCTCTACGCGCACGCGTCCCGTATTCTGCACCATGAAACCAACCCGGGCTGCGCCCGCGCGCTAATGCAGAAGCACGGCGAGCGCTTTATCTGGATCAACCCGCCGGCGATCCCGCTCTCCACCGAAGAGATGGACAGCGTCTTTGCGCTGCCGTACAAGCGCGTGCCACACCCGGCGTACGGCAACGCCCGTATCCCGGCGTATGAGATGATCCGCTTCTCGATCAACATCATGCGCGGCTGCTTCGGCGGCTGCTCCTTCTGCTCCATTACCGAACACGAAGGCCGTATTATCCAGAGCCGCTCTGAGGATTCGATCATCAATGAGATCGAAGCCATTCGCGACACGGTGCCGGGCTTTACCGGCGTGATCTCCGATCTCGGCGGCCCAACCGCGAACATGTATATGCTGCGCTGCAAGTCGCCGCGCGCGGAGCAGACCTGCCGTCGTCTCTCCTGCGTCTACCCGAGCATTTGCGAGCACATGGATACTAACCACGAGCCGACGATCAACCTCTACCGCCGCGCGCGCGATCTGAAGGGCATCAAAAAGATCCTCATCGCCTCCGGGGTGCGTTACGACATCGCCGTGGAAGATCCGCGCTATATCAAAGAGCTGGCGACGCACCACGTCGGCGGTTATCTGAAGATTGCGCCGGAGCACACCGAAGAAGGCCCGCTGTCGAAGATGATGAAGCCGGGCATGGGCAGCTACGATCGCTTTAAGCAGTTGTTCGACACCTACTCGAAGCAGGCGGGCAAAGAGCAGTATCTGATCCCGTACTTCATCTCCGCGCATCCTGGCACGCGCGATGAAGACATGGTGAACCTGGCGCTGTGGCTGAAGCAGCGTCGCTTCCGTCTGGATCAGGTGCAGAACTTCTATCCTTCACCGCTCGCCAACTCGACGACCATGTATTACACCGGCAAAAATCCGCTGAGTAAGATTGGCTACAAGAGTGAAGAGGTGGTGGTGCCGAAAGGGGATAAACAGCGTCGTCTGCATAAGGCGCTGCTGCGTTACCACGACCCGAAAAACTGGCCGCTGATCCGCCAGGCGCTGGAAGAGATGGGTAAAAAACACCTTATTGGCTCGCGCCGCGACTGCCTGGTTCCGGCTCCTACGCTCGATGAGATGCGCGAAGCGCGTCGCCAGAACCGCAATACGCGCCCGGCGCTGACCAAACATACGCCGATTGTGCATCAGCGTTCGAACGGTAATTCCAGTGTGAAGAAACCTGTGAAGCGTAAAGCGTAAAAGAAAACCCCGGCTTGCCGGGGTTTTTTGTAGGTCGGGTAAGGCGAAGCCGCCACCCGGCGTTTTAACGCGATTACCCGCCAAACTGATCCGGGTCCGGCCCAAGCCGCTTACCTTTATCCAGCTTCGCAATTTCACCCAGCTCGTCTTTGTCCAGTCGGAAATCCCAGACGTCGAAGTTCTCGGCAATGCGCGACGGCGTGACCGATTTCGGGATCACCACCAGGCCGTTGTCCAGATGCCAGCGAATGACGATCTGCGCCGGGGTTTTGCCGTATTTATCCGCCAGGTCGCGGATGATTTTCTGATCGAACACGCCTTCACCGCCCTGCGCCAGCGGGCTCCAGGACTCGGTCTGGATCTTGTGGGTGGCGTTCCAGGCGTGAAGCTGGCGCTGCTGCAGCAGCGGGTGCAGCTCGATCTGGTTAATCACCGGAGCGACGCCCGTTTCGTCAATCAAGCGCTGCAGGTGATGCACCTGGAAGTTACAGACGCCGATGCTTTTCACCAGCCCCTCTTTCTGCAGTTCAATCATCCCTTTCCAGGCGTCAACGTAATGGTCGATGGCCGGAACCGGCCAGTGCATCAGGTACAGATCGACGAAATCAAGCTGGAGTTTCTCCAGGCTCTCCTGCAATGCTTCGCGGGGGCGCTTTTGATCGTCGTTCCACAGTTTAGTGGTGATGAACAGCTCATCGCGAGGGACGCCGGCGCTGGCCAGCGCGGTCCCCACGCCGTCCTCGTTTTTGTACGCGGCGGCGGTATCAATCGACCGATAGCCGACTTCGAGTGCTTTATGAATGGCGGAGACGACCTCGTCGTTACCGGCTTTCCATACACCTAGCCCCAGCTGGGGCATCACGTTGCCGTCCTGCAGCTTGATTACGGTTTGGTTTGCCATTTTTCCTCCTTCAGGTGCGCATCGCCGGAGGGGGACTCCGGCGATGGGGTGTGCATTAAGTCTGGACGAAATGTCAAAAAACGAAAGTCAGGATGCCAAAAACGCTTAGCGTGCCGCTTCGTAGATTCGACGGCTGACGTCCAGCGTAATGTCGCCGTGCTCGCCCAGCTGGGTCATGCCGTGCTCTTCAAGTTTTGCCAGCAGGGCAGGGATGGAGCTGCCGTCCAGGCCGTAGCCGGACAGACGCGTTGGCACGCCCAGGCTTTCAAAGAAGTTACGGGTCGCTGCAATGGCGGCATCAATACGCGCATCGTCAGAGCCCTCGGTGATGTTCCACACGCGCTCGGCGTACTGCAGCAGCTTGGCACGCTTGGTATCCCGTTTTTCGTTCCACAGCGCAGGCAGCACAACGGCCAGCGTCTGGGCGTGGTCCAGGCCGTGCATCGCCGTCAGCTCGTGGCCCAGCATATGGGTTGCCCAGTCCTGTGGCACGCCAGCGCCGATCAGGCCGTTCAGCGCCTGCGTCGCAGCCCACATGACGTTGGCACGCACGTCGTAGTTTTCCGGCTCTTTCAGCGCTTTCGGGCCGTCTTCAATCAGCGTCAGCAGAATGCCTTCCGCGAAGCGATCCTGAATTTTGGCATTAACAGGGTAGGTGACGTACTGCTCGACGGTGTGTACAAAGGCATCGACCACGCCGTTCGCCACCTGACGTGCGGGCAGGGTGTAGGTGTAAACCGGATCCAGAATGGCGAAGACAGGCTGAACGTGTTCGTTCATGAAGGCCTGCTTATCACCGGTAGTTTTACGGGAGATCACCGCGCCCTTGTTGGATTCAGAACCCGTCGCTGGCAGGGTCAATACGGATCCCATCGGGATCGCGCTTTTGATGTCGCTGCCGCGGGTTTCCAGGATGTGCCACGGATCGATGCCATCAGCGTAGTGCGCTGCCGCCGCGATGAATTTAGTGCCGTCCAGCACGGAGCCGCCGCCGACCGCCAGCAGGAAGGTGATGTTTTCTTCGCGGGCGATTTTCACCGCGTTCATCAGCGTTTCGTAAGACGGGTTTGGCTCAATGCCGCCGAACTCACGCACGTCCAGTCCGTCCAGAGCGCTGTAAACTTGATCCAGCACGCCGGTTTTTTTCACGCTGCCGCCACCGTAGGTGATCAGCACGCGGGCGTCAGCAGGGATCTGCGCGCGCAGGTCGGCGATAGCGTCTTTACCAAACAGAATGCGGGTTGGGGTGTGAAGATTAAAGTTGTTCATTGCTCGTTCCCTTTAGTGGGTGAAAAACCGTGGTGGCGCTGATGGCTACCTGATGCTGCTCATTGTGGCCGTCCGGGGCCAGGCTCTCAATGCACATTCCTGTCGATGTCTTGCCCATTTCTACAGAGCGCTGGAGAAACTTCGTAAAAATGCGCAGACTGTGAGGGTCGGAAACCGTACCCGGAGTAACGTAAAATGAACCGTGAAGCGATCTGCCTTCAGCTTACCTCGCAGATTAAAAGGCTGATAGATAAAGAAAATAATGTTGGCGACCTGCTACCGGATATTCGCCTGCTCTACGGCACGCAGCCCGGGACGCGCACGCCGGTGATGTACCAGCCGGGCATCGTTTTTCTCTTTTCAGGCCATAAGATTGGCTATATCAACGAGCGGGTGTTCCGCTACGACACCAATGAATATCTGCTCCTGACGGTACCTTTACCCTTCGAATGTGAAACCTTCGCGACAGAGTCGGTCCCGCTGGCGGGTATTCGCGTCAACGTCGATATTCTTCAGCTGCAGGAGTTGCTGATGGAGATTGGCGAAGACGAGCTTTTCCAGCCGTCGATGGCCTCCAGCGGGATTAACTCGGCGACGCTGTCGGAAGAGATCCTCTGCGCCATTGAGCGCCTGCTGGACGTCATGGAAAGGCCGCTGGACGCGCGTATTCTCGGCAAGCAGATTATCCGCGAAATTCTTTATCACGTGCTGCTGGGGCCGGGCGGCGGGGCGTTACTCGCGCTGGTGAGCCGACAGACCCACTTCAGCCTGATCAGCCGCGTGCTCAAGCGTATTGAAAGCCAGTACACGGAGAACCTCAGCGTTGACCAGCTGGCGGCGGAAGCGAACATGAGCGTTTCGGCGTTTCACCACAACTTTAAGTCGGTGACCAGCACCTCGCCGCTGCAGTACCTCAAAACCTACCGTTTGCATAAGGCACGGATGTTGATGATCCACGACGGCATGAAGGCCAGCGCGGCGGCCATGCGCGTCGGCTACGAAAGTGCGTCGCAGTTCAGTCGGGAGTTTAAGCGCTATTTCGGCGTCACGCCGGGAGAAGATGCGTCACGTATAAGAACGATGCAGGGCGCCTGAGGGGAAACGTAGGCCGGGAAAGCAGTAGCGCCACCCGGCTTTTGTTTATGCACTGCAATACTTTTTCTTAATCACCACCGCAATGGTACCCACCAGCCCAGCAACCAGCAGGAATATCGGCAGGATCATCAGGAAGGTCATCACCTGATCTTCATGGTGCTTCACAAAGGGGATCATGTTCAGCGCGTAGCCGAGGGTGGTTACCACGCCAACCCACAGCAGGGCGCTCAGCCAGTTGAAGAACTGGAAGCGGCGGTTAGACAGCCCGGAAATACCCGCCATGGTGGGCAGAAGGGTGCGCACAAACGCCAGGAAACGCCCGGCGAGCAGCGCCAGCAGGCCGTGGCGGTCAAACATACAGGTCGCACGCTGGTGGTATTTATGCGGCAACTGCGCCAGCCAGCCCTTCACCACGCGCGTGTTCCCCAGCCAGCGGCCCTGCAGATAGCTCAGCCAGCAGCCCAGGCTCGCGGCGGAGGTAAGGATAACCATCGTTGGCGTAAAGTCCATGACGCCTTTGCCGATCAACGCCCCGGCAAGCAAAAGCAAACTGTCACCGGGTAAAAACGAGGCTGGCAGTAATCCATTTTCCAGAAACAGCGTCGCGAACATCACGAAATAGACGACGCCTACAACGTGGGGATCCGCCAGGGCGGCAAAATCATGTTGCCAGAGCGCCGCGATAATATCTTGAATAACAGCCATGGACTTTCCTGTGGAACAGCAGAGATAACGCTATTGTACTCCCAATTTCACCTGTCGGGATTGATCGCAGGCGCAACTCATGCAGACTTTTCTGCATGCAGTGTTCACAAAAGCGTCCGGGGAGTACATTTTCAGCCCGCACTCTACACGATACGTTCAAAGCCTGCAGATAAATCCGCAATTAAATCGTCCACATTTTCTAAACCGATATGCAATCTAATGAGGGTGCCGCTGAAGTCCACTTCTCCGCCGGGGCGCAGGGCCCCGATCTGCTCCGGCTGATTCGGCAGGATCAGGGATTCAAAACCGCCCCAGGAGTAGGCCATGCTGAAGAGGGTAAAATTATCCAGATAGCTTGCCAGCTCGTCATTACTCAGCCGTTTTTTAAGGACAAACGAGAACAGCCCGCTGCTGCCCGTAAAGTCACGTTGCCAGAACTCATGGCCTTTACTACCCGGCAGCGCCGGATGGTTCACGCGCTCAACCTGCGGATGCTGCGCCAGCCATTCAGCGATTTTCAGGCTACTTTCATGATGCTGACGCAGACGCACGCCGAGCGTACGAATGCCCCGGCTGGTCATGTATGCCGTGTCTGCATCCACCATCTGGCCCATCAGGTAGGCATTTTCCCGCAGCTGGTCCCAGCAGCGCGCGTTGGAAACCGCGGTGCCAATCATCCCGTCAGAGTGCCCAATCAGGTATTTCGTTGCCGCCTGAATCGAGATATCAATATCGAATTCCAGCGCCTTAAACAGCACACCTGCCGCCCAGGTGTTGTCGATCATGATAATCGCCTCTGGCGCTTTGCTGCGCACGGCCTTCACGATAGCCGGAACGTCGTGCACTTCCATGGTGATGGAGCCGGGAGATTCCAGGAACACAATGCGCGTGTTTGGCTGGATAAGTTCAGCAATGCCTTCACCAATCAGCGGGTCAAACCAGCTGGTGGTCACGCCGAGCTTGCTGAGAATTTTGGTGCAGAAATCCTGGCTGGGTTCATAGGCGGTGTTGGTCATCAGGATATGGTCGCCCTGTTCCACAAACGCCAGAATGGTGTTGGCGACCGCCGCCGCACCGCACGGGAACAGCGCGCAGCCCACGCCCCCCTCCAGCTCGCACATCGCTTCCTGCAGCGAAAAATGGGTTAGCGTGCCGCGGCGACCGTAGAATAGCCCACCTTTTGCGCGGTTACGCGTGGCGATTTTTTTTTCCTCAACGGTATCAAACACCAGCGAGGAGGCGCGTTGAATCACGCTGTTGACCGATCCCTGAGTGTATTTCTTGCTGCGTCCCGCCTGCACCAGCGTGGTATCAAGATGCTTCTTCGTCATGTTCGCTAACCCTGTTTTTATACGTCTGGACGTCCAGACTACCACGATTGTAAAAAACTGCACCCGCATGCTTATCGAATAAGCAGAAAATATTAGCAAAAAATCGCATAAGAAATTTTTACTGCGTAAGCGCAAGGAAACTGAGCGAAAATTACGGCACCATGTAAATACTAATGAGAACGACTATCAATTCGACGGCTTTTTGATATTATTACGTTCAGATTTTGTGATTTGCGTCCTGGAGATACAGAGTGGGTAATAATTTGATGCAGACGGATCTCTCCGTTTGGGGCATGTATCATCATGCTGACATCGTGGTTAAGATTGTGATGATCGGCCTGATTCTGGCGTCCGTTGTCACCTGGGCTATCTTCTTCAGCAAAAGCGCCGAGCTGCTTTCGCAGAAGCGTCGCCTCAAGCGGGAACAGCAGCAGCTGGCAGAAGCCCGCTCTCTGGATCAGGCTTCTGAGATGACCTCATCCTTCCACCCGAAAAGCCTGACCACCCTGTTAGTGAATGAAGCTCAGAACGAGCTGGAACTCTCCGCCGGCAGTGAAGATAACGAAGGCATTAAAGAGCGTACCGGTTTCCGTCTGGAGCGTCGCGTTGCGGCCGTTGGCCGACACATGGGACGCGGCAATGGGTATCTGGCGACCATCGGCGCGATTTCACCGTTCATCGGTCTTTTCGGTACGGTCTGGGGCATCATGAACAGCTTTATCGGCATTGCCCAGACCCAAACCACCAACCTGGCGGTAGTGGCCCCGGGGATCGCGGAAGCGCTGCTGGCGACGGCAATCGGTCTGGTTGCGGCAATTCCGGCGGTGGTTATCTACAACATTTTCGCGCGTATGATCGGCAACTACAAAGCTACGCTCGGCGACGTTGCCGCTCAGGTTCTGCTGCTGCAAAGCCGCGATCTCGACCTGAATGCCAGCGCCGTGAAGCCGGTGCATGCGGCGTCTAAACTGCGCGTAGGTTGATTGTATGGCAATGCGTCTAAACGAAAATCTGGACGATAACGGCGAAATGCACGAAATCAACGTGACGCCGTTTATCGACGTCATGCTGGTGCTGCTGATTATCTTCATGGTGGCAGCCCCCTTGGCGACGGTCGACGTGAAGGTGAATCTGCCTGCCTCCTCCAGCCAGCCGCAGCCGCGTCCGGAAAAGCCAATTTATTTGTCGGTGAAAGCGGATAAATCCATGTTCCTGGGGAACGACCCTGTGACGGATGCCTCCGTTATTCCGGCGCTGGACCAGCTGACCGGCGGCAAGAAGGACACCACCGTCTTCTTCCGGGCGGACAAAACCGTCGACTACGAAACCATGATGAAGGTAATGGACACGCTGCATCAGGCGGGTTATCTGAAGATTGGGCTGGTCGGGGAAGAGAAAGCGGCCTCGAAGTGATAAAGAAGCTGGCGAAAGCCGGCTTTTTTCATTGTGTGTGAGGGAGCACGGTCAATCTAACGAGTAATAGCGTATATGGTTTCCTCTCAACGTGTTCCGGTCGCGTTGAGGTTGATAACGGGCATGATAGCCACATTACCGGCGTAAAAGAGATCTGAATTAGTAAACGAATAAATACGTCCGGTAATGGTTGCGTTGACGTGCGAACCGTACCCAGTGATTCTGGCGCTGCCGGTATCAGCAACCATAAACGGTGTCCTCTTTTTCAGATGGTTAAGCGGGTTTACCTGATGCTTAGCGTCAAGATAATAGCGGTACACGTCTGAAACCGTCGCTCCTCCGCCCTTGTACTTAGTGATGTATAAATACATATCAGATGTAATTTGTTGTTCTGAATAAAGTTCATCATCTGGCGGCTGGCTGGCGTAATACTGAAATATCACAAAAACGAGTAGTGCGACAGTCAGCGTGCGATGCAACCATTTAATAACCGTGCTGCCTGGCATAATCAATTCCTTGTTTAATCCAAAACTGGTCGTGCGGGTCATCCCCATAAGGTAGTTCACCGTACCATGCTCCCCACTGTGGGTTTGATGTTCCAGCCCTGCTTTGCGCGAAACCTGCGCCCATATAAAGCATTTTTTCTGGTATACCCGCTGCAAACCCGGTAGCACCATAATTAAAATTACCAAAATTAGCCAGGTCACGGCGCTGTTGTTTGTAATCCCACGGACCATGATTTCTGACCTGTTGATAAAACCAGTAATAGGTTTGCGGTAGCGCCATATTACGTCCCACGCTATGCGTGCTGGCTTCGCGCATGTTGTCTAAAACAATGCTCGTTCCTCTGGTCGGCATGAGAGGCAGTACAGCCATAATTGCATCCTTGCAGTTTGATTTTTGGGGATATTTACCCATGATCAATCCTTGAACATTGATACATATCATTTAAGTCGGTGATTTTTTCTGCGCGCAATCGTATTACAACAAGCGCGCAGGAGTTGTGATTTTCTGCGAACAGGAAGAAGAAAAGAGTATTTAGCTTTTAGTTTCGGGGGGGCGGGTTGCCAGCGCGTCTTCATCAAGCGCGACGTGGGTGACGTTTGAGGTGTGATAATCCCCCTCAGACAGTTTACGGGTCAGGCGCAGCGTCGCGGTCTCTCTCGCCAGCAGATACTGATAATTTGCCTCCAGACGTCCCAGAAGCTTCTCTTTCAGCTCCGGGCGCTGCTCAATGATGGCATTCATCACGGCACCGTAGATCTCTTCTTTCACCTGTAACGGGTATATTTCGCGGCGGTTCTGCCATTTCAGGCGCACGAGCGTGGCCGGGATCGATACCAGATCCTGGGTAATACGTGTCATTTCTTCATTTTTACTCTTTTTTAATGCTTCGAAATTTTGCTTTAAGATAAATTCATCGCTTTTTTTATCATCTAAAGTCAAATAAACGTTATTGTCTTTAACTTCTTTCACGTTAATCTTCCCCCAGGGTATAAAAAATAGGGTTGTTTTTTTGTCGCGTAATTAGATTAAGCCAAATTTCATTGCCGGCCTCATTTATTTCTTTCGTTTTTTTAGCCATTATTTGACTTAGTTTCTGGGCATCTATTTCGCCTTCTGCCTGCAGGTCATTCAGCAGGTGGACGAAGGCTTCAATTTTTATAGCGCGAAATAAGCGGTCTTTTATATGGCGATCGTGCTCTTCCAGCAGCATATTACGGGATTTGCCAGTGTGAGAGACGCCAATTAATATATCAGGCTCGAAATCAGAGAGCTTTCTTTTCCCCTGAGTGAAACTGGCCTTTTTTTCTTCTTCCGTCGGTTGCTGTTCCACAGGCGTAATGTGGTACTTAGCCGGGACGAGATAGTCGGGCAGCATTTTTAATTTCCTTTAATTTCAACAGGGTGGGGTTGGTAAAGGCGTGAGATTCGTTGACAATATCATGAGGCAATTTTAAAATCAAAAAAAATGGAGCCAACCCATGAACAGCATCTTTTTTACGGTCATCACATTACTATTACTGACCGCTGGTGTGCTTTTATTGATGCAGGAGTTCAATAAAACGAAAGTGTCGAAAGACACCAGTGAACCGCCACAATCTGAACTGATGACAAAAGAGGAAGGAGAAGATCATTTCTCTGTTTTGATGAACTCCGTTACGCCTGTCTGGTACTGGCGGGTGAATCATGAATATATCGACTTCTTACACGCGACAATTAAGCGCATGAAAATGTCGGAAATTAATGACACGCCCGGTCTGTTTGAGGCGCAGCGTCGCTGTAGCGATCTGAATTCAGCGGTTTATAAATATTACGACAACATCAAAAAGCGCTGTCTTAACGGTGAGAAGGTCTCGTATTCAGACCTGGACGTATTAAACCTTCGCCAGTGTTTTCGCGAGTTTAGCCTGGAAGCCTACCCGGAGCTGGTGGTGCTGGTCTGGCCGGAGTATGCGCGTCCTGAGGTTAACCCGGACGACGTCTGAGTGGCGTACTGGTTAGTTCTTGCAAACAGTCAGCGCCGTTGAGATATACTGAGCGCTGGTTTCGTTTGCAGACAGGATTTTATGGAACGCTTCTTTGAAAACGCAATGTATGCCTCTCGCTGGCTGCTCGCACCCGTCTATTTCGGTCTTTCCCTGGCGCTGGTCGCCCTGACGATCAAGTTCTTCCAGGAGATTTTCCACGTATTGCCTAACATTTTCTCCGTGGCGGAAGCTGATTTAATTCTGGTTCTGCTGTCGCTGGTGGATATGACGCTGGTGGGCGGCTTACTGGTGATGGTGATGTTTTCCGGTTATGAGAACTTCGTCTCTCAGCTTGATATCGCCGAGCATAAAGAAAAGCTCAGCTGGCTGGGGAAAATGGACGCCTCGTCGCTGAAGAATAAAGTTGCGGCATCTATAGTGGCAATCTCCTCTATCCACCTGTTGCGCGTGTTTATGGACGCGAAAAACGTCCCGGATAATAAGCTGATGTGGTATGTGATTATCCACCTGACGTTTGTGCTGTCGGCGTTTGTGATGGGGTATCTGGATAAGATCAGTAAGAAATAAGGTACACATTTCTCCCCTCACCCTAACCCTCTCCCGGGGAAGGGTTAGGGTGAGGGGAGAAAGCATCGAACCACACTATTTATCCGACGACGCCTGCCACAAATTCAGTTCCCCGTCCGCCACGTGCTGGTCAATCCGCGTCAGTTCATCTTCCGTAAAGCGCAGATTACCCAGCGCCTGAACATTCTCCTCCAGCTGTTCCGGGCGGCTCGCGCCAATCAGCACTGACGTCACGCGAGCATCTTTCAGCAGCCAGCTCAACGCCATCTGCGCCATTGTCTGCCCGCGCGCCTGCGCCATCTCATTAAGCAGACGAAGACTGTTCAGGTTAGCTTCCGTCAGCATTTTCTGCGTCAGGCCGCGCACTTTGTTCCCCTCGCGCTGCATACGAGAACCTTCCGGAATACCGTTCAGGTATTTTCCGGTCAGCAGACCCTGCGCCAGCGGGGTAAATGCAATACACCCCGTGCCGTTTGCTTCCAGCGTATCCAGCAAGCCGGTCTTGTCGACCCAGCGGTTAAGCAGGTTATAGGACGGCTGGTGGATCAGCAGCGGGATCTTCCACTCGTGCAGCAGCGCGGCCATTTTTTGTGTGCGCTCGGTAGAGTAGGAGGAAATGCCCACGTACAGCGCTTTCCCACTCTGAACAGCATGAGCCAGCGCGGAGGCCGTCTCTTCCATTGGCGTATTTTCATCCACGCGGTGGGAATAGAAAATATCCACGTATTCGACGCCCATACGTTTCAGGCTCTGGTCGAGACTGGCGAGCAGATACTTGCGTGAGCCGCCTGAACCGTACGGGCCTGGCCACATGTCGTAACCGGCTTTAGTGGAGATAATCAGCTCGTCGCGATACCGGGCAAAGTCCTCACGCAGCAGGCGTCCAAAGTTCTCTTCCGCGCTTCCCGCAGGCGGGCCGTAGTTGTTGGCAAGATCGAAATGGGTAATCCCTAGATCGAAGGCTTTACGCAGCAGCGCGCGCTGGGAGTCAAGGGGCTGAACGTGGCCGAAGCTATGCCACAGGCCCAGCGACAGCGCGGGAAGGCGCAGGCCGCTCTTGCCACAGTAGCGGTACTGCATATTCTCGTAGCGGGTAGCGTCAGGGTACCAGGACATGATGTCTCCTTTTCTTATAGATGATTTTTTTGAAACGACGTTTTCATTCTGAACTTATCACATCATGTCGTGCGAAGATAAGGGTTAAGGGTGGCTGTGCGACCTGTGAAGCCACGCTAACGAAAAATAATCACAAAAGGTTATAATTTCCCTGCACCCTGCCGATAACGAGAGTAGCACTCGCCTCTGGGCGAATTCACCCTCACGGCAAGGAAGACTTATGAATATGCTCCGTAATTTCACGATCCGTTTCGTCATGCTGACGATCCTCGGGATTTTTTGTTTAATGTGGGCGGGCGTTGGGCTGTACAGCACCTGGTCCCTGTCACGGGTATCAGACGGCAATGAAGTCGATCGCCAACTGGTTAAACAGATGATGGTGCTCAGCCAGGGCAACGATCAGTATTTCCGCTTTGTCACTCGTCTGAGCCGCGCCATGGAGGTCAAAGCCGCTGGCGGCACGCCGGATTTGTCTTCTGCCCAACAGGCGCTGGACAACATGGGTAAGAAACTGGCCGAAATGAAGGCGATCTCGCCTGGCCCAATGGATGAGCAGGTCTCTGCGCAGGTGATCGGTGCCTGGCAGGCGCTGCTTGAACAGGGCGTGACGCCGCAAATGGAGCAGGCGAAGCAGGCGACCCTGGACGGCTACCGCCAGCAGGCCAACAACGTTACGCCGCCGCTAAGCCGTGCGTTCGGTGCCGCCGCCGAGAAGTTCAATAATGCCGCCGCGAAGACGCTCGACAGCACCCGCATGGTGGTCGACGGCCTAACCAGCATGACCCGCACGGTTATTATCGTCGCCACCATTATCGGCCTGCTGATCCTGCTCTTTACCGACCGCTACCTGGTGGCGATGCTGGTCAAACCGCTGGAGCGCATTCGCCAGCAGTTTCGCCAGATTGCCCAGGGCGATCTCAGCCAGCCCATTGCGCCTTTCGGCCGCAACTGCGTGGGACAGCTGGTGCCGTTGCTGAGCGCCATGCAGGACAGCCTGCGTGAAGCGGTCAGCACCATTCGCTCCGGCAGTGAGAATATCTGGCGCGGCGCGACGGAGATCTCCAGCGGCAACAACGATCTCTCTTCCCGTACCGAAGAGCAGGCTGCCGCGCTGGAAGAGACGGCGGCCAGCATGGAACAGCTGACCGCTACCGTGAAGCTGAACGCCGAAAGCGCGCGTCAGGCCAGCCAGCTTGCCGATGTGGCCTCAACCACCGCCAGCCGCGGCGGCTCGCTGGTGGAAGAGGTGGTCACCACCATGAGCGGTATTTCGGAAAGCTCGAAGAAAATTGCTGAAATCACCAACGTCATCAACAGCATTGCCTTCCAGACCAATATTCTGGCGCTCAATGCGGCCGTAGAAGCGGCGCGCGCGGGCGAGCAGGGGCGTGGATTCGCCGTGGTGGCGGGTGAAGTCCGCAACCTGGCAAGCCGAAGCGCCAATGCGGCAAAAGAAATTGAGGGTCTGATTACCGATTCCGTTACCCGCGTAGAGCAGGGTGCGCAGCTGGTGAGCGACACCGGCACCACCATGGATGCGATTTTGCGCGACGTGACGGAGGTGACGACCATTATGAAGCAAATCGCGTCGGCTTCTGAGGAGCAAAGTAAGGGCATTTCGCAGGTCGGGATTGCCATTACGCAGATGGACGGCGTCACCCAGCAGAACGCCTCGCTGGTCGAAGAGGTTTCCGCGGCAGCCGCGGCGCTGGAACGCCAGACCGAAGAGCTTCAACGCTCGGTGCAGAAGTTCCGCCTGACGGCATAACACAACAGGCCGCCTGATGCGGCCTTACTTCTTTCTTTTCCCGATGCTGTTAGTGCGTCGCTTCACCAATCAGCGCGCCCGTGCCGGCACCCACGGCCGCGCCTTTCAGCACGCTATTGCCCGTCACCGCAGCCGCGCCCGCGCCAACGACGGCACCCACGGCACCGCCCTTACGTGCGTCTTTGCCTTTTTCGCCGTTTTTGAACATTGCACCCGTGCCTGCGCCAACCACGGCACCACCCACGGTTGATTTCAGATCTTTGCCCGTGGCTGCGCCAATAGCAGCACCTGCTACCGCGCCGGCGGCGGTTTTGTCGATGGCCATTCCCGAGGTGGAAAAAATGAGGGCGCTGATAACCAGCGTTGTTTTAATAAGTCTCATAACAGATCCTTTGTGACTGCTGTCAGTTGATACGGCGTTTCTCATTCTGAGGTGAGAAAAACGTCCAGATAGTGCCAGCAATAGCCACTCAACCTTTAGGCTAATCATGCCCTGGGCAAGGATCGCGGCTGCCGGGCGGGGAGCCGCCCGGCGAAACGTTACGCCTGACGCTTGTCTTCCGTATTGGTATCGAAGTCGCTCGCCGCGTGGCGTTCGTGGAGCTGCTCGTTCAGCTCGCCGCTGGTGCGGTTAACGATGCGACCGCGCTTAACCGCATGGCGGTTCGCCACGTCCTTCGCCCAGCGCTGGACGTTGGTGTACTTCTCCGCGTCCAGGAACTCGGCGGCGTTATAGACGCTGCCCAGTGCCACGCAGCCGAACCATGGCCAAATCGCCATATCCGCGATGGTGTACTCCTCACCTGCCACGTAGCGACCGCGCGCCAGCTGTTTATCCAGCACGTCGAACAGGCGCTTAGCTTCCATGGTGAAGCGGTCAATCGCGTACTCGATTTTTACCGGCGCATAGTTGTAGAAGTGGCCAAAGCCGCCGCCGAGGAACGGTGCCGCGCCCTGGAGCCAGAACAGCCAGTTCAGCGTCTCGGTGCGTCCCGCCGGATCTTTCGGCAGGAAGTGGCCGAATTTCTCCGCCAGATAGAGCAGGATATTGCCGGATTCAAATACGCGCGTTGGCGGGTTCGTGGAGTGGTCACGCAGCGCCGGTATTTTCGAGTTCGGGTTCACGTCTACAAACCCGCTGGAGAACTGGTCGCCCTCGCCGATGCGGATCAACCACGCATCGTATTCCGCGCCCGTCACGCCCAGCGCCAGCAGCTCTTCGAGCATGATCGTCACCTTCTGGCCGTTCGGTGTGCCCAGCGAGTAGAGCTGCAGCGGGTGAGAGCCTACGGGCAAATCCTTCTCATGCGTTGCGCCGGAAATTGGACGGTTGATGTTGGCGAACGCGCCGCCGCCGTTCTTTTTCCATTCCCACACTTTGGGTGGCTGATACGTGTTGTCTGACATGTTGGCCTGCCTTTTTAGTGATGTGTTGAGGCAGTGTAGCAGGAGATTTGTGAAGCGTTTAACGTTGTGAGCGCAAGCAATTAACCGCTATTCCTTCTGCTGCTTATATATATCAAATCCGGCATAAGCTTAATCGAAAATCGCATTTTCATAATTAATGCGTAAACCGCTAAAGCTGAATATGATGCTTCAACATAAATAAAAGATGCAGTAATAAACACTTTATAAGGCAAGGAGTTAGTGAGATGCGCAAGCTTCTGTTATCGGCAGTGGTCGTTTCGCTCGCGTTAGGCCTGGCGGGCTGTGATGATGCGAAAAATAAAGAGACAAATTCGGCCGCGGCGGCAAAAAGCGACGCGCCAAAAGAGGGCGGTTCGCTCATTATCGGGATTACCTCCGGCGACCCGTTAGCCGTTAATCCGCTCTACGCCAGCGACCGCACAACATTAACCATCATGCAGGCGCTTTATGCCCCGCTGTACAGCTTTAATAACGGCAACATTGAGTGGGGCCTGGCGGAAAGCCTGACGCCTTCTGCCGACAACCTGAGCTATACCCTGACGCTAAAACCCAACCTAAAATGGCAGGACGGACAGCCGCTGACGGCGGACGACGTGGTCTTCACCTTCAATAAGCTGCTGGATGCCAAACAGCACAGCTTCTTCCGCAGCATGTTTACCTACGGCGGCAAGCCTGTTGAAGTGAGCAAGGTTGATGAGCGCACCGTTAAGTTCACCTTACCGCAGGTCAGCGCGGCCTTTACCGGCACCCTGGTGCAGATCTACCCGATCCCGCAGCACGTGTTCGCCGGTGAAGGCGACCTGGAAAAGAGCACCAAAAACGATGCGCCGGTCGGTTCCGGGCCGTTCAAATTTAAAGAGTATCGCGCCGGTCAGTATTACGCCCTTACGCGCTTCGACGATTACTGGAACGGCAAACCGAAGCTCGATTCCGTCACCTACCGTTTCGCCAAAGACAGCAACGCCGCCAACCTGGCGCTGCAAAACGGTGAAATCAACCTCAAGATGGTTGACCCGCAGGATGTGAACCGCCTGAAAAATACCGGGAAATTTGACTTCGTGGTCTATCCGGAAGGCCGTCTGGCCTATATGACGTTCAACCAGAACGTGGCGGTGATGAAGAGCAAAGCGCTGCGTCAGGCCATCGCGTACGCCATCAACAAAGACGAGCTAACCCAGACCGCGTTTACCTCGCTGGACTACGCTAAACCGGCGACGTCGTTTCTGACGCCAGATACGCTTTATAAGACGGATGACGTTGAACAGTACAAATTCGATCTGCAAAAAGCCAAAGACCTGCTCAAGACGTCCGGCGCGCCGGATAATCTCAAGCTGCGCCTGGCGTATGTGAACACCAACAAAACCCAGGAAAGCATGGCGCTCTACATTCAGCAGGCACTGAAGGGCATTGGGGTGAACGTGGAGCTGATGCCGCTGGACTCCAACGCCATGTCTCAGCGCAGTCTTGATATGAACAACACCGCGTGGGAACTGAACCTGGGCGGCTACATTATGGGATCAGAGCCGGACGGTTACAAATCGCTGTTCATGAGCAACGAAGCCTATAACTACGCGCACTACAAAAATCCGCAGTTTGATGCCCTGTGGGATAAAGGTGCCGTGGAAACCGACGCCGCGAAACGTGCCGATATCTACAAGCAAATTCAGCAGACCGTGGCGAACGAGATGACCTACTACCCGATCGCCTACACCAATGCGACCGTCGCCGTGGATAAACGCTTCGGCGGCACGAAGGAAGCGGAGCCGAAGCCGGTTTATCTGTTCCAGGATCTGTCAAAAATTTATCAAAAATAGGCTGTTGCCCCGGTCGTAAGATCGGGGCCTTTTAAGGGCACGTCGTGAACACACTCCTCACGCGTCGGCTGCTGCAGCTGCTGCCGATGCTTTTCTTTATTTCGCTGGTGGCGTTTTTGCTGGTCAAGCTCGCGCCCGGCGACCCCGTGGCCGCGTACATCACGCCGCGTATGGCGCCGGAAGATATTGAGCGCATTCGCCAGAGCCTGGGGCTGGATAAGCCGCTGGTCACGCAGTACGTCCTGTGGCTGAAAAGCGTCCTGCAGGGCGATCTCGGCTATTCGTTGATTTACCACCGCCCGGTGCTGGAGATGATCGGCGAACGCATTCCGGCCACGCTGGGGCTGATGGGGGCGTCGCTGCTGATGGCTATCGTGCTGGCGATCCCGCTGGGGCTGCTGGCGGGGGCATTTAAGCACCGCTGGCTGGATCACCTGCTGAACCTGTTTGCCTATATCGGCATCTCGGTACCGATTTTCTGGTTCGGCATTTTGCTCATCACCGTTTTTGCCGTGCAGCTTAACTGGTTCCCCAGCATGGGGATGCGCACCATCGGCATGGAGGATAACGGGCTGGATCTGCTGCGCCACGGCGTGCTGCCGTGTATTGCGCTCACGTTCTATAACCTCTCCAGCTACGTGCGCTACATCCGCTCTAACACCATCTCGCAGCTCTCCGCCGACTACGTACAGACCCAGCTTGCCTACGGCGCCACGCGTTTCAGTATTCTGTTCCGCCACGTGCTGAAAAACGTCTTGCTGCCGGTGATTACCCTGTTCGGCCTGTCGTTCGGTGAGCTGATTGTAGGAGCTTATGTGACCGAGAGCGTCTTCTCCTGGCCGGGGATGGGGCTGCTCGGGATCCAGTCGATCGCCTCGCTGGACTACCCGCTGATTATGGCGATCATCATGCTCTCGTCGATAATGCTGATCGTCGGTAACCTGATCGCCGACGTGCTTTATCGCTTCGCCGATCCCCGCATTCGTACGCTGAGGTAACCGGATGAGCAGACGCTGGCAGCAGGTTCGTCACCAGCTGCGCCGCAACCGTCCGGCGCAGTTCTCCCTGTTTGTGCTTTTTATTTTCGTTGTCGCCGCGCTCTGTGCGGGGTTAAGTCCGTACGATCCAGATCGGATGGCGCTCGGCGCGCGCACGTTGCCGCCGGATGCCGCGCACTGGTTCGGCACCGACGAATACGGGCGCGACTACTTTACCCGCGCGCTGTATGGCGGCCAGATCTCCCTGATGGTCGGTTTTCTTGCCATGCTCTTTTCCACGCTTATCGGCACGGTAGTAGGAACGGTGAGCGGCTATTTTGGCGGCTGGCTGGATAACCTGATGATGCGCGCCGTGGATATCCTGATGGCCATTCCGGCCTTCTTCCTGCTGCTGGTGGTGAATGCTTACCTCAAGCCGGGCGTGGATAACATCATTCTGATTATCAGCCTGCTGACGTGGATGAACATGTCGCGTCTGGTGCGTGCTGAAACCCTATCGGTGAAAGAGCGTGAGTACGTGCTTTATGCCCGCGCGTCGGGAGCGCATCCGCTGCGTATTATCATGCGCCACATCATTCCCGGCGTGCTGCCGACCATTATCGTGGCGGCCACGCTGAATATCGCCTCGGCCATTCTGATGGAGTCTACGCTCAGCTTCTTAGGGCTGGGCGTGCAGGCACCGGCGGCATCATGGGGAAGCATGCTTAACAACGCCCAGTCTTATATTGGCGAAGCGTCGTGGCTGGCGATGTTCCCCGGCATTCTGATCCTGCTGACGGTGTTTAGCTTTAACGTGCTGGGCGATGTGTTCCGTACCGCCTTTGAGCCGGGAGCAAATCGCGATGAGTAACTTATTAGCGCTTGAGAACCTGCAAACCACGTTCCGCACCCGCGAGGGCGAGGTTCACGCGGTGCGCGGCGTGAGCTTTCAGGTTCAGCCGGGGGAACTCGTCGGTATCGTCGGCGAGTCGGGCTGCGGGAAAAGCGTCACCTGTAAGTCGATTATCCAGCTTCTGGGGAGCAACGGACGGATAACCGGCGGCAGCATTCGCTTCCAGAATGAGGACCTGGCGCAGAAAACGCCCGCGCAGATGCGTGCCATTCGCGGCAACGAGATCGCGATGATTTTTCAGGATCCGATGACCGCCCTGAACCCGGTGCTCACTATCGGCAAGCAGATGTCTGAGATCCTGGTGCGAAATAAAAAACTGTCGAAAAAAGCGGCCAAAGCGGCAGCAATAGCCATGCTGGATCAGGTGGGCATTGCTGAAGCGGAACGCCGATACGACCAGTATCCCCACGAGTTCAGCGGCGGGATGCGCCAGCGGGTGATGATCGCTATTGCGCTCTCCTGCAATCCGAAGCTTCTTATTGCCGATGAGCCGACCACCGCGCTGGACGTGACCATTCAGGCGCAGATCCTGCGCCTGCTGAAAAGTCTGCAACAGCAGACCCAAACCGCGATTTTGCTGATCACCCACGATCTCGGCGTGGTGGCGCAGGTCTGCAGCCGCGTGGTGGTGATGTACGGCGGCCTGGTGATGGAGGAGGGGAGCGTGGAGGACATTTTTTATCGCCCTGCGCATCCTTACACCCAGGGTCTGCTGGCCTCGCTGCCGCGCCCGGATGAGGTGAATCAACGTTTATCGCCCATTGAAGGTTCGCCGCCTGGCCTGCTTAACCCGCCGCCGGGCTGTCCATTTGCGGAACGCTGCCCGAAGCGCATGCCCCAGTGTGAACGGCAACCCGCATTTTACACCGCCGGAGAGGGCCATCGCGCCGCCTGCTGGCTATGGGCCGAGGAGATTCAGGCATGAGTGAACAACAGGCGCCATTAGTGAGCGTGCGCGATCTGCGCAAGCACTATCCGCTCAACGGCGGTTTGCTGCGTAAAGGCGTGGCCGTGAAGGCGGTTGATGGCGTGAGCTTTGATATCCAGCCCGGCGAGACGTTTGGCCTGGTGGGGGAGTCCGGCTGCGGAAAATCCACCCTCGGGCGCGCCATACTGCGCCTTTTCGATATTACCTCTGGCGAGATCCACTTTGCCGGACAGGCAATCGCCCACGCCCGCGAAAGAGAGCTCAAGCCGCTGCGTAAGCGGATGCAGGCAATTTTTCAGGATCCTTACTCCTCGCTCAACCCCGGTATGACGGTGCGACAGCTGGTGGCCGAACCGATGCAGATCCACGGCTACAGCCGCGAAGAACAGCGAGAACGTACGGAAACGCTGCTCTACAAAGTGGGGCTGAAGCACGAACACCTTGAACGGTTCCCGCATGAGTTCAGCGGCGGGCAGCGTCAGCGCATCAGTATTGCCCGCGCGTTGTCCGTGCATCCTGAATTTGTGCTGTGCGATGAGCCGCTCTCGGCGCTGGACGTATCGGTGCAGGCGCAGGTGGTGAATATTTTGCAGGACCTGCAGCAGGAGTTGGGGCTAACCTATCTGTTTATCGCCCACGATCTCTCCATGGTGCGCCATATCTCCAGCCGCATTGGGGTGATGTATCTCGGCAAACTGGTAGAGGTGGCCCCGGCGAATGAACTGTATCAGCGCCCGGCACACCCTTACACCCGCGCGCTGCTGGCGGCGGTTCCCCAGCCCGATCCGCGCATCCGCAATCTCGAAGACGCCACCCTGCGCGGCGACATTCCCGGCCCCACGTCCGTGCTGCCGGGCTGTAAGTTCTGCAGCCGCTGCCCGCACGCCATGCCGGTTTGCCAGACGCAGGAGCCTGCGATGCAGGAGATTGCGCCAGGGCATTTCGCGGCATGCTGGCTGTTTTAAATGTTATTCACGCGTCGCGCAGGTGTATGATAAACGCTCCTCTGTCAGGTTAATTACAACGTGCAGACGACGACAACCCTTCAAAAAATTGCCGCCTGCCTGTTTTAGGTTGGATACATGCGTAAAGGAAAGTTAAGCAGTGATGCGCCATTCGGGACGTTGTTAGGCTATGCGCCCGGTGGCGTGGCGATTTACTCTTCAAATTACGGCAGTCTGGACCCGCGTAACTACCCGGAAGACGCGGACTTTCGCAGCTATATCGGCAACGAATACATGGGCCACAAGTGGCAGTGCGTTGAGTTTGCCCGCCGTTTCCTGTTCCTCAACTATGGCTTCGTGTTTACCGACGTCGGCATGGCGTGGGAAATCTTCTCCCTGCGCTTTTTACGCCAGGTGGTGAACGATAACATTCTGCCCCTTCAGGCTTTTGCCAACGGCTCGAAGCGCGCACCGCGCGCCGGGGCGCTGCTGATCTGGCAAAAAGGCGGCGAGTTTCACGAGACCGGCCACGTGGCGGTGATCACCCAGCTTCTGGGCGATAAGGTGCGTATTGCGGAGCAGAACGTGATTCACTCCCCGCTGCCGCTCGGGCAGCAGTGGACGCGCGAACTGCGCATGACCGTGGAGAATGGCTGCTATACCCTTCATGACACCTTCAGCGATACCGAAATTCTCGGCTGGATGATCCAGACGGACGACACGGAGCACAGCATTACCCAGCCTGAACCGGACGGTGAACTGCTGAAAATCCGCGGCGCGCGGCTGAAAAACAAACGTCAGTTCGACGGAAAATGGCTGAACGAAAATGACGCGCTGCAGCAGGCGTATATCCGAGCGAACGGCCATGTGATCAACAAAGATCCCTGCCAGTACTTCACCATCACCGAAAGCGCCGAGCAGGAGCTGATCAAGGCCACCAACGAACTGCACCTGATGTACCTGCACGCGACGGACAAGGTGCTGAAAGACGACAACCTGCTGGCGCTGTTCGACATCCCGAAAATCCTCTGGCCGCGCCTGCGCCTCTCCTGGCAGTGGCGCCGCCACCATATGATCACCGGTCGTATGGATTTCTGCATGGATGAGCGCGGGATTAAGGTCTACGAGTACAATGCCGACTCCGCGTCTTGTCACACAGAAGGCGGGTTGATCCTCGAAGAGTGGGTCAAAAACGGCTATCGAGGCAACGGGCACAACCCGGCAGAAGGCCTGCTGGAAGAGCTGACCGGCGCATGGAAGCACAGCCACGCGCGGCCGTTCGTTCACATCATGCAGGACAACGATGTCGAAGAGGACTATCACGCGCTCTTTATTCAGCGTTCGCTGATGCAGGCCGGGTTCGAGACCAAAATCCTGCACGGGCTGGAGGCGCTGAGCTGGGATGGCGCCGGGCAGCTGATTGACGACGAAGGTCGCCACGTCAACTGCGTGTGGAAAACCTGGGCGTGGGAGACGGCGATAGAGCAGATCCGCGAGGTGAGCGAAACCGAATACGCCGCAGTGCCGATCCGCACCGGGCATCCTGAGGGCGAGGTACGCCTGATTGATGTTCTGCTGCGCCCGGAAGTGCTGGTCTTTGAACCGCTGTGGACCGTTATTCCCGGCAACAAGGCGATTCTTCCGGTACTGTGGCAGCTGTTCCCGAACCACCGTTACCTGCTCGACACCGATTTTGAGGTGAACGACCTGCTGAAGCAGACCGGATACGCCGTCAAGCCGATTGCCGGACGCTGCGGCAGCAATATCGATCTCATCAGCGCCCAGGACGAACTGCTGGATAAATCCAGCGGCAAGTTTGTCGACCGTAAAAATATCTACCAGCAGCTGTGGTGCCTGCCGAAGGTCGACGGCAAGTACATACAGGTCTGTACCTTTACCGTGGGCGGAAATTACGGTGGGACCTGCCTGCGCGGCGATGACTCGCTGGTGGTGAAAAAAGAGAGCGATATCGAGCCGCTGATTGTACTGAAGGATAAGTAACGTGCATCTGCGCTAAAAAAGCCCCCGCAGGGTATTCTCTGTGGGGGCTTTTTGTTACTGCGCTTCCTCGTCCTGCTGCGCGCTGGTTTTCAATTCGATGATGCGTCCAATCTGGTCATGATAAACCGTCAGCAGGTTGTGCTGGCTCATCTCCGAGATGAGCTGCGGTGAGACGTTAAAGCTGCGGGCAAGTTCGTCATGATGCAACAAGCCCGGCTGACGTCGTCTTACGTTCGCGCGGCGGCGGTTGTACTGATACCACAAAATCAGCAGCCAGCCGTTGAGCGCGGCGAACAGCAAATAGATCAACACCGTATTAAAGGAGGCAATAATCACGCTCCACCGGTGGTCGCTCTCCTCGGTTAACTGCATCCACAGCCTGGCATACAGGAAGAACAGAAACCCGCCCCACGCCACCACGGTTACCGCGGCATCAAAAAGTCGTGGCAGCAACCGATGTTCAGTCAAAATTAAGGTATTTTCGTTCATTGAAGGCTTCCTTTTCCCCTGTCCGGACTGATCCAGCGCGCGCGGGCGCGCTGACGTTTAAGCATGACTTTTGGAAATGCGACGAGGGTGGTGAACAGACCAATCATCCAGTAGACCATCGGGAACCAAATCACCCAGAAAAGCGAGCTGGCCACCTTACGCTCATAGCGCCGCTCGATGTACAAGCTGACCAGGAACTGCAGCAGGCACATCACGCCCAGCAGCAGCCCGGTAAACGCCGGGGGAAACAGGGTTTCAACGGTCAGCCTGGCGGGAATGGGCGCGACGTGGCTGATGATGTACAGCAGCACCGTTATCGCATACGCGAAGGCCCACAGCGTTGACAGCGCGTACTCCAGAAACAGGGGCCACATGCGGTGATGCTCCCAGCGCACCATCTTGCGCAGGTTCACCAGAAATACCTCCGCGCCGCCCTGTGCCCAGCGCAGACGCTGCTTCCACAGGCCCTTCAGCGTCTCCGGCATCAGGATCCAGCACAGCGCCCGCGGCTCGAAAAAGATATCCCAGTGGCGCAGCTGGAGCTTCCAGCTGATGTCGATGTCTTCGGTGATCATGTCCGGGCTCCAGTACCCGACGTCCGCCAGCGCCTGTCGGCGAAAGGCGGCGATGACGCCGGAGACGGTAAAGACCCGGCCATAGATCCGCTGCGTCCGCTTGATGAGCCCAATGATGGACGAAAACTCGCCAACCTGAATGCGGCCAATCAGCGTGGAGCGCGTGCGAATGCGCGGGTTCCCGGTAACCGCCCCGACGTGGGGATACTGAATCAGCGGCGCGACCAGATAGGCCGCGGTGTCGCGGTCGAGCAGAGCGTCGCCGTCAATGCAGACCAGCAGATCGCCCCGGGCCGCCGCCGCCCCGGCTTTGAGCGCCACGGCTTTTCCCTGGTTCTCCGCGAGGTTAATCACCCGCAGGCGCGGCTGCTCCAGCGCCAGCTGCTGCAGCACCTGCGCGGTGTTATCAGACGAGCCGTCGTTGATGGCGATCACTTCAATATTCTCGTATCGCTGAGCCAGCGCGGCGCTGATGGTCTCTCTGGCGTTTCTTTCCTCATTGAAGCAGGGGATCAGAATTGAGATGAGCGGCTCGCCGGCGAGCGTCGGGGCGGGCGTGTCTTTATCCCACGACCATCGGCGTTCAAGCTGAAACCAGAAATAGAGGCCGCCGGTGACCCAGAGCACGGACATAAACAGCGGCCAGAAGAAGACAAAATCCAGAATCAGCTCGCCGGTAAAGAGGGCGGCCACCCCTAACGGCAGCCCGAATACCAGACACAAAATTGAAAAGGCGATTATGCGATCAGTCATTGTCAGGGTACCAGTAGGAAGAAAAGACGGGCCTGATGCGCGAGATATCAGGCTGGTTATTGATGAAATCGTCAGGGTAGTAGCCGTAGTTTTTGATGCCGTTCAGCTGGAGGACGCGCATCCACGCCGCAAGCTGACTGTCGGAGACGGCGCGCTGCGGCTTCTGCTCCCAGTCTCTGGCCTGCAGCTCGAAAATGGTTTTATCCAGCGCGCCGGGCCGCGCGGCGACGGCCTTGATCAAACGCGTCAGCCAGGCATTGCTCTCGTTCGCCGGAACGGACTCCATCAGCGGCATTGCCATGGGCACCGTCCAGTCATAGGCCGCCAGAAAATCATCGAGATTCTGCGCAAACCACGCTTCGCTTTCGGGCTGCAGAATGGGAAGGACGAACATATTGCGCGCGGTTTTTATCTGCGGGCCGCGGATGTGCTTCACCGCCTGGCTCAGAGCACGGGTAAATCCGATAAGCCTCCGGCTTTTCTGGCGCGTCGTGTCCTGCCCGGCAGCGTCAACGTCCGTCAGTACCGCATCGTCATGGAACAGGATCCCGTTGAAGCTGGCATGGCGGGCCAGATCTTCATAGATTTCCGTCACCTGCAGGCGAACCTGCGGGTCCCACGGTGAAAGCCTGATGTAGGGCTCATTGGCCTCGCGCAGCTGGCCGGTTCGATCGTCCCGGCGCTGCACGCGCGGCAGGGCAGGATCGAGATCGAACGAGAGCACCGGCATCCACGCGTAGACCTTCACCCCCGCGCGGGTTTGCAGCTGCCAGGATACGAAGTTAAAGAGATCGGCCCGGACCGGAAGCCGGCGGTTGGGGAAATAGAGCGCCCTGATCCTGCCGTCGCCCTGCGGGTCGGCAAACGCCTGCAGGAAGACGTGGCTGATTTTCATGTCGTAGACCCGCTGGATCAGCCTGTTGATGTTTTGGGTCTGCTGAGCCGGATCGGGATCGTAAACGTAGTCGAGATCGACGTGCATCACGCGCACGGGATCGTGCTCCTGAACCCGGCTGACCGAACTGGCAAACGCTTTGAGCGAGGGGTTGCCGGCGATCAGCAAACGGGGGATGTTGCCCAGCTCCTGCACGTTCCCCAGCCCGTCCTCAAGGGTAAAGGCCAGCTGATAACCCTGCTGCCTGGCGATGGCGAGTGACGTACCGCTGGCGGCACCGTAAGGCCAAACCCAGGCGCGCGGCGCTTTGCCCGTCACCTGCGCGATTTTCTCCGTCACCTTGCGGACGTCATCGCCGATCCGCTGGCTGAACTGCTGGTCAGTTTCATAGCGCCCCGTCGCTTTATCATAAAAGCGGTTGGCGATGGCCGGTTCGCGGCTTCCCTGCGGGTTGGCGACGATGCCGTAATGCGAGGCCCAGGTATGCGATCCGATCTCAACCAGCGGAGACTGGCTGAGCTCGCGCACCATGTCCCAGGTCGCGAAGCGATCCCGGGGCGTCATCAGGCCGCCAAAGTTCACCTTCTGGTTTGCTGGCGTATCCACCCAGCTGCCCACCGGCGCCCAGAGCGCAGGCACGTTCCAGGCCTTAAGCAGCGGCCAGACGCGGGTGTAGAAGCTGCTGTAGCCGTCGTCAAAGCTAAGCAGAACGGCTTTCGGCGGCAGCGATTTTTTGCCGTCATGCGCGTCCAGAATGTCCTGCACGCTGATGGCGTGATAGCCGTTGTGCAGAAGCCAGCTAATCTGCTCGTTTAGCGCGCTGGTGCGCACGGAGAGGTAGCGCTGATCGGCGGCATCGTCTTCGACGTCGTGGTAGGCCAGCACCAGAAACTGGTTCTGCGGCCAGGGTTTGCTCGCCTCCGGCTGCGGCCGCTCGCTGGGCGCAATGAACGAGATCGCCTGCGCCCAGACGCTCGCGCTGAGGCAGAGCCAGCCGATGAGGATCAGGCTCACGGAAAAACGTGTGTTCAGCATATTCATCCTTAAAAGCGTAAAGTCGCATCAAGCGTGACGGAGAGGTTGCTCTCGCGTTTGCCGTCGTAAGGGCGTTTATCCCAGTTCAGCATCACGCCGGTATCAATGACGTTATTCCACTGGACGCGTTGCCCGTAGCCCAGCAGGGCTATGGCGCCAACGGACTGGTTTTTCTGCCAGTAGCTGCCGCCTCCCGCCACCAACTGCTGGCTCCAGAGGGTGTCGTAATGGCGGTACATCTCATGGTCCACGGACAGGGCGGCCGTCACGGACAGATCCCGCGCCGGGTTGTAATAGAGCGTGTCCCGCAGGCTGTTTTTACTGGTGGCGATCCCCGGTTCAAGATCCAGCGTCAGGGTCGGGGTCTGCCAGAGACGCTCCTTACCCGTAAGGGTGTATTCCTGTCGGCGATTATGGTCTGAGAAGCGGCTGACGGCGGCGCTGAACTGGTACTCACGGCGCTCGTTTTGATACCAGCGGATCCCGCCTTCACCCCGGTTGGCGCTAATCCCGTTGCGTAATGCCCGTAGCGGCGCGGTGCGGGATAAGCGTTCAAGGCTGCCGCTGACCTGCCAGTTATCATTGAGAAAGTACGTGGTTGAGAGGCGAGCACCCGGCTTGTTTTCACCGTGATAGCGGTTGCTGGATACCTCGGCTTCGAGCTGAAGGTCGCGAGGACGCCACTCGATGCCGCCCAGGAGGTGACGGCTGGTGCCTTTGCCTTCATCGAAATTACCCTGCGCATAGCGGGTACCCGCAAACAGCCGCCAGCTATCCGCTACCGGTGGACCATAGAGCGTGGCATCCCCGTTCAGGTCGTGCGTCCCGCTGATGGGGTTATCGGAGTGCAAGCCCTTGCTCGTGTTAAAGCGCAGCTCGGACATGTGATGCACCGTTCTGAGCCTGTCCAGACGCCTGGCGCTGCGAGCAACGGGCGCGCGGGCAAGCACGTCGTCGGCCAGTAAATCCATCTGGCGCCACTCCTGCAGATCCATGGCGACGTAAGCCTGCTGCTGTTCCAGCTCCAGATTAGATGGCTCCAGCGCCTCCGCCCTTTTTAACGTTTGCTCGGCCGCGCGCGGCTGACCCCGCGCCTGAAGCAGGGTGGCATAGTCAATCTGCAGCCCCTGATTGCCCGGCGCCGTTGTGGCCAGACGGTGCGCCAGCTTCTCCGCATCCGGCAGGGCGTTGGTTGAGAGCAAATAGTTAAATTTGAGCGACTGCCCGGTAAGCCACCGATCGTTGGGCTGCGGAGTGGGCGAGCCGAAATCGTAGCGGGTCCACGGAACGCTGCGGGTCTGGCGCTCTACGTACTGCCGAGCGGCCTGATACCGCCCCGTGTCCAGCCAGGCGTAGAAAAGCGCATGCTCCTCGTCCTGGGGATCGGCGGCGTATTGCGGATAGCGTTGCAGCAGCGAGAAGGCGGCAGTGGCGTTTTTCTCCTGCAGATACGCGGAGATCGCCCAGCCGATGGCCCAGCCCGGCACCGAATGCTGCGCCTCCGTCAGCGCCTGATATTCACGGATGACCTGCGGGTAATCGCCATGCGCGTACAGCGCACCCAGCCTGTCGATACGGGCGAGGATGATGTCTTCCGCTGCCTGCGGTTCGTGTTGCCAGCGTGAGAGCAGGGCGTCGTAACGATTCAGTGCCGTTTGCGCCAGCTGCAGGCGCTCCTTTTCCGTTCTGCCAGGCACGTCGGCAAGGCGAACCCATTCTGCGGCGGCATTAAGCTCCAGACGGCGGCGCTGCGCGGGGGTCAGCGTTACCCTTTGTGACAGCATCAGCGCGGGAGTACTCACCCGGTTATCCGTTAGCGCGTCAATCAGCTCGCTAAGGAGCGCGTTATTCTCCGGCGCGAGGGTCAGCGCGCGCGTGTCCGCTAAAAGCCGATCCCAGCTTTTTCCCTGGCGTAACCAGACGTATGAAAGCGTCTGAAGATGCGCCGGAGAGGGATCCTCCGTCACCAGCTGGCGGGCTTCCTGCAGAGCGAGCGTATCCATGCGGGCATCGGCCAGGGTTTTGATATAGCCGATACGATAATCGTCATTATGTGGCGCAAGGCTACGCGCCTCTTTCCACAGTGATAAGGCAGGCTGCCACGCTTTTTGATCTCTTCTGGCCTGCGCGACAGCCGCAACGCCGCGAGCGGGCAGCGGCATATAAATGCCATAGCGCTGCCAGAGCTGAATCACCTCGTCATTACGACCTGCCCACGCAGCCACCTGTAACCAGTCCGCCACTTGCTCGGGCGTCAGAGCATGCTGTTGCTGATACCGCTGAAGATAATTGAGAAACGGCGTGTAATTACCGTTACGTGCCTGTTGAATCTGTTGCTCATAAACGGATTCCGTTGCCTGAACGAGAACAGGAAACAGAAATAGCAGAAACAATAATCCTGGGGCGCGATAAAAGAATAACGTATTGAAGCGAAGCGATCTTTCCATATCTATTTGCCATTTGTTTATCATGAATCCATTGCATAACACGGCCGCCTTTTAACTCTGCGTTAAAGGCCATAAATGAGAACATTAAATCTGAATGCAGTAACGTTATGGGGTACTTACTTTAAGGTAATTATGGAACCTCCTCTTTGGGGACTGGGTGGAAGGTAATGTACACCTGATATGTTGCCGGATAAATATGGTGAAAAGCAGAGGGATAGTTTTGGGATAATTCTGGAATGAGAAGTCTTTTGTGATTATTTTGAATTGAATGTGTGTTTGCAACCATTTGATATTAATGTGTTTTATTTATGTCTTTTTGAGTTTGTTTATATTCCTGGCGAGGTTTTATTGTAGCAATTAAAGTACTTTCTGGTGCATGTTTGGGAAGTTTCATGACAAAAAGTCTTAATGTTCAGTGAAGTGACTTTTCTGCGATTGTTTTTTATTTATAATTAACGCCAGCCATTGAATGAAAGTCTACAGGAAGTCTTACTCATCAATGTCTGTATTGAGGGATGTTCAACGCCAGAATACATATTGTCGTTAATATTACAGCGCTATAAAACGAAGGCGGCCTTCTTTCTGAAGGTGCGTTCTTGCTTTAATCTAAAAGGGATGGTTAGTGGCAACTTCAATAGTGTTAGTGACCCAGGATCGCTATCTTGTCAGGGGGATGAGACTATTTTTCCCGGATATTATCCTGCTCGACTCGATTGACAGAAACATATTCGATAACGGTGCAGATGAATATTCTGTGTTGATTGATAGCCGTTCTCCGCTCCGTTTATATGATTACCTGATACGCCATCCGGCCAGAACAAAAAAAACGATCTGCTGCGTTATGCTGGATATGCGACATCGCGAGGAGAATCTACTCAGTATGAAGTTGTTTATGAACACGTCGCTTACGGCGCCGGATATGGCATCGTTGTTTAACCTGGTGCTCAATATGAAGGGCAGGCGTCTGACCACCAAGTGGCTGCTTAACTTACGGCTTGGCACGCACGAAGCGATCATGCTGCGGTTGTTGAGGGCAGGGATGTCGATGGAAGCGATTGCCGATGAACTGAACACGTCGGTGAAGAGCCTCTATCGCAAACGGACAGCGCTGTCGGAACGCCTGGGGGCGGAGAACTTCAACGAGGCGTGTTTGTTTATCTTTAAAAACAAACTGCTGGATGCGGTTGGGAACGATCCCTGAGTTCCTGAGAGCCCAAAAGAAAAAACCCGCCACAAGGGCGGGTTCTTTTACTGGAAATAATTCAGAACGACCAGCGCAGATTAGCGTTAACCGAGTTGACGCGGGTATCCGCACCATATTGCCCCTGATAACCCACATCCAGCGTCGCAGCACGCGACAGCTGTACGCTCACGCCGATATCACCCACCATCACGTCCTCATCCACGGCCTGCCCCTGAGTAATGAACGCGTCGCTGCCCGCAAACGCCATGCGCGAAGAGGTATTCTTATCGCCATAGGCGTGCTGCCAGCCCAACGAACCGTAGAGGTTCACGTTCTTCGGCAGCTCGGTCACACCGCGCACCCCGAGGGTGGAGTAGAAGGTGTTCATCGTTTCGTTACTTACGCTCAGCGCGGCGGCACCGCCGTCTTCCCTGAAGCTGTCGGTATGCAGTCGAATGTACGATAAATTGACGAACGGCTCGATATTCATATCAGGCTGGCCGAAGCGATAGCCCGCTTCGGTGAATGCCAGCAGCGAGTTGGCGTCGTAATCCGACTTCAGCCGATCCGAGAAGCCGCTGAAATCAACGCTGCGCTCGCCATCGATCTTGTGCCAGGTGTAACCCAGCGCGCCGCGAAGGGAGAACGCATCCTGTTGACCCGCCGCATACAGGCCAAGGTGGTAGTTATCGGTATCCGTTGAGGAACGACGGCTGTCGACGTCGTAATCACCGCGGCTGTAGCCGAAGTAGCCACCGACACGCACGTTATGATCCGCCAGCTTGCGATCTGCCCCCAGCAGGAAGCCGGTGGTGTTGCCGTCCAGCTTGCCCACGTTACCGTCGCCGTCGTTTCGGCTCCAGGAGCTGAAGGTCTGGCCCCAGACGCCATTGTTTTGCGGCTCCGGCTGCTGCACCAGCGACATCGCTAACGGTGGTATCGGCAGGCTGTCGTTATCAAACGCGCGCTGCATACGCTGGTTTAAAACGTTAAACACCTGCGTGCTGCCGGCGATCAGGTTGGACTGCATTGACGGATAAACTTCACCGGACAGCTGGTTGAACGCCTCGCGCGCTTCCGGCGCGCTGAGTACCAGCAGCGAGTTATACAGCGCCAGCGACGGGACGCTTTGCGTCAGGGTGGAGAGCGCGCCGGCGGTATTCCACTGGTTGCTGCTTTTGGCGACGGTCTGGAAAATCCCCGGCTTGCCGCTGCCCGGATTCTCACTGCCAGGGTTTTCTCCGCCCGGGTTCTCACCGCCTGGGTTTCCTCCTCCTGGATTTTCACCTCCCGGGTTTTCGCCTCCCGGATTCTCGCCGCCGGTCTCTTTCTGCGCGATGGTCAGATCGACGGCGTTGGTGCTCTGGTTGAGCGCCACGTCCAGGAAGGCGGATTTAGACACCGCCCCCGCGAACTGACCGTCAATTCCCCCGTCGGAGGTTAAAATGCGGTAGCTTTGGCCCGTTTTGTAGCTGGTTTGCGGATCCAGCGCGGTGACCTGTACCTGAGCCCGATCGCTGATGGTCGTTTTGCCTGCGACCAGCAGCTGGTCGCTGCGGCCATCACCGGCGATATCGACATCATAGAAAGAGTCACCCACAAAATTCAGATAACGTTTCAGCGTCAGCGTGCCGATATCGCCATCCCCGGGCGAGATATGCCCGCCGGAAAGGATCTCGGTCTGGCCCAGCGTGCCGTTCCCTCCCAGGGTTCCGCCGGCCTTGATTGACGCGGCGCTGCTGTAGCCCAGCCCGTCGCTAACGTCGGATCCCGCCGTCGCGTTGAGGATCAGCGTCCCGCCGTTCTCGGCGCTAAGAGTCTGAATATCAAAAATATCGTCTTCTGGCTGGGTGTTGATGTTGCTGGCGATAATGACTTTGCCACCGCGCGCGGTCACGTTCGCCTGAAGGGCTGAAAGATCGCCATTCAGCGTTGTCTGCCCGGAAGTATTGATCACCTCACCTTCGCCGCTCATCTTGTTGCTGAAGACGTAATTTTCATCGGTATGGTTGAAGTAGACATAGCTGCCGAACAGCCCGCCGCGTAGGCTGATTGCCGTATTCGCATCGAGAGTACCCGCGCCGCCCGCTGTGCCAAGCGTTGGCTCAGTTAAACCCGTGCCGGTTTCCATATTGCCGCGGCTGCCGATAATGAGCGCACCCCGGTTCGAGCCGGAACCCGAGGTCCCCACGATCAGCGTATTGCTGCCAGCGGAAAATGAACCGCCGTCAATCACCGACAGCACGCCATTGCCATAATCGCCCACGCTCACGCTGCTGCCGCTGGTAAAGCGCGAGTCTTTGCCCGCAATAACCAGCTCGGCGGTTTTACCTGCCCCGGAGACGCCCGCCACCTGCACGCCGCCAACGTTAACCGCACCGCCGTTCAGCACGTCCAGGTCGCCATAAAGCGTCAACGTACGGCCAACGTTCCACTGTGAGCCGCTCCCCGTGACGGTGGCTTTCGGGCTTAGCGTGTCGGTTTCACCCGGCCCGGTACCATTGCCGATGCGCGCATCGTAGGCGGTGCTGAGCGCCGCGCCGTCTTCAATCGCCAGCGTGGAGCGTGCCCCCAGATCGGTACCTACGCTGAGAAAATTACTGGTCACGCGAGAGCCGGCGCCAGTGGCGATAAGGTGACTGTCGTAGCCGCGGGTGGTGCCGACAACAATTTCTTTTGCGCTGGCCAGCGCGCCTTCTTCGACTCGCAGGGTGCCGAGGCCAAGATTCAGATCGCCGCGCAGGACGTACTGATCGTTCACTGCGTTAAGCTCAGCGTTTGGCCCACGGACCGTGACCACGCTTTCATAAATTTGGCCGTCGAACAGCCGACCGATGTTGATGTTATAGGCGGTGATTTTGCCATTATCGATCAGCAGGTTTCCGGGTTGATTACGTCCAACGTAAACATCTCCGGTGTAACCCAGCGTTTCGGTTATACGCGCCTCGCCATCAAAAATGGCATCGGCTGCGCGCGCGAAATCGGCAGGTGAAAGCAGTAACAGCGGCGCGGAAAATAGAGCGAGGTAAAGTCTGGAAAGCGGCGTCTTAACCGCTAAAGCATGCGATGTAGAGTTATTCACGGGCTATCTCCGTACTCATTAGCGTGATGTCTGGAAAATCGTTTTTATGAAAACTCAGATACGTCAGAAAATATAAAAGGCGTTATTTATGTACGCCTTTTCATTTGCCGTTAATTATTTATGCGTGACAACAGGGGTACAGGTTGGTGCGCTGAGCGTCGGGGCGGATCCTAAAATCCCCGGCATCATCATTGATGAGCAATCGAAAATACGCCCTTTTTCCGTCGTAGCGCGATAAGACAGTTTTTGCCCTCCCAGTGCGTCCGGCTGGGCGCCATTAACATTGGTCACGGTTATTTCATCCGATGAGCCCAGTCCCAGCATTTTAGCGGTCTCCGCCTGCAGGAGTGGAATAGCCTGATCGGTTTTTAGCGTGGAACAACCGGCGAGCATCAACGTAACGCTTAAAAAAATGAGTGGTTTTTTCATAAATTATCCTTGATATCCAATCAGTTAATTTCACTGATTGTATTTATGTTTTCATTTACCCAAATCAGCGAATAATATATTTCCCTTTCCTAATCGAAAAAACCCTCCTAAAGTAGGGTGGGTAGATAATAATTCATCTGTACACTCAGATATGCGAAGGTAAAAGGAGGATCCTTTGGGGCAGAATTATGCGTTGGTCGTTGATGACCATCCATTGGTAGCAAGCGGCATCGCTAATTTTCTGATTTCACATTGCCAGTTTAAGCAGGCGAGCGTGGTGACGAATGAGGAAGATTGCTACCGTCAAATTAGGGATAATGGCCCGCCGCGTTTGCTGGTAATCGATTTTTGGCTTTCGTCCGGAACGGCACTGAAATTACTCAAAGAAGTAAAACAACATTACCCACAGGTACGGTTCCTGGTGGTCAGCGGGGATGACAATAATGACATCTGGCAGAAAGTTCACGCCGCCGGGGGACACGGATTTGTATTGAAAAGCGAACCGCCTGAAATGTTCTCACGGGCCGTTTGTGCACTCCTTGATAATCTGACCTGGTTTCCTGAGAGAAACGATTTTCCCGTTGAATCGAATAATGAGAAGTTAAGTAAATTTAACTTAACGCCGCGACAAATAGACGTTTTAAATATGATTATGCGCGGCCTGCCAAATAAACGAATCGCCGCGCAGCTTTCAATTTCTGAGCCCACGGTCAAAGAACACATCAGCAATATATTGAAAAAGATAGGCGTTAACAGCCGGGTCGAAGCCATCACGCTTCTGCATGGCAAGCGGGAATCATCAGAATGAGGTTTTTCCAGAGCTTACAGAAAGATGGTATCTCATCTCCCGCGCAGATCCGTTTGCTAAACAACACTTTTTTGCGGCTGGTGTTCAGCTTTAGCGCGGTGCCATTTGTCGGTATTCCTTTTGCCATCTGGATCTATTTGCTGGGCGATGAACTTGGCCCAACCATTATCTGGATAATTATTTACCTGCTATGTGCCGTGGCGATCCGCATATTGCACCGACGCTACCAGCGCGAAGTGAAAGAGCATGATGAAGAGGACGTCCTGCGCCGCTGGCTTCCGCGCATAAATAAGATCGCTTTTATTCACGGGCTGGGGATTTCATCTCTCTATTTAATTACTCCGCAGACGCAGAACTTTGACTTTTTCCTGCTCCTTAATATCAGTATTGCCGCCATCGTCGCCGCCAATGCGACGCATCTGACGCCAGTCATCAGCACCTTTACGTGCTTTTTCTTCGCCTCCTGGGGAGTATTGAATATCGGCATCATCTGGCGGCTGGACGAGCTGATATTCATTGTGCTGATGCTGAACCTGCTGTACGGCTTCGCCATTTACCGCCATGCGTTAACGTCGCACGCGTACTTTATTCAGCAAGCGCTGCTTGAGGAAAAAAGCTCACGCCTGGCAGAACAGTTTCGCCAGGCCAAAGAGGAAGCGGAGCAGGCGCTGCTGGATAAAAATCAGTTCCTGACGACAGCCAGCCACGACCTGCGTCAGCCGGTACACGCCATGGGATTTTTGATTGAAGCGATTATCCACCGAAATCGGGACGACAGCCTGACGCCTCAGCTGCTTGACCTGCAGCAGAGCGTTCGCTCGGTGCATTTGATGTTCAATTCTCTGCTCGACCTCAGCAAGATTGAATCCGGGAAAGTGCTCACTGCCCCTACCAAAGTGGACATCGGCGCTCTGCTCGACTCGGTGATCACGCTGTTTCGCGAAGAGGCCAACAGCCGTGCACTTAGGCTGTCCACCCGTCGACCCAAACGCCGCATCCACGTGATGGGCGACCCGCTGCTGGTGCGACAATCGCTGATTAACCTGATTCAAAACGCCCTTCGCTACACGCAGCAGGGCGGCGTGCTGGTTGCCATCCGACCGCGCGGTGACGAGTGCCTGGTGGAAGTGTGGGACACGGGTGTCGGTATCGCTGATGACGAGAAAGGTAAAATCTTCTCCCCTTATTACCGCCCCGAACTGGCCTGGAAGATCGACAGCGCCGGACACGGGCTGGGCCTCGCCGTGGTTGCCCGCTGTGCCAGGCTGATGAAGGTGAAGTACGGGATGCAATCCATAGAAGGTAAAGGCTCACGCTTCTGGATGCGCTTCACTCAATATGCTGGCGAAGAGATCGCGACGGACATCCCGCCCGCCGATAACAACGCCTCTGCGCCGGTACGCTATGCGCCGCTGCGCGGTTCTTGCCTGGTCGTCGATGACGACCCGCTGGTGACGTCAGCCTGGGAGAGCCTGATGAGCGTTTGGGGAATCAACGTGCGCTGCGCGGCCTCCGCTGAAGAAGCGTTCGCCATCATCGACGACGGCTTCACCCCGTTCGCCGTGCTGTGCGACCAGCGCCTGCGATCCGGCGAAAGCGGCTTCGACATCCTGAAAGCGCTTTTTGAACGTCTGCCGGACATGAGCGGCGCGATGGTCAGCGGCGAATTTAATTCGCCTGTTCTGCTGGAGGCGGAGCAGGAAGGGTATCTGGTGCTGCGCAAGCCTCTGGAGCCGGCTAAACTGCATGCGCTGCTGACGCAGTGGTCAGGATGTCGTTAAGGGGGTGTAGATGCGTTGATTTTGGCGGGCTTAGAATGCAAAAACGTACCTCCGTGGAGGTCCGTTAATATGAATTTGGTGCCCGTACTCGGTATTTTCAATTACTTACCAATTTGATCTATTTGATAAATTCTTCTGCATTTTATTGTAAAGGCCAGGAGGTTGACCCTCATTTTTTCTTTTAAATCATCATGATGGATTAGTAATCAAGAAAATAGTTCGGTTCTAACCTTTGTTAAAATTCCCTTTATAAGGTCGTAAAGACTTTTACATCGCCTGATTTCTGATCTAATTGTGAAATAACCCAATGTTTAAAAAGGGTTTTAGGTGTACTATCCTGAGGTTATTTTATGTTCAGGGAGGTATTATGCCACAACTGCTTCGCATCATTCTTATACACACTCACCTGCCTGGTGTTGTTGAAATTCAACTGGAGCAGCATACTAATATTTGTGGAACTAATGCTTCAGGGAAAACAACTCTGCAACGTCTTGTCCCGGTTTTCTATGGTGAACAGCCCAATAAAGTGGTGCCGAGAACGCGGAAGAAGTTCGACGAGTTTTATCTCCCTTTCAGCAATAGCTATATTATTTATGAATACCAGCGAGAAACGGGTGAAAATTGCCTGGTTGTTCTTACGGGTAAAGGTGAGGGGGGCGTGGAATATCGTTTTGTTAGCGCACCTTATCATCCAGACTTTTTCCTTCGTTATACCGAAGATGGCGCGAAAGGGATGAGTTATAACGAATGGTCTGCCCAGATGCGCTGCCGGGATGACGTCTCAGTTTCAGCTAAAATAGGTTCAACGACGGAGTACCGTAGTATCATTCAGAATGATGTCGCCTCATTACGCGGTAATTCGACGGAGGCAATGAGACTACGCCGCCTGGCTGTATCGTTTAGTCTGGTGAGCGGTAGCCACAAGCTCAGGCATATTGAGAAATTAGTAAGCGCGGTTCATGCCGGTGAAGGCAAGATGGAAACGCTCAAAACCATGCTGGCGGCGATTTTTGCCGATGATGGCGTGACGCTTCCGCAAACAAAAGTAAAAAGCGGCTTTGCGCGGGAATGGATCCAAAAAATGCGCCAGTCGCTGCGCTACGATAAATTACAACAGGAGTTTGAGTTCATACAGCGCCTGGGACTCAAGCTGGATGATACAGAGGCACAGCTAGCCGCGCTCCACCCCTTGTTAAGAAACGATGAACAAATTCAGAGGCAGAAACGCGCGGATGCAGAGCAGTTGCTTCACCAGCGTCGTGGGGAGCTCGTTCAATTAGAGGATAGCTTTAATCAACAGCGTAATGCACTGAATGATAGGTTAAGCGAAACGCAAAGCGACCTGAAAACGATTCAGGCATGGCTGAATCATATCCAGAATCAATACGACTGTTATGAACGCAAAGAGATACGCCTGTTACAGACGCACATGGAAGAGTTACCTCAATGGCGCGAGGAGCTTTCAGTGCAAAGCGAACAATTCCGGCTTATGCAGGAGCAGGTTGGTGAACTTTCCCGAGAATTTGAACAGCACAAAGCAAAACTAAAAGACAGTGTTTACCGCCAGGAACGTCTGACTCAACAAAAAATTCAGGACTGCCAGCGGGAAAAAGAGGCGGTCAGGAATAAATCTGACAGCCAGAAAGAGATACTTTGGCAGCGCTTCGAAGAGCGAAAACAACAGCAGGAAAATCACTACGGTGAACAACTGGAGAAGATTTCAGGCGATCGAATGGCTGTTAGCATTGAGCTTAAACATTCCCAGTTAACAGCTCAAGAGCATGAAGAGCGCCAGTTTGCTGAGCTACGCATTGAGCAAGCGCAGGAGCGATTATTGCAACTGGCTGAGCAGCGACAAAATGCACTGACAACGCTGTCTGAGGCCCGTATAAAGCAAGATAGTGTAGAGCAACAGCTTCACAACGCCCGTGCTAACTTACATCAGACTGAAGAACGACTGCAGCGGCTACATCGTCAGTTGGATCCTGAACAGGGTACTTTACGTCACTTTCTGCGTTTACATTATGAGGGCTGGGAACAGAATCTCGGTAAGGTTCTGAATGAAAATCTGCTGGAACGCAAAGATTTGCTACCAGAAACAGGCGAGCTGTCGGAATCGCTGTACGGCCTGCAACTGGATTTAAGCGTGTTAGATATGCAGGATTTTGCGCAAGATGAGGCTTCAATTCGACACAGTCTTGATAAGGCGGAGCAAACCAGAGCCCGTGCTGAAGAAGTGAAGAACATGTCCGAAGCCACTCTTCAGGAGCATCATCAGAACGTTAACCGTTTGAAATCACAAGTAGAAGAGTATGAAAGGCAACGTCAGCGTCAAAACCAGGAAGTTGGCTATGCTCGCGATGCCCGATCGCGTTTAATCGCAAAGCATGAAGCGCTGGAGCAACAACGTCGGCAGGAAAAACGCGTCCGTTTAAGGGCTTTAGACAAAGCACATGCCGAATTAACGCAGCAGAAAGAACAAGATATTGGTGCGTTGACGGAAGAATATAATACGCAAACCTTGCAATTAAATATTGACCTGCAAAGTGAGCAGCAGCTTATTGACGAGAAGATTGAGGAACTGTCTAGCCAGATAAATAAAAAACACGCCGATATGGAGGAGCAGATTAAGATCTTCCAGCAGGCGATGGACGATAATTTAGCGAAGAAGGGAATCGATCCCCGCGAAGTCAATGTACTACGGCAGCGTATTGAAACGCTTAAAAAAGACATTCAGGAAGTGGAGTCTCGTCGGGATGAGTTAACCGAATGGCTTCGTTTTATCAAAGTTGACTACGGGACGTTGCGCCAGGAACAACAGAATAAAGAAAGTGCACTCTCTCAACTAAATCGTGAACTGTTGCAGAAAAAACAGCAATTACAGGCAGATTATCAGAATAAAAAAGACAGGCTTAATAATGAGAAAAAAGAGTATGAGATGCAGATACGACAGGCCAGTGAGTTTGTCGGTCAGTTAAAAATATTACTGGAACGATTATCACCTTTGCCTTTTACCGAAATGATTCCGATTCATATTGACGCAGCTGCTGATATTAATGAACGGATGTCGCGTACCAGCGATATGTTGGAGCAACACGCCAGTTTGACCTGTACTCTGGAGAGCAAACTGAATGAGTTTAAGTCGCGCTTTAATCAGGATGCTGACCCCACTTTCTTTGAATTGTTGGATTCTGAGATAGATAAATTACCCGATCCTTCAAGGACCCGCCAGCAATTGCCAATACTTGAGAAACTACTACAGCTTCTTAAAGATAAACAGCAGCAATTGCTGGAAATGGGGGAGAATATCGGTGGCGATCTGAAAAAATTCTTTGATGTTTTCAGTGATATCAATCGTCGGATTTCGCACCAAAGTCGGCGTTTGAGCGATGCAGTTACCGACGATTTGCAACTGGAGGGCATCAATAAATCAGAAGTTCGTATTTTATCGACCATCGACCAGTTACGCTTCTGGAAACCATTAAAGCGCTTTGCTAAAAACTATAGTGACTGGCGCTCGTCTGGTCAGCAACTACCTCCCGAAAGCTATTTGAATGCACTTATGGATGTAGTTGAACTGCTGCATGCCGATGAGCGTTTTACAATGGAATCGTTATTAAATCTCGAACTTCACCTGAATGAAGGTGGGGAAGATATTGTTATCAAAAACGATCGCCAACTACTGGAAGCATCAAGCCACGGTATGGCCTATCTGATCTTGTGCAAATATCTTTTGGCGTTCACGCGTTTGTTAAGAGGCAAATCAGACGCCGTTATTCACTGGCCTATTGATGAAATCGGGACGCTGGCTTACCACAATGTGGAGAAATTATTTATTGCCTGTAGCCATAATAATATTGTGATTGTAGGCGCTTTTCCGAATGCGGAGTCTGATGTGTTAATGCTGTTTAAGCATCGTTATTTGCTCGATGTCGATCAGCTTGAGCCGACTCAGCGCAGGCTGAAAAGGATCCAGCCGAAAGTGAGCCGCCTTTCTGCCCTACTGGCGCAGATGGAACAGGAGGCAATGTAATGCTGGAACATGGACTTTTAATCAAAAGGCTACTGACAGGGGAATTTATTTGCCGTATCAACGACCCGGATGCTTATCGTCACTTACAGGATGAGATTACCCGGCAAGCGATGGATAGCTATTTGCGCCCTCTTAACTACAGAATTGTCAGTAATGAAACTAAAACTGTCTATTATGCGGGCTTTTGTGAGATGAATCGCGATACCCGCAGCCAACTGATGAATCAGTTTAAGGACATCATCTCTTCTCTGCTGCCTCTGCTTGAATGGTTACAGCTCATACAGGAGACGCAAGGGCGGGAGAGTACATTGACCGCTGGTGACTATATCAGGTTGTCGGAAATCATGACGCGTGTAGAGGATAATCAGAGCCTGCAACAGCGTCTGAATCAGCTTTCCAGCGATCGTTTTTTCAATTGTAAGAGTGATTCCATTGATCTTCAGCTCAAACAAATTTTCCGGCGTTTGAAAGAGCATGGCTATGTCAGACAACCCAACGCCGAGCAGCAGATATTTATTGCTACGGGAAAAATTGATTATTTGATTGACGTGATCCGCTTTATCCGTGATGAAGAGCATTTACCAGTTGAAGACAAACCGCCTGTTCAGCAGGAGCTTTTATAATGGCGCAGGAAATTTTTCCGCTATCCGGCCTGTTTAAAAACGGTGCTGAACGGCTGGCGTTGTTGGGAAAACACCATCACGCTTTGATGAAGGGTTATGTCGATGGGTTTATTGATGAAACGGCTTTTAGCGACCAGACATTAAAAAAGCTGATTGCAGCGCGTATTGTATATCGCCCTGATGAACAACAGCCGCTGAGGCTACGCCCGCTGGTAAGCGATCTCATCGCCAGCATGGTTGCTGATGAGAGCCGACGGCAAATTAATGCGGATGTGGCAGAAAAACTGGAGCAGATCCGCAATAAGGTGCAGGCTTGGCGCGATGCTTATTATAAAGGCGATTACAGTATTGCTGAACGACAAATGCAGAGACTGACTGAGCTCATTCACGATCTTAGCGGGCAATTTGAAGAGGCTATTGATAGCCTCTGGCATCGTCTGAATAACGATTTCGGCTTCGTCAGCACGTTGAATGAAAAAATTATCGAGAATGCGCGAGCGCAAAATCAGGTTCGCCGGCTGCTTGATGGACTGGCTTTAATCGCTTTCCCTGAATTGATCGAGTTTGCTGAAAATAATAGTTCACTTCGTAAATTATTAGTGAGCCAGTTACAATTGCGCGTCAGTCTTCACCATAGTTCACTACTGGCCGTTCAGCAGCGTCTGGTGGATCTGATGGCTAAATTTCGCCAACAGCAGTCGCGTACACTGTTAGTGACGAATATGGCTGCTTTTTTGCGTCAGCATCCACAATATCAACCGGCTAGCTATCCTGAACGCCGGGAAGTGCCGAATATATTCAACATTGCGACACCACTTTCACTGCAAGCTTCCATTTCGCTCGACAGGCCTGTGGATCGACAAGCTATGGTGGAGATGTTGCTCGCTCTGCCTCGTGCATCGGTTATGCCCCCACCCGTGCCAAAAAGTGCGGGTTCAGTAATGCCTCCCGTTGATGAGGAGGTCGCTGCTCGTCAGGTTGCGCTTAAAATGGACGTTGAGGATTTTTATGTTTTTGCTGCCGGACAATCTGGGCCAGTTAGCGCACTGCATTATCTAGCGGAAAATCATCTAAGCTGGGACAGCGAAATATGGCTTTATCAGGTCATTACGGAATATCATTCATTGCCGCTAGCGGATAAACCGCGGTTCTGGCAGCGTTGTGATGAGCGCCAGGCCAGCCCGGTAAATGATCTGCGTATTATATCGGATGTAAGTATTGGCGTGAGGGGAAAATGACCGAAGCAGAATCGTTGTCGTATAACGCACTCGTCTGGCTTAAAAAACTTGATCATCGCCTGAAAGCGAAACATAGCGAGAAGAAAAATACTAGCGGTAAAATCGTGACTCAGGTTTTGCGTTGGTGTACTGAGCTGGATTTGATCCCTACTAACAGTTTGTTACTGCCTGAGTTCCTTTTTACAGTGGCATTGCTGAATAAAATTTCAGATACCCAGCAACGTCTTAAACAGGCGAACTTTCGTGACGATCTTAGTTTAAAGAGCCGCATTGAGAGCGCACAGTTAAGTGATCAGGAGATTAAAACGGCTGGAGTTCGACCACAGCAGCATCGTGTGCTGCTCCGTCTTAATCAGCCCTTGGTCAATGAGTTGGGGATGACTATTGAGGCTGTCGATACGGATTGGCGTAAGATTACGCTGATGCAGTTTGATGTTCTTATCGTGGTGGAGAATCAGGATTGTTTCTACCAACTGGCGCTTTTTGATTATTCCCAATGCGATTTTCGTTCTCCTCTGATTATTTACCGTGGCGATCGGGCATATAGTAAGGGGGCTGTTGCGTTGAAGCATTGCTGGTTGAAAACAGGGAAAGCTGCGATCTATTTTGGCGATTTTGACCCGAAGGGAGTCAGTATTGCAATGAATGAAGGTTATCATTTTATGTTATTACCTTCGCCAGATACGGTAATAAAAAAATCCTCTCCAGTGATGTTTCCTGATGAGCAGTTAAAATTCTTACCTGAATTATTAAGAGGTAAGATACATTGTCATTTTCGTGACTATCTGATGGTTTTGGAAAAACATCAAGCACTTAGGCAGCAGAAAATGCAGGGAGAAATCTTAAAAATGGTTATGTTGAAAACTTCAGGTTAGAATATTTTGTTGGTGGTCATGAATTGTTTCGGTCGCTTGCCAGCCAGTCAAGATAGGCACCACGGCAACGAGGGGAGAGTGTAGCAAAGCTGGGCCAGTATCCCAGCAATTCATCATAAGGTTCTATGGGGAAAGCCTCATTAACCAGCAAGGCGTCGGATCCATCGTTATAAAAATAGCCATATTCACCTGTGAATGTGTTTTTAACTGCCCGCCGAAATGTAAATTACTGTGATTAATAACGACGTTTTGAACGGTGACGATTTCTCCCGGTTTGACCCATCGCGCTGGCGTAGTATTTTTTTCGGGCTACGCTTTCTCTTAATAGCTTATGGCTGGTGCTGTAGTCAACCGTCAACCCATTAACGAAGCTGAAAGTTGCTAGTTCGTCATTATCCTCGACCTGAGAATACATATTTATCACGCTGCTGTCTGGCTTTCCAGCTAATAAAAACAGCTGATGTAAAAAAGGAGGCACACATCCAGCGATAAATTTGTTGGCACTTGAAGCTGATAGAGTCAACAGTGATTTGCTCTACAAACAGGTAGGATATTACACCGACACCCTCAAGGCACCTTGTGAGCTAAGGACGGAAACAGGGGCGTATAAAGTTGCTGAATTAGCCAAAAAGCAAAAACCCGCCTCAAGGGCGGGTTTTCTGAATAGTGGTGCCCGGACTCGGAATCGAACCAAGGACACGGGGATTTTCAATCCCCTGCTCTACCGACTGAGCTATCCGGGCAACGGGGCGCATTAAACCCGATCTGCCCGTTGCCGTCAACGAAAAATGTTGTTTTCGTTACAGACTGCGCAATCTCTCGCCATTTCGCCGCAATCTTAAGCGAAAAAGTGCGTCCAGAGCGCAGAGAGCGGCATGGCGAGCAGTAATGCGGGCAGCATATTCACCACGGCAAACATTTTGATCCCGCAAATACGTAGGCCCGTCGCCAGCAGCAGCAGGCCGCCGACGGCGGTGAAGTCCGCCATCATCGCTGGCGTGGTCAGCGGGAGAATGAAGGTGGCGCAGGTGGCAAGCGCGAGTTGAATCAGCAGCATCGGCACGCAAATCGCCGCAACGGCAATGCCAAGCGTGGTGGCAAAAATGGTGGCGGTGAAGAAATCGAGAAACGCTTTTGCAATCAATATGCTTGGGTCGCCCGTCATCCCTTCCTGCATCGAGCCGAAAATCCCGGTGCCGCTTGCACAAAACAGAATAATGATGGCGACGTAGTTCTGAATAAACGACTCGTGCGTGCCGTGTTTCGCCTTGCCCGGTCGGGCAATCAGGTTTTTGGCTTTGCCCACCGCGCTATTGATGCCTTTTTCCAGATAGCAAAACTCGCCAATCAGTGCGCCGAGCAGTGTAGCCAGTACCATGACGGGCAGGTTGGCGCATTTGATCACTAAAAGGATGCCGATGCCTAAGGATGCCAGGCCGAATATAGAGGGCATGGATGAACGGATACGCTCCGGCAGCCGCTGACTCAACACTGCGCCCAGTACGCCGCCCAGCAATACGGCTCCGGCGTTAATAAATGGCCCGATAACCACGGTTAACTCCTGTTATTTACTCATTGATATTGCATTATTATGGCACGTAAGGGCTGCGCGAGCCTTAGCTTTGGGTGGTTTCGTGCATACTGATTCCTTCTTGCGCGTGAAAATAAAAAGTGACATGATTGCGCGAATTTTCTCCTCCCTGTCTCACCGCTCGGTGAGGGTATTTGCGCTTATGAAAACCATGAAAATTGCCGTCAGCCATGAGCTGGTATCCAAAGTTTCTACGCACCGTGAAAAGGTGACGCTGGATAACACCGATTTCACCGATGTGGCGGCAGTCGTCATTAGCGTTGTTGAAAGCTACAGCGGCATTCTCGCATTGCTGAAGCGTACGGGCTTTCAGCTACCGGTGTTTATGTTCTCGCAAGAGCCTGGAGAGGTGCCTGATGGCGTCACGGCGATTATCTCGGGTAAAGCTCAGGAGTTCCTGGAACTGGAGAGCGCCGCCTGCCGTTACGAAGAGGAATTGCTGCCGCCTTTTTTCGATACCCTGAGCCAGTATGTAGAGATGGGCAACAGCACCTTCGCCTGTCCGGGCCACCAGCACGGGGCTTTTTTCAAAAAACACCCGGCAGGGCGACAGTTCTATGATTTCTTCGGTGAGAACGTATTTCGCGCCGACATGTGCAACGCCGACGTTAAGCTGGGCGATCTGCTGATCCACGAAGGCTCCGCCAAGCACGCGCAAAAGTTCGCGGCGAAAGTATTCAACGCGGACAAAACCTACTTTGTGCTGAACGGCACGTCGGCGGCCAACAAGGTGGTGACCAACGCGCTGCTGACCCGCGGCGACCTGGTGCTGTTCGACCGCAACAACCATAAATCTAATCACCACGGCGCACTGATCCAGGCGGGCGCCACGCCGGTGTATCTTGAGGCGGCGCGCAATCCGTTTGGCTTTATCGGCGGGATCGACGAGCACTGCTTTGATGACGCGTATCTGCGGGATCTGATCCGCGAGGCGGCGCCGGAAAAGGCCGACGAGGCCCGCCCGTTCCGCCTGGCGATCATTCAACTGGGCACCTACGACGGGACGATCTACAACGCCCGCCAGGTGATCGACAAGATCGGCCATCTGTGTGACTACATCCTTTTTGACTCCGCGTGGGTGGGCTACGAGCAGTTTATTCCGATGATGGCGGAAACGTCTCCGCTCTTGCTGGAGCTTAACGAGAACGATCCGGGTATTTTCGTGACCCAGTCGGTGCACAAGCAGCAGGCCGGGTTCTCGCAAACGTCGCAGATCCATAAAAAGGATAACCACATCCGCGGTCAGGCGCGCTTCTGTCCGCACAAGCGGCTGAACAACGCGTTTATGCTGCACGCCTCCACCAGCCCGTTTTATCCGCTGTTTGCGGCGCTGGACGTGAACGCCAAAATTCACGAGGGCGAGAGCGGGCGCAGGCTGTGGGCGGAGTGCGTCGAGCTGGGCATTGAGGCGCGCAAGGCCATCATCGCCAACTGCCATATGATCAAACCGTTTATCCCGCCGGTGGTGGCGGGGCGGCCATGGCAGGATCACCCCACGCAGGTCATCGCGAGCGAGCGTCGCTTCTTTAGCTTCGAGCCGGGGGCCAAATGGCACGGATTTGAGGGTTATGCGAGCGAGCAGTATTTCGTCGACCCGTGCAAGCTGCTGCTGACCACGCCGGGCATTGATGCAGAAACAGGTCACTATACCGATTTCGGCATTCCGGCGACCATTCTCGCCCACTACCTGCGCGAAAACGGCATCGTGCCGGAGAAGTGCGACCTCAACTCGATCCTGTTCCTGCTGACGCCTGCTGAAAGCAGCGAGAAGCTGGCGCAGCTGGTGGCGATGCTGGGGCAGTTTGAGCAGCATATTGAAGACGACACGCCGCTCGCCGACGTGCTGCCGACCATCTACCAAAAATACCCGGTGCGTTACCGCGACTACACGATCCGTCAACTGTGCCAGGAGATGCACGATCTCTACGTCAGCTTTAACGTGAAGGATCTACAGAAGGCGATGTTCCGCCGGGAGAGCCTGCCCGCCGTAGTGATGAACCCGCAGGATGCCAACCAGGAGTACATTCGCGGGAACGTGGAGCTGGTGCGTATTCGTGACGCTGAAGGGCGCATTGCCGCCGAAGGTGCGCTGCCGTACCCGCCAGGCGTGCTGTGCGTGGTGCCGGGAGAAGTCTGGGGCGGGGCGGTACAGCGTTACTTCCTGGCGCTGGAAGAGGGCATTAATATGCTGCCGGGCTTCTCGCCGGAGTTGCAGGGCGTTTACAGCGAGAAGGATGCGGACGGGATTAAGCGGCTGTATGGGTACGTATTGAATGTCTGAACGTAGGCCCGGTGGCACAAGCTCACCGGGCCTATAATACTTCGTCAGGCTTCTGCGCGGCGGTACATCCTCCTCGGATGCCCAATTTTCCCGTACAGCATCTCCACCGTCAGAAAACCCACCTCCACGCAGTGTTCCAGATAGCGTCGGGTGGTGGTTTTACTCAGTCCCGTCTCGCTCACCACCTCATCCACCGTAAAGCAGTGCGCCGCCTTGCTGTTAAACAGCGTTTGCACCCGCGCCAGCGTGTTCTCCTCTATTCCCTTGCTGCCGTTGTCCAGACGATAGTTTTTCGCCTGTAACTGATAGAGTGAATCCACGTTCTGCTGGTCGACAATCTTCCAGACCCGCTGCTGTTCTGCAAACTGCACAAAACGCTCCAGCGACTGGCTGAGCCGCTTCCAGGAGACCGGCTTAAGGATATAGTCAAACGCGCCGTTTCGAATGGCCTGGCTACAGGTGTCCATATCGCTGGCGGCGGTGATGAAAATCACCGAGCAGTTGGCGCGGGCCAGCATCGGGTTGCTGATAAGGGTGATGCCTTTGCCGTCCGGCAGGTAGTTATCCAGCAGCATCAGCTTCGGCTGTTTGCTCTCCAGCTGTCGCTGCGCGTCGGCCAACGACGCGGCAATCCCCACCAGCCTCAGGCGCGGATGTTTACCGATAAGCTCCGCGTGCAGCTGTGCCAGTTCGTTCTCGTCTTCAACAATCAGTACGTCGATAAGTTCATGTTGCATAGTCGGTATCTTCCGATTGCCGGACGGTTCCCGAGGCCGGGATAAACAGTGAGAAAATGGTCCCGTGCGGCATGTTATCGGCAACTTCTATTGTGCCGCCAGCCTGCGTGACGTAGCTTTCGATCAGATACAGGCCAATCCCGTGATCGCCCCGCGTTTTGGTGGTGATGCCGCGTTCAAATATCCGGTCACGGATCGCCGGGGTAATGCCAACGCCCTGGTCGGCCACTTCAATAATCAGCTCCTGCTCGCTGAGTTTTATCAGCACTTCCACCGGCGCATGCGGGAGCGGCGATCGCTGCGTCGCTTCGATGGCGTTATCCAGCAGGTTACCAATAATCGAAATCAGTTCTTGCTCTCCCAGCGGCAGGAACGGTTTGTCCAGCCGACAGGCCGGGTCGAAACTCAGCTCCACGCCTTTCTCACGCGCACGGGCGGCTTTTCCCAGCAGCAGCCCGCAAAGTGTCGGGGAACTAAAGCGGGAGGAGATAAAGTCCAGCAGCTCCTGAGCATGCTCCGACTGCGCCTGAATGTAGCGAATGGCCTCTTCATAGCGGCCCATATGCAGCAGGCCGGAGAGGGTGGTCATCCGGTTCAGCTGCTCATGACGCATAATGCGCAGGTTATCGACGTAGCGTTTTACCTGGCTGAGCTGGCTGCTGAGAGAGTCGATCTCGTTGCGATCGCGGAAGGTGATCACCCAGCCCTGCAGCGACCCCTCAAGCATGATGTGTACCCGGCTGGCAATCACCGTGAGATCGTTAAAGCGGCAAATCTCGTCATGGGTATCTTTCGCCAGCATCGTCTGCGTGTCGAAGAATGGGACCGGATCGATCACCTGGCTTATCAGCTGCCCGCGCAGTTCCCGGGCCGGCTGGCTCAGGCCCAGCAGCTTTCGCGCCGCCTGGTTGATCACCTCTATGCGCCGTTCGTTATCAATGGCGATCACGCCTTCGTAGATGGACTCCATCATCGCCTTTTGCTGGCGCACCAGCAGGCCGATCTCTCGTGGCTCCAGGGAGAAGATCTGCTTCTTAATACTACGGGTAAAGAACCAGGAGAAGACAAAGAGGGCGATCAGCAGCAGCACGGCGGCAATCAGGATATTGACCACTTTACTGACGGTAATGGTGTCCAGGTAGCTGGTGAGATAGCCAACTGAAACAATGCCGACCACCTGCCCGGCGTCGTTGAAAATGGGCGCTTTACTGCGCAGTGAAATGCCCAACCCGCCTTTACGTATGGTTGTCGTGCTTTTCCCCTGCAATACGGCTTCATTGTCGCCGCCGACCAGCGTCGTGCCCACCCTGTCGGCAAAGACGGAGTGAAAAAGATGCCGTCCCGTATTATCGCCAATGACAATAAAGCTGGCGTCGCTGTGCGCGGCCATTTTCTGCATGAAATCATGAATGGCGTTGATATCTTTTTGTTCAACTTCAGTACGCAATGACGGAATAAGCGCAATCTCTTCTGCCTGTATTTTAGCGCGCGCACTCATTTCCTGATAAAGCTGTTTTCCGACATCGGCATAATAATATCCGCCCAGCAGCACAAAAAGCACTGAGAAAAAGGCAACGAGCGAAATAAACAACTTAATCTGGAAAGAGACTTTCATAACTATCACGCAAAGTAGCGGCAAAGATCGTCAATATATCATCTTTTTTCATGCGGATGTCCGCTTTGCGGGAAACTTGTGATCCCTTGCACAGCAAGGGCTGTAAATGATTTATCCAGAAGGCTTAAGATCTTCATGCTGCTAAGTTAAATGTTATTTGGTCGTTCAATTCAGAAAAGAAACCATAAAAACCACGATAATAAATAAGGCATAAATCACATTAAATAAAAGAAACCATAAAAACCATAGCTGCCATTAAAACTTCGCTTTTAATATGCCATTCCTCACATAAAGTAGGCCTTTGTGACTCTAAACTGAACGCACAAAATAACTAAGGGGCTTATTATGAGCACAACTGATGATTCTTTCTCTGTTACCCACGACCCGATTGAAATTCAGCGGCCATCCCTCAAGGAGCGGTGGTGGCATATTATGGATACCTGGAAAATCGGGATTATTCCTCTGCCGCTGTTCGTTCTGGCGGGTGCGCTGATCGCGATTGATTGCCTGGGCGGAAAGCTGCCGAGCGATATCGTGGTGATGGTGGCGACGCTGGCCTTCTTCGGCTTTGCCTGCGGTGAGTTCGGCAAACGCCTGCCGATTGTCGGCAAGCTTGGCGCGGCGGCGATTTGCGCCACCTTTATCCCTTCCGCACTGGTCTACTACGGTTTGCTGCCGGACGTGGTGGTGGAATCCACGACCAAATTCTACAAATCCACCAACATTCTCTACCTCTATATCTGCTGCATTATCGTCGGCAGCATCATGAGCATGAACCGCACGGTGCTGATTCAGGGCTTCCTGCGCATCTTCTTCCCGATGCTGTGCGGTGAAATCGTCGGCATGATTGTTGGCATGGGCGTGGGGCTGGCGCTGGGCCTGGAGCCGTTCCAGATCTTCTTCTTTATCATTCTGCCGATCATGGCGGGCGGCGTCGGGGAAGGGGCGATTCCGCTTTCCATCGGCTATGCCACCCTGCTGCATATGGACCAGGGCGTAGCGCTCGGCCGCGTGCTGCCGATGGTCATGCTCGGCGGCCTGACGGCAATCATCATCTCCGGCTGCCTGAACCAGCTCGGTAAACGCTACCCGCACCTGACCGGTGAAGGCCAGCTGATGCCTAACCGCGCCAATGCCGATGCCACCGTCTCTCAGCCTGCGTTCTCCGGCAAGGCGGACGTGACGACTATCGCCTCCGGCGCGCTGCTGGCGGTGCTGCTCTATATGCTGGGCATGCTAGGCCACAAGCTGATTGGCCTGCCTGCGCCGGTCGGTATGCTGTTTATGGCGGTGCTGGTGAAGCTCTGCAACGGCGCCTCTCCGCGCCTGCTGGAAGGCTCGCAGGTGGTGTACAAATTCTTCCAGACCTCCGTGACCTACCCGATCCTCTTCGCCGTTGGCGTGGCCATTACCCCGTGGCATGAACTTGTGGCCGCCTTCACGCTGACCAACCTGCTGGTGATTATCAGCACCGTCTCCGCGCTGGTGGCGACCGGGTTCTTCGTCGGTAAAAAGATCGGTATGCACCCGATTGATGTCGCCATCGTCTCCTGCTGTCAGAGCGGACAGGGCGGTACCGGCGACGTGGCGATACTGACCGCAGGCAACCGCATGAGCCTGATGCCGTTCGCCCAGATTGCTACCCGTATCGGCGGGGCGATTAACGTCTCTGTCTCACTGCTGATTCTGGGCAACTTCCTCGTCTAAGTATTCAGGAAAAAACAATGAAACTCGCAAGCTTTTTATACCAGGGAAAACGCAGCTACGGCATCGTTCAGGCCGAGGGCGTGATTGATTTAGGCCGCCGTCTGGGCGACCGCTATGGCGACCTTAAAGCGCTGCTGCAGGGCAACGGGCTGGCGCAGGCCACCCGTTACCTGAACGACGCCGTGGACGTGCCGCTGAGCGCCATCACCTTCTTACCGGTGATCGTGCAGCCGGAAAAAATCCTCTGCGTGGGCATGAACTACGCCGACAAACGCAAGGAGTTTGACCAGCACAACCCGGCCCCGACGCTGTTTGTTCGCTTCCCGGACTCACAGACCGGCCACAACGAGCCGGTACTGAAGCCGCGCCACTCCAGCGAATTCGACTACGAAGGCGAGCTGGCGGTGATCATCGGTAAGGGTGGGGAGAACATCAGCCGCGATGACGCCCTGCGCCACGTGGCGGGCTACAGCTGCTACATGGACGGCTCCGCCCGCGACTGGCAGCACACCTGGTTCACCGCCGGTAAAAACTGGCGTCAGACCGGGGCGTTTGGCCCCTGGATGGCGACGGCGGATGAGATCCCGGACCCGCACAGCCTGGCGATCCGCACCTGGCTTAACGGCCGCATGGTGCAGGAGGACAACACCAGCAGCATGATCCACAAGGTCGCGGAGCTCATCGAGTACATCAGCACCTTTACCCGCTTAAGCCCGGGCGACGTGATCATCACCGGCTCCCCGGGCGGCGTGGGTAAAAAGCGTAACCCGCCGCTGTTTATGAAAGAGGGGGATCGCATTGAGGTGGAGATCGAGCATATCGGTCATCTGAGCAACGTGATTGTTGAAGCGCCAGCCGTCGGGCTTGCGGCGGCACACTGAGAAAGGCGGCATGAACAGTCAACCCATCGATTTTCGCCAGACGCTGGTGGCGAAACACCCGGAACGCTTAAGCCAGATCCGCTACCTGCTGGCAGACAGCGGCCTTGGCCTGGACAACGACATCACGCTGTTTGTCGAAGCCTGGTCCGGCGCGCAGCTGGTGGGTTGCGCAGGACTTGCCGGCAACGTCATCAAATGCGTGGCGGTCAACGAGCAGCTTCGTGGGGAAAACCTCAGCGCGCGGCTGCTGGCAGAGGTGGAAAATGCGGCGCTGGAGCGCGGCCATTTTCACCTCTTCCTCTGCACCCGTCCGTGCAATCGGGAGCGCTTTGCCCGCAGCGGCTTCTGGCCAATTGCCCAGAGCGGGAACAACGCGGTGCTGATGGAGAACACCCCGCAGGGGATCGCGCGCTACTGCCGTTCTCTGCGCGCGAGCCGCAAGTGTGGGGAGAAGATTGGTGCCATCGTGATGAACGCCAATCCGTTCACCCTCGGCCACCGCCATCTGGTGGAGCAGGCGGCAGCGCAGTGTGACGCCCTGCATCTGTTCGTGGTGCGCGAAGACGCGTCTTTCTTTCCGTTCAGCGCGCGTCTCGAGATGGTGCGCGCGGGCGTGGCGCACCTGCCGAACGTGGTGGTGCATGAAGGCTCGCAGTACATCATCTCCCGCGCCACGTTTCCGGCCTACTTCCTGAAGGAGACCGGCAAGGTGCAGCAGGCGTGGAGCGAGATCGACGTGCTGATCTTCCGGGACTTCATCGCCCCGGCGCTCGGCATCACGCACCGCTTCATCGGCTCGGAGCCGTTTTGCGACATCACCCGCCAGTACAACCAGACGCTGCATGACCTGCTGGCCTCGCATATCGAGGTGGTGGAAATGCCGCGCATCAAGGCCACCGGCAACGCCATTTCGGCGTCCGAAGTGCGCCGTTTACTCAAGACACAGCAGTTTTCCCGGATCCGGGAGATCGTCCCGGACTCCACCTTCGCGCATCTCGAAACGCATTACCGTGCGAGTGCGGAAGTCGCATAACTATCAGGAATTTATCATGAATATTGTAAGGGAGGCGCTGGCCGGAACGCAGGAGTCCAGCGACCTGATGGTGAAAATCGCCCCCGCTCACGGCGAGCTGGAGATTGTCATCCACAGTGAAGTGATTAAGCAGTTTGGCGAGCAAATTCGCCAGGTGGTCAACGACACGCTGCGCGCCATGAACGTGCGCCAGGGGCTCATCATTATTGAAGACAAAGGGGCGCTAGACTGTGTTATTCGCGCCCGCCTGCAAAGCGCGCTGATGCGTGCCGCCGATGAACAGGCCATCAACTGGGAGGCGCTGAAATGAGCAAACTCCGCCGCAGCATGCTGTTCCTGCCTGGCGCCAACGCCGCCATGCTCTCTACCGCCTTTATCTACCGTCCCGACTCCATCATGTTTGACCTTGAGGACGCCGTCGCCCTGCGTGAGAAGGACACCGCGCGCATGCTGGTATTCCACGCGCTACAGCACCCGATGTATCAGGATATCGAAACCGTGGTGCGCATTAACCCGCTCAGCACGCCGTTTGGCCTGCTGGATCTGGAAGCCGCCGTGCGGGCAGGCGTGGACGTGATCCGTCTGCCGAAAACCGATACCCCGGACGACATCTACGAGCTGGAGGGCCACCTTGAGCGCATTGAACGCGAGTGCGGCCGCGAAGTCGGCTCCACCCGCGTGATGGCGGCGATTGAGTCGGCCATTGGCGTCATCAATGCCGTGGCGATTGCCCGCAGCTCCCCGCGCCTCATCGGCATCGCGCTGGCCGCCTTTGACTACGTGATGGACATGCAGACCGAGCGCGGCGACGGCACCGAGCTGTTCTACGCCCGCTGCGCCGTGCTGCACGCCGCCCGTGCGGCAGGCATCGACGCCTTCGATGTGGTGTGGTCAGACGTTAACGACGAGGCCGGGTTCCTTCGCGAGGTCGATCTGATCCGCAAGATGGGCTTTAACGGCAAATCGCTGATCAACCCGCGCCAGATTGACCTGCTGCACAACGCATACGCCCCGACGCAGCAAGAGGTGGAGCACGCCAAAAGGGTGATTGAAGCGGCAGAAGAGGGCGAGCGTAACGGCCTGGGCGTGGTGTCGCTCAACGGCAAAATGGTGGATGCACCGATTATTAACCACGCGCAGGTGGTGCTGGAGCGCGCGGCGGCTTCCGGCGTGCGTCGGTAAGGATGACAAAATGAATCAGACAGAACTTCTCCACGTAAACTTCCCCCATCTGCGGGACCTGAAACCCTTTAATACTGCCCACAGCGCGACGCCCTGGCTGGCGGACAGTGACGCGAAGCACAACCGCAAGCTCTGTGCCTCCCTTGAAGAAGCCATAGCGCGCAGCGGCCTGCAGGACGGGATGACCATCTCCTTCCACCATGCCTTTCGCGAAGGCGACCGGGTGATCAATACCGTTGTGGCGCTGCTGGCGCGGATGGGATTTAAAAATTTGACTCTGGCCTCCAGCTCGCTGATGACCTGCAACGACGCGCTGATCGAGCATATTGAAAGCGGTGTCATCACCCGGATTTACACCTCGGGCATGCGCGGCAGGCTGGCGGACGCCATCTCTCACGGGCTGATGGACGAGCCGGTACACATTCACTCCCACGGCGGGCGCGTGAAGCTGCTCCAGGACGGCGAGCTGAATATCGACGTGGCGTTTCTCGGCGTGCCGTGCAGCGATGCGTTTGGCAATGCTAACGGCACGCACGGCAAATCATGCTGCGGCTCGCTGGGCTACGCCATGGTGGACGCGCACTTTGCCCGCAAGGTGGTGCTGCTGACTGAAGAACTGGTGCCATTTCCCAATATGCCCGCCAGCCTGGTGCAGGACCAGGTGGACTACATCGTGCAGGTGGAGAGTGTGGGCGACCCGGCGAAAATCAGCGTCGGCGCGGCGCGCGTCACCAGCAACCCGCGCGAGCTGATGATCGCCCGCTATGCGGCGGACGTGATCGAGCATTCCGGCTACTTCAAGCCGGGCTTCTCGATGCAGACCGGCTCCGGCGCGGCGGCCACCGCCTGCACCCGCTTTATGGAAGAGAAGATGGAGCGCAGCGGCGTAAAGGCGCGCTTTGCGCTCGGCGGCATCACCGGCAGCCTGGTGGATCTGCACGAGAAGGGGCTCATCGAAAAGCTGCTCGACACCCAGTGCTTTGACGGTCAGGCGGCGGCCTCGCTGGCGCGTAATCCGAACCACGTGGAGATCTCCACCAATGTCTACGCCAACCCCGGCAGCAAGGCGGCAAGCTGCGACCAGCTCGACGTGGTGATCCTCAGCGCCCTGGAAATTGACGTCGATTTCAACGTCAACGTCATCACCGGCTCCGACGGCGTGATGCGCGGCGCGTCCGGCGGGCACTGCGACGTGGCGGCGGCAGCCAACCTGACCATCGTCGTCGCGCCGCTGCTGCGCAGCCGCATTCCGACGGTGGTCAAGCGCGTCACCACGCGCCTCACGCCGGGGGAGAGCATCGACGTGCTGGTCACCGACCACGGTATTGCGGTCAACCCGGCGCGCCCGGAGATCCGCGAGCGGCTGCTGGAGGCCGGGCTGAAGGTAGTGGACATCAGCGCGCTCTATGAGCGGGCGATTTCCCTGACCGGCGTCCCGAAACCGATTGAATTTACCGACAAAATCGTCGGGGTGATCCGCTACCGCGACGGCAGCGTGATCGACACCGTACGACAGGTGAAGGAGTCAGTATGATTTTAGCGACACCCGTGCGGGCGGGTGTCAGCCTGGAGGAACTGCTGGCGGCGAAAGAGCGTCGCGCAGCCCGTCAGGCTGACATGCTTGAGCACTATAAACAGCCGGTGATCTCCCTCACGCTGGTCACGCCAGGGGAAATCAAGGACAGCCTGCGCTATCGCAATACCATGGGCGTGGCGCTCCAGATGTGCGACCAGCTGCTGTGGGAGAACCGCTGGCAGGTGCTGGACCGCCAGGTGCTGTGGCTGCCCACCGGACCGGAAGCTTTGTGGTGCGTCGCCCATCCGGCGGCGGAAATCAAAGCGCACTGCGCGGAACTGGAGCAGACGCACCCGCTCGGCAGGCTGTGGGATCTGGACGTGATCTGCCCTCAGCACGGCCACGTCGGGCGTCAGTCGCTGGGAGATAATCTCCGGCGCTGTCTGATCTGCGACGAGCCCGCGCATGCCTGCTCCCGTTCGCGCAATCATCCCGTTGAGCAGGTTGTTTCCCGCGTGGAGAAGACGATCGATGACTGGTTTGCTCGCGACTAAACCGCGCCCGGTTGACGTGCCCGCGCTTGCCGAAGCGGCGCTGTGGCAGGAGCTGGAGCTGACGCCCAAACCGGGGCTGGTGGACAAGCTCAACAACGGTTCCCATCGCGATATGGACCACGCGCTGTTTGTCCGCAGCATCGCGGCAATTACGCCGTGGTTTTCGCGCTTTGCTGAACTCGGTAACGTGCATGCGGATAAACCCGCTGACGCACAGCTGCGGATTATCCGCCCGATGGGGATGGCCTGCGAGCAGGCGATGTACGCCGCGACGAACGGCGTGAACACGCATAAGGGCGGGATTTTTGCTCTCGGCCTGCTGTGCTTCGCTGCCGGGCGTGTGAAAAATGTCTCTGCGGACAGCCTCTGTTGTGAGGTGAGTAACATCTGCCGCGGGCTGGTGTCGCGGGAGCTGGCAGCGCGCAGCGGGCAGGCGACGGCGGGCGAGCGGCAGTTTCAGCAGTACGGCTTAACCGGGGCGCGAGGCGAGGCGGAGAGCGGCTTTGCGACGGTGCGTAAGGCGCTGGGGCAGTGGAACGGACAGTCGCTTCACGGCCTGCTGTTGCGCCTGATGGCGGTCAATCAGGACAGTAATCTCGTGTCACGCGGCGGCATTCAGGGGCTGCGCTACGTTCAGGGCTATGCGCGGAAACTGCTGGCTAACGGCTGGGATCGCGACGCGTTGCTTAAGATGGATAAGGCACTGATTGAACGAAACCTGAGTCCGGGCGGCAGCGCGGATTTGCTGTCGGTGGGGTGGATGCTCTCTGCAATAAAATAGCCGGGTGGCGGCTACGCCTTACCCGGCCTACGGTCTGGTTTTGTAGGCCCGGTAAGCGAAGCGCCACCGGGCACAACAATTAATGCGCAATCGGCTGCGTACCGTGCGCTGTGCGAACGTGCTTGTACTTGAACAGCGCGAGGAACGCGAAGAACAGCACCAGCGAATACGCCGCGAAGATCAGCCACACGGGCTGCCAGTCGGTGATACCGTTGGTGGTGTACATCTCAACCACTTTACCGCTCACCACGCCGCCCAGAATACAGCCGAAGCCGTTGGTCATCATCAGGAACATGCCCTGCGCGCTGGCGCGGATTTCAGGCTTCACCTCTTTTTCCACAAACACCGAACCGGAGATGTTGAAGAAGTCGAAGGCGCAGCCGTAAACAATCATCGACAGCACCAGCAGCACGGTGCCGAACGCGCTCGGGTCGCCGTAGGCGAACAGGCCGAAGCGCAGCATCCACGCGGCGATACTGATCAGCATGACGTTTTTGATGCCGTAGCGACTCAGGAAGAACGGGATGGTCAGGATGAACAGCGTCTCGGAGATCTGCGAGATGGACATCATCACCGACGCGTGCTCAACGATAAAGCTCCCGGCAAACAGCGGATCGTTATCGAAGCTGTGCAGGAAGGTGTTGCCGAACATGTTGGTGATTTGCAGCTCCGCGCCCAGCAGCATGGAGAAGATAAAGAAGATCGCCATGCGCTTGTTTTTGAACAGGGCGAAGGCATCCAGGCCAAGCATGGTGCTCCAGCTCTGGTTTTTCTGCTGGTTAGATACCGGAATGGTTGGCAGCGTCAGGGTGAACAGCGCCAGCAGTACGGAGAGCGCAGCACCAATATACAGCTGCATGTGGCTCAGCTCGAAGCCCGCGAAGCTCACGCCCCACATCGCCATGATAAAGCCGATGGTGCCCCAGATACGGATTGGCGGGAAGTCGGTGACGATATCCAGGCCGGCAGATTTCAGGCGGTAGTAGGAGATGGAGTTGATCAGCCCAAGCGTTGGCATGTACGCCAGCGAGTTAAGCAGGATCACCATAAACATAGCCCCCGGCGTGGTCACTTCGGCCGCTATAAACAGCGTCCCCGCACCCACCAGATGGCAAAGCATATACAGCCATTTCGCACTTAACCATTTATCCGCCACGATACCGAGCAGCGTTGGCATGAAAACAGCCGCAATACCCAGCGAGCTGTAGACGGCACCGATTGACGCACCATCAAACTTGAGCGTCACAAACATATAGGAGCCGAGTGTAGTCAGCCAGCTACCCCACAGGCAGAACTGCAGAAACGACAAGATTTTAAGCTGCAGCTTAAGGTTCATGTTACTTTCCTCACAAGTGAGCGGGAGATATGTTGTTATAGGAACATTCAGGGTTGTTATTTGATGCAATTCTATCAGTTGGCAACGATATGTTTTGTTACCTTCCGCAAAAAAATGCAATCCACATTAATTTGCAGTTTGGATTGTGATGCAAATAACATTTTCGTATGGGTGGAGGATAGGTGCGGCCTGATGCCCTCACCCTGACCCTCTCCCACAGGGAGAGGGGAAGCAGAACCCCTTCTCCCTGTGGGAGAAGGAGGGCCGATCACCGACGACGATAGTTTTTCTGCGCCGTATTCACCTTATACAGGTATCGGCGGGATTCCGCAGACGGGTGGCGGGTGGTGAGGGTGGAGTAAACATCCCCCGGCGCCATGCTGTTGATGATGTTCGCAGCCTGCACTTTGTCATTCGAGAAGACGCGCAGCACGCTGCCCGCGCCGCCGTTATAGGCGGTGATCACCGCATAGCGACGCGACGTCGGGTTATCAATTCCGCCGAGATAGACATTGTTCAGCATCGCCAGATAGGCCGTGCCGGTATCAATGTTGCTTTGCGGATCGAACAGATAGCTGCGGCTCGGCGTGCCGGATTTCCCCTGCGAGCGGAAAACGTCTTTACCGGCGCTGTGCTGGACAACCTGCATCAGCCCCAGCGCGTCGGAACGGCTCACCGCGTACGGGTTGAACGAGGATTCGGTCTGCATAATCGCCAGGATCAGCGACTCGTCCACGCCATACTTACGCGACGCCTGACGCACCATGCCCAGATACTTATGCGCACGCTTGTCGAGGTGGTTCGGGACAAGGTTAATGGTAACGCTGTAGATAATCTTCAGGCCGTTAGAGCGGCTCTTCAGGCGCGTCTGCAGCAGGTAGTCGGCAAATTTCGTGGCGCGACCTTCCCAGCGGATCGGCTGTCCGGTCTGGTCGACAACCTGACCGTACAGGAACGGCTCTTTCGAAATGGTGATGTCGTCCGCATCGGAGTAGAGATCGATAGATCCCGGATCGTCACCCATCAGCAGGGTTTTGACGATCGCCTGACGCAGCCGTGCCGCAGGGTCGGTGCCTGCGATGGTCTCAATGGTGATCGTACCCTCATCAAAGTTGATGTGGCTACGGGTCAGATAGGCGTCGGTGTACTTAACGTAGTCCTTCGGTCCGGCAATAAGAACTTCGTTAAATCCCCATATGTTCTCGATGTTATGGGCAAACTGCCCCATCAAAATGTCAAAACCGTTGGTGTCCTTGACCCAGGCTTCATTGTAATCATCGCCTTTTTTGGACGAGCACGAGACCAGCAACGGCGCAACAAGGGCTAGCGCTAAAAGTTTTTTCATCATTCCGGGAGTGCGTGTTGTGTTTGCTTTAACGGCGGGGTTTCACCCGCACGCTGTTATTTTTCCGGCGGCGTATAGCCTTCGATGTGGACGTCTTTGCCCTCGAACAGGAAGCTCACCATCTCCTGCTCCAGCAGCTTGCGGTGCTCCGGGTTCATCATGCTGAGCTTTTTCTCGTTGATCAGCATAGTCTGTTTTTTCTGCCACTGTCCCCAGGCTTCTTTGGAGATCTCGTTATAGATGCGCTTGCCCAGGTCGCCCGGGTAGAGCTGGAAATCCTGGCCTTCAGCGTCGCGCTGCAGGAAAGTACAAAAAATGGTTCTGGCCATACGTATTCCTCTTTGTGTTGCCGATGCTAAACCATTGCACCGGCACGTAATTGCTGTAACAGGCGCTCCACGGGAGCCGCCAGCCCGACTGATGGCGGTTGCGCTAAGTTATACCAGAGAGCGGTGCCTTCATCCATGCAGGAGGTGAATGAGGACACGGGAAGCCACATCGGTACTATATCCAGATGGAAATGGCTGAAGGTGTGGCGAAACGCGGTCAGCTGCGTCAGGGTATCTGCCGCAATGCCGCGCTGTTTAAGCCATTCACGCAGCAAGTTTTCATCTTCAAACTGTGGGAAGCAGTATAGACCACCCCACAGACCGCTCGGCGGACGCTGGGCGAGGAAGACGTCGTCACCGTGCTGCATCAGCAGCATGTAGCCGGTGCGCTCCGGCAGCGTCTGTTTAGGTTTCTTAGCCGGATACTGCGCCCATGACTGGTTGGCATACGCCACGCAGAGGTTGTTCACCGGGCAGAGTTCGCACTTCGGTTTTGAGCGCGTGCAGACCATCGCGCCGAGATCCATCATCGCCTGGTTAAAACGCTCTACGCCCTTCGCCGGGGTGACCGCTTCAGCGATCTCCCACAGGCGTTTTTCAACGTCTTTCTTACCCGGCCAGCCGTCAACGGCGTAGCAGCGTGCGAGCACGCGCTTCACGTTGCCGTCGAGGATCGGGAAATGCTTGCCTAATGAAAGGGAGAGGATCGCGCCTGCGGTTGAACGTCCTACGCCGGGTAAATCGGCCACCTCGTCAAAGGTTTCAGGGAATTTACCGTTGTGGCGGGTGGTGACCTGCTGCGCGGCCTTGTGCAGGTTGCGCGCGCGGGCGTAATAGCCCAGCCCGGTCCACAGGTGCAGCACTTCGTCCAACGGCGCGTTTGCCAGGTCGGTGACCGTCGGGAAGCGTGCCATAAAACGCTCGAAGTAAGGGATCACCGTGGCGACCTGCGTTTGTTGCAACATCACCTCGGAGAGCCATACTTTGTAGGGCGTTTTTTCAATTTGCCAGGGCAGGGTTTTACGCCCGTATTTGTCGTACCAGTCCAGCACCTGGGCTGAAAATTGAGAGGCTTGCATGGTCATCGATTCGCATAATCAGGGACGCAGATTGCAGCACAGCGTCAATCTGCTGTAAACCGGATCTTTCCCATGCTTGCATAGAAGCCTTAACTTTGGATAATGCCCGTTTCCCGAACATTCTCACAAGCAGACAACTCTTTTATGAAAAACGACGTCATTTCACCGGAATTTGATGAAAACGGTCGCCCGCTGCGCCGTATTCGCAGCTTTGTCCGCCGTCAGGGCCGCCTGACAAAAGGGCAGCAACACGCGCTGGACAACTACTGGCCGGTGATGGGCGTTGAGTTCAGCGAGCAGCCGCTCGACTTTACCGAGCTGTTTGGCCGCGACGCGCCCGTCACGCTGGAGATCGGGTTTGGTATGGGCACCTCGCTGGTCACTATGGCGAAAGCGCGCCCGGAGCAGAACTTCCTCGGCATTGAAGTACACTCGCCGGGCGTCGGCGCGTGCCTGGCAACGGCCCACGAAGAGGGCGTTGAGAACCTGCGCGTGATGTGTCACGACGCGGTGGAAGTGCTGCACAAAATGATTCCTGACAATTCTTTGAACATGGTTCAGCTCTTTTTCCCTGACCCATGGCACAAAGCGCGTCATAATAAACGCCGTATCGTTCAGGCACCGTTTGCCGAGCTGGTGAAAAGCAAGCTCAAGCTGGGCGGCGTTTTCCACATGGCGACCGACTGGGAACCTTATGCGGAACACATGCTGGAAGTGATGTCGTCGCTGGACGGGTACAAAAATCAGTCCGAGAGCAACGACTACGTACCGCGTCCGCAATCGCGTCCGGTGACAAAATTTGAACAGCGTGGCCATCGTCTTGGTCACGGCGTATGGGACTTAATGTTCGAGAGGGTGAAATAATGGCAAAGAATCGTAGCCGTCGTCTGCGTAAAAAGATGCACATCGAAGAATTCCAGGAAGTGGGCTTCTCCGTTGCCTGGCGTTTCCCGGAAGGCACCAGCGTTGAGCAGATCGACCAGGACGTTGATGCGTTCATCAACGAGGTAATCGAGCCAAACAAGCTGGCCTTCGACGGTAGCGGCTACCTGGCGTGGGAAGGTCTGATCTGCACCCAGGAAGTGGGCAAATGCACCGAAGAACATCAGGCCCTGGTTCGCAAATGGCTTGAAGAGCACAAGCTGGAAGATGTCCGCGTGAGCGAACTTTTCGACGTTTGGTGGGACTAATAAAGCAGTAAGCGGGCCAGCATTAGCTGGCCCATTTTGTCTGAGGGAGTGTTTAAGATGCGCAAAACGTTGCTGGCTGTTGCTTTGATGGCAACCGGATTCACCGCCCATGCGGATTATCAATGTAGCGTCACCCCGCGTGATGACGTGGTGTTAAGCCCGCAAACCGTGCAGGTCAAAGGCGAGAACGGCAATCTGGTGATTACGCCGGAAGGAAACGTCACCTTTAACGGCAAACAGTACAACCTGACTGCCGCACAGCGTGAGCAGGCGAAAGATTATCAGGCCGATTTGCGTACCGCGCTGCCATGGATTAATGAAGGCGCCCTGACGCGCGTCGAAAAGAGCCGCGTCGCGCTGGACAAAATCATCACTAAAGAGGTGGGGGAGAGCAGTAATATGCGCTCCCGCCTTACGAAGCTCGACAAGCAGCTCAAAGAGCAGATGAACCGCATTATCGAGACGCGCTCTGATGGCCTGACGTTCCACTATAAGGCGATCGATCAGGTCCGCGCTGACGGCCAGCAGCTGGTGAACCAGGCGATGGGCGGCATCCTGCAGGACAGCATCAACGAGATGGGCGCCAAAGCCGTGCTGAAAGGCGGCGGTAACCCGCTGCAGGGCGTGCTGGGCAGCCTGGGCGGCTTGCAGACTTCCATTCAGAACGAGTGGAAGAACCAGGAAGATGATTTCCAGCAGTTCGGCAAAGACGTGTGTAAACGCGTGGTGTCGCTGGAAGACAGCCGGAAGGCGCTGGTGGGAACGCTGAAGTAAGTTCCCCTCACCCTAGCCCTCTCCCTTTCAGGGAGGGGGCTGGAGTGAGAGTTGCAGCATTTGCAGCGTCTCAAAGATCCTCTCTAACACCAACTCTTCGTATCCCAGAGTTCGTTGTTCCAGAAAACGAATAATTTCCATCCCCACACTCTGCCAGCCTTTCCCTTAGCCGGCAGAACGGGATGCGAAATCCTGAATCAGCCTTCAGGAATCTTCAGCGAGGAACAGCTCAAGAAGGGAGTTTAAGAACAGCTTGCCGTGCTCGGTGATCTGCCAGCATTCCGCACTCTCGGTGAGATACCCCTTTGCCAGCGCTTCGTCAATCTGCGGACGAATCACCGATTCCGCCAGGCCAGTGTACAGCGAAAACTCCGCGCGCGGCGCGGCTTCCAGCAGGCGGAAACGGTTCATAAAGAACTCAAACGGCTTATCCGCCGCCTCAACGTCGTGCTGACGCTCCAGGTAGCGGCCTTCCATATACCCGCGCGGGTGGCGGGTTTTGGCGGTGCGAAGGATGCGACCATCCGGGAAGGTCACCTTGCCGTGGGCGCCGCAGCCAATCCCCAGATAATCACCAAAACGCCAGTAGTTCAGGTTGTGCTGACACTGGAAGCCCAGCTTCGCGTAGGCGGACGTTTCATACTGCTGATACCCGGCAGCGGTCAAAAGCTTGTGGCCCTGCTCGAAGATATCCCACAGCGCGTCGTCATCCGGCAGCACCGGCGGGCGGGAGCCGAACAGCGTGTTTGGCTCGATGGTGAGCTGATACCACGACAAATGCGGTGGGTTCAGTTCAATTGCCTGGCGCAGATCGTCCAGCGCCTCTTCCAGCGACTGATCCGGCAGGCCATGCATCAAATCGAGGTTAAAGCTGCGCAGCCCAAGCCCCGTTGCCAGGTTCGCCGCGCGCTTCGCCTCTTCCGGGCCGTGAATGCGACCCAGACGCTTCAGCTTCGGCTCGCTAAAGCTCTGCACGCCGATGGAGATACGGTTCACGCCCGCGCGCTGATACTCGACAAAACGGTCGGCCTCAACGGTGCCGGGGTTGGCTTCCATCGTAATTTCCGCATCCGCCGCCAGGTTCAGACGCGCACGCACGCCGTCCAGCAGCGTCTGCATTGCCGGGCCTGACAGCAGGCTCGGCGTACCGCCACCAATGAAAATGGTCTTAACTTCACGTCCCTGTGCGTACGGCACATCGGCGTCCAGGTCGGCCAGCAGATGCGCGACGTAGTCATCGTGCGGCACTTCGCCCTTCAGCGCGTGCGAATTGAAATCGCAGTACGGGCATTTCTGCACGCACCACGGGATATGAATGTAAAGACTCAGAGGCGGCAAATTAGCCATTACGCAGTGCTTCCAGTAACAGTTTCAGCGCGCGTCCGCGGTGGGAAATCGCACTTTTCTCTTCGCGGGTCAGTTCCGCAGCGGTTTTGCCCTCGGTCGGGACAAAGAAAATCGGGTCGTAGCCAAAGCCGCCGTTGCCCGCCGCTTCACGGGTAATCACGCCCGGCCAGCTGCCGTGACAGACAATCGGCGTCGGGTCTTCCGCATGACGCATGTAGACCAGCACGCAGTGGAACTGCGCGGTACGCTGTTCGTCGGGAACGTCCTTCAGGGCCACGAGCAGCTTTTCCAGATTCTGCTGGTCGGTGGCGTCCACCCCGGAATAGCGCGCGGAGTAAATTCCCGGCGCGCCGCCGAGGAAATCCACGGCCAGACCGGAGTCGTCGGCAATCGCGGGCAGGCCGGTTACCTGCGCCGCATGGCGCGCTTTCAGAATGGCGTTTTCGATAAACGTCAGGCCCGTCTCTTCGGCGGACTCCACGCCCAGCTCGGTCTGAGCCACCACGTCCAGCCCAAAATCATTTAATAGCGAGGCCAGCTCGCGCACTTTACCGGCGTTACCGGTCGCGAGAACAACTTTCTGCATGGTTTAGTCCTGTTCTGTCAGAGCCGCGACTTCCGTCGGGATAGATTGCGGATTAAGGATTTTTACCTGTTTATGCCGCCCAAGTTCACCTTTTTCAATGATGACCTGGCTTTTGGCGACGCGAAACTGTTTTGCCAGATATTTGGTCAGATGCGCGTTCGCCTGGCCATCGACCGGTGGGGCGGTGATGGCGACCTTTAGCTCGTCGCCATGCAGCCCAACAATACTGTCACGGCTGGCTTTTGGCTGAATATACAGCCGTAAAACCAGCCCGTCGGTGCAGGTGCTTACTGCACTCATAGCGCCATCCACAGCCCCGGCAGCAGCATATCGCCCGTAGACTGGAGCAGTTCGGCGATCCCCATGTTGATCACATAGAGCAGCAGCACCAGGATCATCGGGGAGAAGTCGATGCCGCCCATGGACGGAAGCAGGTTACGGATCGGACGCAGCAGTGGCTCGGCCAGCTGAATCAAGGCGTACTCTACCGGGCTACGCCCCTGGCTTACCCAGCTCATGATCGCCATCACCAGCAGTACCCAGAAGATCAGCAAACCGACGGTTTTGATCAGAATCAGGACGGCGGCAATCCAGATAATCGGCTGGAAGGTGATGACCATAAACAGCACGATGGCTTTGAGCACGCTCAGAATAAACGCCACCAGCAGCGAAGCGCTGTCGATGGGGCCCATGGCCGGGATAATACGGCGCAGCGGTCCGACAACAGGTTGCGTGATTTTCACGACAAACTGGGAGAACGGATTGTAAAAGTCACAGCGGGCCCACTGCATCCAGACGCGCAGCAAAAGCGCCATCGTGTACAGCTCAATGACCGTTGAGAGCAGGAAAGTCAACGTCTTCATGGCGTTCCTCAGGTTTCCTTATTATTTGGTGTAGTCGCGCGCACCGAAAATGGCTGTGCCGATGCGCACCATAGTGCTGCCTGCCGCGATGGCGGCTTCCATATCATCCGACATGCCCAGTGAAAGCGTGTCTACCGTTTCATAGCGCGCTTTAAGCGCCTCAAATGCTACAGCCATTTGCTGTGCCACGGCAAACTGCCTTTCATAACTTGACTCAGGTGCCGGAATGGCCATCAGCCCGCGCAGGGTTAAGCGCGGCAGAGCGGCCACCTCTGCGGCCAGCGCATCCAGCTCGCTCAGCGCAATGCCGGACTTGCTGTTTTCATCACTGATGTTGATTTGAATCAGCACGTTAAGCGCAGGCATCTCCGCCGGGCGCTGGTCGCTCAGACGGGAAGCAATACGCAGACGGTCGATGGTATGGCACCAGTCAAAGTGCTCTGCTACCAGACGGCTTTTGTTCGACTGCAGGGGACCAATAAAGTGCCATTGCAGATCGGACGTCTCCTGCTCCTGGAAGTAGCGAATTTTATCCACACCTTCCTGCACGTAGTTTTCGCCAAACGCCCGGTGACCTGCAGCAATCGCTTCTGCGATAGCGCTCGCAGGCTTGGTTTTGCTGACTGCAAGCAACGTAATTTCTTCTGAAGCACGGCCGCAACGCGTTGCAGCGGCTGAGATTTTGTCCCGGACCTGTGCCAGGTTATGCGCAATGTCGTTCATTTTCCGAGGAGTAGTCTATGGATGTGGAAGAAATTGTGGCCCTTAGTGTAAAGCATAACGTCTCCGATCTACACCTGTGCAGTGATTCACCACCGCGCTGGCGCAGATTGGGCCGCCTTGAGCCGGCCCCGTTTCCGCCGCCCGATGTCGGGGCGTTGCTAAAGGCGTGGCTCAACGACGAACAGCAGGGCGCATGGTGGGCAAACGGGCAGGTCGATTTTGCCGTGACGGTCGCAGGAGACCAGCGTCTGCGCGGCAGTGCGTTTAAGCAGATGAAGGGCATCTCCGTTACCCTGCGGCTGTTGCCGCGTTCCTGTCCGCAGCTCCCTTCGCTTGGGGTGCCGCGCGCTATTCCCGAACTGTTGTCCAGCGACAACGGGTTGATTCTGGTAACGGGAGCGACCGGCAGCGGTAAATCCACCACGCTGGCCGCAATGGTCGACTTCCTCAACCGCCATACTGACGGCCATATCCTCACGCTTGAAGATCCGGTGGAGTTTATGTACCAGAGTGAACGTTGCCTGATTCAGCAGCGGGAGATAGGCCAGCACAGCCCGTCATTTGCAGAGGCGCTGCGCAGTGCGTTACGCGAGGACCCGGACGTTATTTTGCTGGGGGAGCTGCGCGACAGCGAAACGATCCGCCTGGCGCTGACGGCGGCGGAGACCGGGCATCTGGTGCTGGCGACGCTGCACACGCGCGGGGCAGCACAGGCGATTGAACGGTTGATCGATACGTTCCCGGCGCAGGAGAAAGATCCGGTGCGTAACCAGCTGGCTGGCAGCCTGCGGGCAGTGCTGGCGCAAAAGCTGCTTCCCGATCTTCAGGGCGGGCGCGTCGCGCTGTACGAGCTGCTGGTAAACACCGCGGCGGCGGCGAATCTGATTCGTGAGGGGAAGACGTGGCAGCTGCCCGGCATCATTCAAACCGGCCAGCAGGCGGGAATGCAGAACTTTGACCAGAGCCTGGCGGAGAGACGGGCACAGGGGCGGCTGTAGGCCCCTGCCTTTAAAAGCCCTGTTCGAAGTAGCTTTCGAGGATGATAACGGCTGAAGCGGAGTCTACGCTGCCTTTGTTGAGCGCCCGGAAGCCACCGTGTTCAAACAGGCCTGCACGCGCTTCGACGGTGCTGAGACGCTCGTCGTGAAGCTTCACGGAGACGCCAAAGCGGCCATGGATTTTATTGGCGAATTTACGCGCACGGGCGGTAAGCGGTTGCTCGGTGCCGTCCATGTTCAGCGGCAGGCCGACAATCACGTCGTCCGGCTGCCACTCTTTGAGCAGGCGCTCAATCAGGTTCCAGTCCGGCGTGCCGTCGTTAGCTTTCAGCGCCGTGAGCGGGCGGGCGGTGCCGGTGATCCGTTGACCCACGGCGACGCCGATGCTTTTGGTGCCGAAGTCGAAGGCGAGAAGGGTGCCGCTCATTACGCGTGCCCCGCTACGCCAGGCATGGTCAGAATATCAATGCCTATCAGCTTTGCCGCGTCACGCCAGCGATCGGCAATAGGGGTTTTAAACAGAATATTCATGTCCGCAGGTGCGGTAAGCCAGGCGTTATCGAGGATCTCTTGCTCAAGCTGGCCTTTCTCCCACGACGAATAGCCCAGCGCCACCAGCACTTCGGAAGGCTGCTCAGCGGTGCCCAGCGTTTCAAGCACGTCGCGCGAGGTGGTGATCACGGTGTTATCGGAGATGCGAATGCTGGAAGAGAATACCGGCGGGGTATGCAGGATAAAGCCGCGATCTTCGGCAAGAGGTCCACCCAGCATCACCGGTTTATCAAGCCGGATTTCCGGCAGGCGCGCTTCAGCCGAGATTTTCAGCTTGTCCAGAATCCCTTCAACCTGCAGGTTTTCCAGCGGTTTGTTGATGATAATACCCATCGCGCCGTCTTCATTGTATTCACAAATATAAACCACGGCGCGGCGAAAAATCGGATCCTGGAGAGCAGGCATGGCAATAAGAAAGTGATGCTGTAAATTCATTGTCAGAGGTACTGTTTCCTGGTTTAAAAAGCGACAGCGCCCAGTATGGGGATAAACCCAGGCGCTGTCACAGTTTATTTCTGTAAACGTTTTTCGATAGCGTCCATCAGCATTCCGGTGATCGAGATCGGGAACTCCGCTTCGATTTCGCGAATGCAGGTTGGGCTGGTGACGTTAACTTCAGTCAGGCGATCGCCGATGATATCCAGGCCAACGAAGATCAGGCCTTTGGCTTTCAGCGTTGGGCCAACGCGGCGGGCAATTTCCCAGTCGCTTTCGGTTAGCGGACGCGGCTCGCCGCGGCCACCTGCCGCCAGGTTACCGCGGGTTTCGCCACCCTGTGGGATACGCGCCAGGCAGTAAGGCACCGGCTCACCGTCCACGACCAGCACGCGCTTATCGCCATCTTTGATCGCTGGAATATAGTTTTGCGCCATGCAGTAACGCGTGCCCAGCTCGGTCAGCGTTTCGGCAATCACGCCAATGTTCGGGTCGCCTTCCTTCACGCGGAAAATAGACGCGCCGCCCATGCCGTCCAGCGGCTTCATGATGATGTCGCCGTGCTTCTGCCAGAATTCTTTCAGCTGCGCTTTGCTGCGGGTTACCAGCGTTTCCGGCGTCAGGTCAGAGAACCAGGCGGTGTAAAGCTTCTCGTTGCAGTCGCGCAGGCTCTGCGGCTTGTTGACGATCAGCGTCCCTTTCTCTTCGGCACGCTCAAGGATGTAGGTGCTATAGATGTATTCGGTGTCAAACGGCGGATCTTTACGCATCAGGATGACGTTGAGGTCGGCCAGGGCAATGTCCTGCTCGGTGCCGAATTCGTACCATTTGTCGTAGTTCTGCTCGACGTTAACGATGCGGGTGCGTGCGCGGGCTTCACCGTTGATCAGATAAAGATCGTTCATCTCCATATAGTGGAGCTCATAGCCACGACGCTGCGCTTCCAGCAGCATGGCGAAGCTGGAATCTTTCTTGATGTTAATGTTTGCGATGGGATCCATCACGATGCCGAGCTTTATCATGTTCTTCTCCGTTAATACTTCAACCCAGATCGCCAAACCGTACCTGTAGCGCGGTTATGGCCGTGAGTGCCGTTGTCTCAGTGCGCAGAACGCGAGGTCCCAACAGAATATCAGTAAACTGGTAGCGCGCCGTCATCGCAATTTCGTCCGCCGACAGGCCGCCTTCGGGGCCAATCAGCAGGCGTACGCGCTCAACGGGCAGCGGCAGCGTATTGATGCTGGCGCTGGCGCGCGGATGAAGATTGAGCTTCAGCCCGCTATCCTCTTCTGCACACCAGTCCTCCAGATCCATCGCCGGGCGGATCTCCGGAATACGGTTGCGGCCGCTCTGTTCGCAGGCCGCAATGGCGATTTTCTGCCACTGCTGGATCTTTTTGTTCAGACGTTCCGCATCCAGTTTAACGCCACAGCGCTCGGAAAAAAGTGGCGTAATGAGGCTTACACCCAGCTCAATGGATTTTTGAATGGTGAACTCCATCTTTTCTCCGCGCGACATCACCTGCCCAAGGTGGATGTGCAGCGGCGATTCACGGTCGTCCACTTCGCCGCGCAAGACATTTACATGCACGCTTTTTTTATCCGCCCGCGTGATTTCCGCGTCGAAAACCTGATTAGAGCCGTCGAACAGCTGTATTGCCTGGCCAGCCCCCATGCGCAGCACGCGGCCAACGTGGTTAGCGGCGTCGTCAGACAGGGCGATTTCGCGGCCTGCGGTAATCAGTTCAGGGTGGTAAATGCGGGGAATGCGCATAGTCAAAAATTCCATATGTCATGCGGTATAAGCGAATTGCCGTAGTGTAGGTTAGCTCTTTTGCGCCTGGCAAGCCCGCTGGACGTAAGGGTTATGATTCCCCTGGACTCTGGCGATACGTTCGTCGCGCTGGCATTCCCATTCCGTCACCGGATACTGCTTATCCCAGGCATTGAACAGCTGCGTCTGCTGGCGTGAAAGGTTGAGGTCATAACGGTCACGCATGTAGAAGTAGGTGCGGGCGATGCTGCCGCGCGCGCGGGCAGGGGGCTCGGCGACTTTCTCTTTGAAATCTACCTTCATACCGCACTGGCCGTACTGGCCTTCGCCACCGTTCCACTGGCTGTACATGAAATTGCCGCGGTCGCCGTTCACTTCACCTACCGCAGGCTGCAGGTTATGCATGTCGCTTTCCATCTGGCGATAAACCGGATCTTTGGCGCAGTTTTTACGACCGCCGTCCTGCCAGCACTGGCGCTGGTGACCAAACTGCCAGGCCGGAACGACATGCTCCCACTCGATGCGGCTGGCGCGGTTTTCGTTTTTACGCACCTTATAGCCGCAGGATTCGAGGTCAACGACCCCTTTTTTGCCCTGCCAGTTAATTTTGCAGCCGCAGTAGAAATCGCCCGGCACATCGGCGTTCACCTTCACGCCTGCTGCCTTGGCCTGGGAAAAACTGTTGATACCGTCGGCCAGGGCCTGACCGGAAAGCGCCGTCGCCAGAAAAGCGACCGCGAGAGAAACATTACGGGACATCTTACACTCCGTGTCAAAACGAGCCCGCAACGTAACGAATGTTGTTCCTGTATGCAATCAGTCAGATCAGAAAAGTTCCTGAAAGTTCAGGTGATTACTCTGCAATCAGCGGTTCGCCGCATTTGACGCAGCGGTAGGTCGCCTCGCCGCGCACCACGCGGTTATGGCGGCGGACGGTAAGCTGGTGCTGCTGACACTGGCAGCGATAGGGGAAGGTATTGCGGCGTACCGATTCCAGCTCGAACTGATGGGTACGGCGCGCCGGAACGCCGAGCACCGCTTCCATCATCCACTTCCACTCTTTGCCGTGCGGTGCGACGCGGCCAAAATGCTTCCATACCAGAAGGTGCGCCAGCTCGTGCGGCACCACTTCTTCAATAAACGCCTGCTGGTTTTCCATCATCAGCACCGGGTTCAGGCGGATCTCGTACGGTTCCAGCCAGGCGGTGCCGGCTGCGGTGCCGCGCTGCTGATAGACCAGCTTCGGTTCAGGGTAATTGCGGCCGAGTTTCAGATTCGCCTGGGCAAGTTTTTCCCGCAGGCTGCGCATAACGGCTTGCTGAATGGCGATGGGGAGACGGGGAGCTTTCATAGGGGCAGAGCATAAAGCGGGAAGCGGGGAGGCGCAAGAGGCGCCTCCCGCAAGAGGATTAGTCGTGGGCGCCGATTTCGCGCAGCGGACGACCTTTCATCAGGTTACGTTCAATATGTTCCAGAGAAACATGTTTGGTTTCTGGAACCAGCCAGACGGTCAGCACAATAAAGAAGATATTCAGACCGGCGTAGACCCAGAAGGTGTTGGCATTGCCCAGGGTGTTGAGCATGGTCAGGAACGTTGCGCCGACGATCATGTTGGCAATCCAGTTGGTTGCGGTAGAGCAGGTGATACCAAAATCACGCCCTTTCAGCGGCTGGATTTCAGAGCACAGTACCCAAATCAGCGGACCGGCGCTCATCGCAAACCCGACGATAAACATCAGCAGCATGCCCACCGCGAAGTACTGGGCGGTTGGGGAGTGAATGCCCACATGCATCATCGTACCGAGTACGCCCATACCCGTCGCCATCACCAGGAAGCCCAGGGTCAGGGTTGGCTTACGACCCCAGCGGTCCACCAGGCCGATGGCGATAAAGGTCGCCAGCACGTTGGTCAGGCCCACAATAACGGTGCCCCACATCTGCTCGGTGGTGTTGGTGTAACCCGCCAGTTCAAAGATTTTTGGCGCGTAGTACATGATGACGTTCATCCCGGTGAACTGCTGCATCACCTGCAGCAGCACGCCGAGGAACACCGCCCGACGGAAGTTGCTGTTCTCTTTAAACAGCGCCCAGCCGGACTGTTTTACCTTCAGGCTTTCGCGGATCTCTTCCAGCTCGTTTTTCGCTTCCGCGCTGGTATCGCGCAGGCGGAGCAGCACGCGTTCGGCATCAACGAAGCGGCGCTTGGCGGCAAACCAGCGCGGGCTGTCCGGCAGGAAGAAGACGCCAATCAACAGCAGAATAGCCGGGATGATGATCACGCCGAGCATCCAGCGCCATGCGCCGCTGTAGCTGAACGCGGTATCGGACAGGTAAGCGCCGAGAATACCGATGGTGATCATCAGCTGGTACATGGAAATCATACTGCCGCGGATTTTCTCCGGCGCTATTTCGGAGAGGTAGAGCGGGGCGGTGTAAGACGCCACGCCCACCGCAAGGCCCAGCAGCACGCGGGAAAGAATAAGCACTTCAACGTTAGGGGCGGCAGCGGAGAAGAGCGAACCGGCGACGAAGAGGATCGCACCGATCATCAGGCTCTTTTTGCGTCCGAGCTTGAAGGAGAGCCAGCCGCTGCCGACGGCCCCAACGGCCGCACCGAACATCATGGAGCTAACCACCCATTCCTGGGTATGCGCGTTAATCTGGAATTCGTCTGCGATGAAGGGAAGAGCGCCGGCAATGACGCCGATATCCAGGCCAAAGAGTAATCCTGCCAGGGCGGCGAGGAAGCAGACGAAGAAAGTCATCGCCTTGTTGGACGTACGCCCCTGTTTTTTATTGTCAGGCATTATGCCCTCCAGTTGGGTTATCAGTTTTATTGATGATAAGGGTAGGTGAGCGACCCATAAAAATATGTGAGATTAATCACAATGGTGTAATCGGTTACACTAACGTGAAACCGTAAAAATTATTAAAGCTTTGAAAATATAGAGGTAAACGAGGTGATGCGCATCGCGTTTGTTTGAATTTCAGACTTAACTGAAAGTAAATGTAACAGCAGAAGAAAGGCGATCATGCAAAGAGAATATTCTGAAAGAGGGATATATCCGGTGCGGTGTAATCGCTTTCAGTTGTGCGGCTTTAGCCGCGCCCCGACATAAAAAAAGCCAGCACAAAGGCTGGCCTGTTTAATACTCTCGGCTGTCGATTACTTCAGACCGGCAGCCTCACGCAGCAGAGCGGCTTTGTCGGTTTTTTCCCATGGGAAATGTTCACGACCAAAGTGACCGTATGCAGCGGTTTCCTGGTAGATTGGGTGCAGCAGATCCAGCATCTGAATCAGGCCGTATGGACGCAGGTCGAAGAACTCGCGCACCAGCAGGGTCAGCTGTTCTGAAGGCACTTTTTCAGTACCGAAGGTTTCCACCATGATGGAGGTTGGCTCAGCCACGCCGATAGCGTAGGAAACCTGAATTTCACAGCGGTCGGCCAGGCCGGCAGCAACGATGTTTTTCGCCACATAACGTGCAGCGTACGCGGCAGAACGGTCAACTTTAGACGGATCTTTACCGGAGAACGCGCCGCCACCGTGACGCGCCATGCCGCCGTAGGTATCAACGATGATTTTACGACCGGTCAGGCCGCAGTCGCCCATTGGGCCGCCGATAACAAAGCGTCCAGTTGGGTTGATGAAGAATTTGGTTGCTGAGCTCAGCCATTCGGTCGGCAGTACCGGCTTGATAATCTCTTCCATCACTGCTTCCTGCAGGGATTTCTGATCGATCTCTTCGGCATGCTGGGTAGACAGCACCACAGCGTCAATACCGACGATTTTGCCGTCGTCGTACTGGAAGGTGACCTGGCTTTTCGCATCCGGGCGCAGCCACGGCAGGGTGCCGTTTTTACGCACTTCAGCCTGACGCTGCACCAGACGGTGTGCGTAGGTCACAGGTGCTGGCATCAGCACGTCGGTTTCGTTGGTTGCATAACCGAACATCAGGCCCTGGTCGCCCGCGCCTTGTTCCAGCGGATCGGCACGGTCAACGCCCTGGTTAATGTCCGGAGACTGTTTGCCAATCGCGCTCAGCACAGCGCAGGAGTTGGCATCAAAGCCCATATCAGAATGCACATAGCCGATCTCACGCACCGTGTTACGGGTAATCTCTTCGATATCAACCCATGCGCTGGTGGTGATCTCACCGCCAACCAGAACCATGCCGGTTTTGACATAGGTTTCACACGCTACGCGCGCTTTAGGATCCTGCGCCAGGATCGCATCCAGCACCGCATCGGAGATTTGGTCAGCAATTTTATCAGGATGTCCTTCTGATACGGACTCGGACGTAAACAGGTGTTTTGCCATGTTTTATTTCACCTAAGAGGAATTTGGTTAGCTCAAGCTGCTGTGTGGAATAGCCAAAGGAGATAATTCTACCAAGGCCTGCAGGTTTTTGACACTGGCAGTATGAGTGTTAATCAGTATAGATGGATTAACATCTGGATGGCTATTTTAGGTCACTTCTTCGCCCGATTTCCAGTTTTTTTTGATTCATCTCTCACTGCGTTGAAATGGTTGCTGGAAATTTTTCCTGACGCTGCTGGCAACACGCGTATTTTTGTTTTGCTTTTTAGCCCCCTTCTCGGTATAAAACGCGGCGCGCGGCTCATATAAAATCAGCGCTCGATGAATACATCGTGTCGCCACTTCCAGCCGGGTTGAGCAGTGAACTGTTAGCTTTGGCTTGGGGTCCGTTTCATCAGAGGCGGCCGTGGAGGTGATACGAGATAATGAACCATCGTTTTCCGCTAATTCAGCGCTGCCGTTCTGGCGCGCCATTGATTCCCGCAACCCGCATTTCTAGTCTGCAAACCTGCCGATGTTATACCCATCTCGGCGCTTCTCAGGATTCAAGGGCCGGTTACGCTCTGTGAAAACTGAACAAGGGCGCTCTTGTTAATACAAGAGTTTTCTCGTGGTTTCGCCGAACCTTGTCATACAGAGTTCGGATACGTGTTTTACAATGATATGAATAAGAAACCGGTCGCACGGTCTGGATTTCAGCATACTCTGCTGGGAAACAGAGCCGTTTATGGGTTGTTATCGCCGTATAACGCTGCGATAGTAGTCAACTGTTTTACACTTAATACAAAGAGTTGAGGTTCGCTATGTCTGACGACATGTCTTCTTTTTCGCCTTCGTCAGCGGGCGAACAGGGTGTACTACGTTCTATGCAGGAGGTTGCGATGAGCTCCCAGGAAGCCAGCAAGATGCTGCGCACTTACAATATTGCCTGGTGGGGCAATAACTACTACGACGTCAACGAACTGGGCCACATCAGCGTCTGCCCGGACCCGGACGTCCCTGAAGCGCGCGTGGATCTCGCTAAGCTGGTGAAAGCCCGTGAAGCGCAGGGCCAGCGTTTGCCTGCACTGTTCTGCTTCCCGCAGATCCTGCAACATCGCCTGCGTTCCATTAACGCCGCGTTCAAGCGCGCGCGTGAATCCTACGGCTATAACGGCGACTACTTCCTGGTTTACCCGATCAAGGTGAACCAGCACCGCCGCGTAATCGAATCCCTGATCCACTCCGGCGAACCGCTGGGACTGGAAGCAGGCTCCAAAGCGGAGCTGATGGCGGTTCTGGCGCACGCGGGCATGACCCGGTCGGTGATCGTCTGTAACGGCTATAAAGACCGCGAATACATTCGTCTGGCGCTGATTGGCGAGAAGATGGGCCACAAGGTCTATCTGGTTATCGAGAAGATGACCGAAATTGCCATCGTGCTGGAAGAGGCCGAGCGTCTGAACGTGATCCCACGCCTCGGCGTGCGTGCGCGTCTGGCGTCGCAGGGTTCCGGTAAATGGCAGTCTTCCGGCGGTGAAAAATCCAAGTTCGGCCTCGCGGCGAACCAGGTGCTGCAGTTGGTGGAGATCCTGCGCGAGCGCGGTCGTCTGGACAGCATTCAGCTGCTGCACTTCCACCTCGGCTCGCAGATGGCCAATATCCGCGACATCGCCACCGGCGTGCGTGAGTCCGCGCGTTTCTACGTTGAGTTGCACAAGCTTGGCGTGAATATTCAGTGCTTCGACGTGGGCGGCGGCCTGGGCGTGGACTACGAAGGGACCCGCTCGCAGTCCGACTGCTCGGTGAACTACGGCCTGAACGAATACGCCAACAACATCATCTGGGCGATTGGCGATGCCTGTGAAGAGCACGGCCTGCCGCACCCGACGGTGATCACCGAGTCCGGCCGCGCGGTTACCGCGCACCATACGGTGCTGGTGTCTAATATCATTGGCGTTGAGCGCAGCGAAATCACCGAAGCGACGCCTCCGCAAGATGATGCCCCGCGTTCCCTGCAAAGCATGTGGGAAACCTGGCAGGAGATGCACGAGCCGGGCACGCGCCGTTCCCTGCGCGAATGGCTGCACGACAGCCAGATGGACCTGCACGATATCCACGTCGGCTACTCGTCAGGCACCTTCAGCCTGCAGGAGCGCGCGTGGGCGGAGCAGCTCTATCTGAACATGTGCCATGAAGTGCAGAAACAGCTCGACCCGAGCAACCGCGCGCATCGTCCGATTATCGACGAGTTGCAGGAGCGTATGGCGGACAAAATGTACGTCAACTTCTCCCTGTTCCAGTCGATGCCGGATGCCTGGGGTATCGACCAGCTGTTCCCGGTTCTGCCGCTGGAAGGGCTGAACCACGCCCCGGAACGTCGCGCAGTGCTGCTGGACATCACCTGTGACTCTGACGGCGCGATTGACCATTACGTTGACGGTGACGGTATCGCAACGACGATGCCAATGCCGGAGTACGATCCGGAGAACCCGCCAATGCTGGGCTTCTTTATGGTGGGTGCGTATCAGGAGATCCTCGGCAACATGCACAACCTGTTCGGCGATACCGAAGCGGTTGACGTGTTTGTCTTCCCTGACGGCAGCGTCGAGGTTGAGCTGTCCGACGAAGGGGACACCGTGGCGGACATGCTGGAATACGTGCAGCTGGATCCGAAAAAACTGCTCACCCAGTTCCGCGACCAGGTGAAAAACACCGGTCTGGACGACGCGCTGCAGCAGCAGTTCCTGGAAGAGTTTGAAGCGGGTCTGTACGGGTACACCTACCTGGAAGACGAGTAGGTAAAACTCCCTCTCCCGGTGGGAGAGGGTTGGGGTGAGGGCATCAGACCGCACAATGCCCTATACTCACTTGAACCCGTATGAATTAACGGCGATAATTCGCCCCAATATGCGATTTACGAATCAATCCCTTCCTCGTCGGGTTTAACGACGCGGAGGGGATTTTTTTTCATCTGTTTTTAATGTATCGACGTTAAAAGAGGTCAGGACATGAGCACTTTAGGTCATCAGTACGATAACTCTCTGGTATCTAACGCGTTTGGTTTTTTACGCCTTCCAATGAACTTCCAGCCGTACGACAGCGATGCGGACTGGGTGATCACCGGCGTGCCGTTCGACATGGCAACCTCCGGTCGTGCGGGTGGACGTCACGGCCCGGCGGCAATCCGCCAGGTTTCCACCAACCTGGCCTGGGAGCACAACCGCTTCCCGTGGAACTTCGACATGCGCGAGCGCCTGAACGTGGTGGACTGCGGTGACCTGGTGTACGCCTTCGGCGACACGCGTGAGATGAGCGAAAAGCTGCAGGCGCACGCCGAGAAGCTGCTGGCTGCCGGTAAGCGCATGCTCTCCTTCGGCGGTGACCACTTTGTCACTCTGCCGCTGCTGCGCGCTCACGCGAAGCACTTCGGTAAAATGGCGCTGGTGCACTTCGATGCGCATACCGACACCTACGCGAACGGCTGCGAGTTCGACCACGGCACCATGTTCTACACCGCGCCGAAAGAAGGCCTGATCGATCCGAACCACTCCGTGCAGATCGGCATCCGTACCGAGTTCGACAAAGACAACGGTTTCACCGTGCTGGACGCCGGCCAGGTGAACGATCGCGGCGTGGACGATATTCTGGCTCAGGTTAAGCAGATCGTCGGCGATATGCCTGTATACCTGACCTTCGATATCGACTGCCTGGATCCGGCGTTTGCACCGGGTACCGGTACGCCGGTTATTGGCGGCCTGACGTCAGACCGCGCCATCAAGCTGGTGCGTGGCCTGAAGGATCTGAACATCGTTGGGATGGACGTGGTGGAAGTGGCGCCAGCCTATGACCAGTCCGAGATCACCGCGCTTGCCGCGGCGACCCTGGCGCTGGAAATGCTCTACATCCAGGCCGCGAAAAAAGGCGAATAAGCCTTACGCGCTGATTGCTGCTGCGCGACGCATGCGCAGCAGCAACATTCCCCCGGCAAGCAGGGTGATTACCTGCGAGACGACCAGCACCGAAAAGCCTGAGCTGACTGACCCTACCGACCTCATCACCATCCCCATCAGCAGCGGAATAAACGCCGCGCAGATATTGCCGATCCCGTTGATAATGCCGTAAGCGCTGCCCACCGCTTCCCGCGCGGCGTGATGCTGGATCACCGCCGGAATAGCCGCCCCCTGTAGCCCCCAGAAGATATTCGCCGAGAGCATAAACAGCGCCAGCCAGGCAGGCTGATGGCTGAGCATCAGCGCGACCACGGACAGCGCCGTCAGCGCGCCGCCCACCACAAACAGCATTGGTGCCTGTTCCGGGCGCATTCTGTCGAGCAGCACCCCGCCGAGGAACTTCGAGCCCAGACTCAGCAGGAAGGGAATGGCCGCAAGCATGCCCGTGGCGTGCAGCGAGAAATGATGCTCGTCGCGCAGCCACGCGGGCAGCCAGGCGCTGCTCCCCCAGAGATAGCTCAGGGTGGCAATCTCAACCAGCAGGATCCACCCGAGCAGCGGCGTTTGCCAGGCCAGCGAAAACGTCTCTGCGAAGCCCGGTTTTTTGATTTTCTCCGCACCCCGCGGCGCGGGCAGGAAGCGCCAGACAAGGCCGCCACCCAGCACCAGATTTAATACCGCCAGGGCATAAAACGACCCGGCCCAGCCGAGATGCGCCATCAGCCACGTTACCAGCGGAAAGCCCACGGCCAGCCCGAGCGAGACGCCCAGCGCGGTCACGGCGTTGGGTTTGCCGATCTCCTGCGAGCTAAAGTGATTGCTGATGAAGCGCGTTTTCAGCGAAAAGAGCGGCCCCTCAGCGATCCCCAGGATCGTGCGCGCGACGAGCATGCCCATCAGCGATCCGAGCAGCGGTGAAATGGCGCATACCGCTGCCCACATCGCTATGCTGCTCAATAATCCCTGTCGATAATGGAGTTTGCTTTCAATAACTGGAGTTAATAATAAAGCTGAAAATCCATAACCCAGCAGAAAACAGGTCATAAGCATTCCCTGTAACATTCTGTTTTCATTTAGCTGAAAATGCTGAGCAAATTCCGGGTTTAAAATCATTACAGAAATATTCACCCGGTCAACGTAGGAAATAATAACCAGTAATAACAATGCCACTGTGCCTTGCCATCTTGCCGTCATAACGCCTGCCTTATGTTTTTGCTTATTTCTATTTTTATGCGCGTGATTATCACGTGGGTAAAATGGTTCACCTGTGAAACTCATTGTTTATTAAAGAAAAAATAAAATTAAGTTTCACAGGTGAAACACGATGTTTTTCACTTCTTTTATTTTTAAGGAACAAAAAGAAAAGAAGTCAATCACTGATTATTAAAATTTAAGGCCATCGATAAATCGTATTCTTTCACACCGAAATAATGAAAATTTCATATCGCTGCATTTTTTCGTGATCCTTTGCACACTTAGTTAATTAATTGCTGTTTGATTAACAAATTCGTCACATTGCGGCTTGACGAAACATTCATCGCTTTTATATTGACCGTATTAAATAAGAAACAGAGTTTCATATATGAAACAAAAGCCTGGAGGATCGTGATGAGCTGGATAGGCGTATGTGACGCAGAACAAGTACAGGAAGATTTCCCTTTTAGCGGCAACGTCGACGGTAAAGAGATCGGCGTGTATTTGATTGACGGTGAATATTACGCGCTGGAAGACGTATGCCCCCACGCCTATGCCCTGCTGAGCCAGGGCTTCGTGGAGGACGGCAAGGTGGAATGCCCGTTGCACGAGGCGGTATTCGACGTCAAAACCGGTCAGTGCCTGCACGGCCCCGGCGGGCGCAACCTCAACCGCTACCCGGTTCGGGTTTTTGAAAACCAGATTCAGATTACCTTCGTCGAGGAGACCGTGGCATGAGCGACACCCTGAACTACAACCCGGCGCTGCCGGAAAGCCGTCAGTTTGCCCCACCGGCTGAGGGCGGTAACGGTGCGATCCATAAGCCGGGTGATTACCAGAACCTGATCTGGCAGACCCGCAGCCGCGAGCCGGAAAGCTGGGAAGTGAACCTTATCGCCACGCTGGAAGATCTCTTCGAGCAGGGAGTTGAAACTTTACCGGAGCTGGTGAACGGGCTGAACGCGGTGCGCATGCACGATCAGCAGGGCGAGCCGTGGAGCGAGGCCAGCTTCCAGGCATTCTTACAGGTTAACGGCTACTGAGGGCAACGCGATGACGACTACCGTACAACACTATCTCGATAAAGGTCTGCGCGGCCTCTGGTATCCGGTGCTGGCGAGCTGGGAGGTGCAGTCTGCACCGGTGGGCATTACCCGCCTGGGCGAACAGATTGTGGTCTGGCGCAACAAAGACGGCCAGGTGCAGGCGCTGGAGGACCGCTGTCCGCACCGCGGCGCACGCCTGTCGATGGGCTGGAACCTGGGCGACCGCATTGCCTGCTGGTATCACGGCGTGGAGGTCGCGGGCAACGGCGAGGTGAAAGACGTGCCCGCCGTGGACAAATGTCCGCTGGTCGGCCAGCAGTGCGTGCGCAGCTACAACGTGCAGGAGGCGCACGGCGCAATCTTTCTGTGGTTTGGCGTCACCGCGGACCAGCAGCCGGACGAGCTGACCTTCCCGGACGAGCTCGCCGATACGGACAGCTTCAGCAACTTCCTCTGCACCGCCGCGTGGAAATGCAATTACCAGTACGCGCTGGAAAACGTGATGGACCCGATGCACGGCACCTATCTGCACTCCTCGTCGCACTCAATGGCGGAAGGGGATCGCAAGGCCGACATGGTGCTCCAGCCGACCAAAACCGGCTTTATCTTCGAGAAGAAAGGGCAGAGCGGCGTCAACTTTGACTGGGTGGAGCTGGGCAACAGCGGCACCTGCTGGATGCGCCTCTCCATTCCGTACAAGAAGCGTTTCGGGCCGGGCGGCCACTTCTTTATCGTCGGCATGGTGGTGCCGGAAGATAACGACAACTGCCGCGTCTTCTTCTGGCGCATTCGCCGGGTGCAGGGCTGGCAGCGCGACATGTGGCGCTTCATGTACCGCAACCGTCTGGAAAAACTGCACTGGGAAGTGCTGGAGCAGGACCGCGTGGTGCTGGAAAGCCTGGCGCCAAACGCCCGCGACCATGAATACCTGTATCAGCACGACGTCGGCCTCTCGCGCCTGCGCCGCATGATGCAAAAGGCCGCCAAAGAGCAACTGGCGATGCGCGAAGAACAGCAGGGAGCCGCCTGATGAACGGGCTGCTGAGCGGCAAGCGCATCGTCATAACCGGCGCCGCGCGCGGGCTGGGCTTTCACTTTGCCAAAGCCTGCGCGGAGCAGGGCGCGGCGGTGGTTATGTGCGACATCCTCAAGGGCGAGCTGGCCGAAAGCGCCCACGCCCTGAGCGAGCGGGGCTATGCGATCGAACCGCACGTTATCGATCTGGCCGATCCGCAGTCCATTGAGCAGGTGTTCAGCGCGATTGGCGAGCAGGGTCAGATCGATGGCCTGGTGAACAACGCGGCGATGGCGACGGGCGTCGGCGGCAAAAATATGCTCGATTACGATCCGGATCTCTGGGATCGGGTGATGAGCGTCAACGTCAAAGGCACCTGGCTGGTGACGCGCGCCGCGGTGCCGCTGCTGCGCGAGGGCGCGGGTATCGTGAACGTTGCGTCCGACACCGCGCTGTGGGGCGCGCCGCGCCTGATGGCCTACGTCGCCAGTAAGGGCGCCGTGATTGCCATGACCCGCTCAATGGCGCGCGAACTGGGCGAAAAGCGTATACGCATTAATGCCATCGCGCCGGGGTTAACCCGCGTCGAGGCGACCGAATATGTTCCGGCCGAGCGCCATCAGCTCTACGAGAATGGCCGCGCGTTAACCGGCGCGCAGCAGCCGGAAGACGTCACCGGCAGCGTAGTCTGGCTGTTAAGCGATCTGTCGCGGTTTATCACCGGGCAGCTGATCCCGGTCAACGGCGGTTTTGTCTTTAACTAAGGTGTGGCGATTATGGCAAACGATCAGGAAGTGAAGTATCTGGTGCCGGGGCTGGAGCGCGGTTTACAGCTGCTGTTGGCCTTTGGCGAGCAGCATCGCGATCTGACCTTTGCCGAGCTGCACCGGCTGGTGGATATGCCGAAGGCGACCGCCTATCGCGTGGTGCAGACGCTGGAGTACATGGGCTTTCTGGAGCGCAACGCGCGCACCAATACCTTTTCGCTGGGCATGAACGTGCTGCGTCTCGGCTTTGAGTACATCGCCTCGCTAGACGTGGCGCAGGTCGGCCAGCCGGTGATTGAGCAGCTGCGCGACGTCAGCCAGTGCAGCAGCCATCTGGCGATCCGCGACGGGCGCGACATTATCTACATCGCCCGCGTCAGTGCCGCCGGGTCGCGCATCAATCAGGTCAGCATTGGCACCCGCCTGCCGGTGCACTGCACCTCGCTGGGCCGCATGTTGCTGACCGATATTACCCGCGCCGATTTCGAACAGTTGTTCCCGCACGAGCGCCTGCCGGGCAACACGCCGGGGCAGCTTCACGACCGCGAGGCCCTGTGGCAGATGGTGCAACAGGACAAAGCCCGCGGGTTTGTCATCGGCGAATCCTTCTTCCGCCACGGCATCTCCTCCATCGTCTACCCGGTGTATGACCGAAGCGGACGCGTGGCGGCGGTGGTCAGCATTCTGGTGCCGTCGGAGGAGATCCCGCAGACCGACCGCGAGCGGTTGCAAAACGAGGTTCGCCTCGCGGCGGATAAAATTTCTGGCTTCTTAGGCTATTTGCCACAGGCCAGCTAAATCAGTGAGTTAACGTCAGGCGCTTGACTGCGTCAGGCATGTTTTACGCCCAATTTGGGCCAGATGAGGCAACGAACGATGAGTGTAACCGGAATTGAAAAGCTGGAATTTGGCGTGGAAGACCTGACGCACTGCGCCAAATTTATGCGTGATTTTGGCCTGACGGGCGATGCCAGCGGCCAGCGTTTTACCACCTTGAGCGGCGCGCGCGTGGAGCTGAACCCCATCGACAGCCCCGACCTGCCGCCGGCGTTTGAAGCGGGCAACACCCTGCGCCGCATGACCTGGGCGGTTGCCGCACAGTCCGATCTCGACGCGCTGCGCCCGAAGCTGGCGCAGCAGCCCGGCTTTCGCGAAATGGGCGACGCGCTGGAATGTCTCGATCCGAACGGCATGACCCTGCGTGTGCAGGTCAGCCAGCAGACTGACGTGGAGCTGAACGTTGAGCCGATTAACCAGTGGGGCGATGCCCGCCGTATCGACACGCCCAGCCCGGTTTACGATCGCGCGCAGCCGATCAACGTCGGGCACGTGGTGTTCTTCGTGGAGGAGCTGGCGGCGGTGGAAAAATTCTACCGCGAGGTGCTCGGCTTCCAGGTTTCGGACCGCTACATCAACCGCGCCGTGTTCCTGCGCTGCGGGGTGCGCGGCGGACATCACAACCTGTTCCTGCTGCAACTGCCGAACCGCAGGCGCGGCCTCAACCACGTGGCCTTCACCGTGCGCGACATCCACGAGGTGATCGGCGGCGGTATCGCGATGAATAAAAATGAATGGAGCACCTTTATCGGGCCGGGCCGCCATCCGGTGTCGTCGGCCTATTTCTGGTACGTCAATAGCCCGACCGGCGGCGCGTTTGAGTATTACACCAACGACGACTATCTGACCGAAAACTGGCAGCCGCGCGAGCTGGAGCACTCCCTGGTCTCCTTTACCGAATGGGCGGTAGAAGGCGGGATTGACCACGACACGCGCCGCCAGCAGAAAAAGCCGGAGGCGGTATGACGTCGCGCATTGTCATTATCGGTGGCGGTCAGGCGGGTGGCTGGGCGGCGAAAACCCTGCGCGACGAGGGCTTCGACGGCGAGATCTGCGTGGTGGCGGAAGAGGAGTGGGATTTCTACGAACGTCCGCCGCTGTCGAAAGCGTCTCTGCTGGAGCCGGACGCGGCGCTCCCGCGGCTGTTTAGCGAAGAAGCACAGCAGGCGCTGAACCTGACCTGGTACCGCCCGCTGCGTGCTGAATCAGTCGATCGTGAAGCGAAAACCGTGCGTTTAAGCAACGGCGAACGTCTTAGTTACAACATTCTTTTAATGGCCACCGGCGGGCGGGCGCGCCTGCCTTCGCAGGCGTGGGCGGCGCATCCGCAGGTCTACACTCTGCGCCACTGGCAGGATGCGCAGCGCCTGAAGGCGCGTCTGACGGAAAGTAAAAGACTGGCGATTGTCGGCGGCGGCTGGATCGGCCTTGAGATTGCCGCTTCCGCACGCAAAAGCGGCGTAGCGGTCACGCTGTTCGAGCAGCAGCCCGCGCTGTGCATGCGCTCGGTGAGCGGCGAGGTGTCGCAGCGCTTAGAGGCTATCCATCGCGAGCAGGGGGTGGATATCCGTACCGGCTGCGGCGCGCTGGAGCTGGAGGACGATAACGGCCTGCCGGTCATCCACTGCGACGGCCAGCGCGAAACCTTTGACGCGGTGGTGGTGGGGATCGGTGTCGATCTCAATCTTGAGCTGGCGCGCGATGCGGGACTTCGCTCCGAGCGGGGGATCGTGGTGGACGCCCAGGGGCGCACGTCCGATCCGTTCATCTTTGCCGCAGGCGACGTGGCGCAGCACCATCACTACGGCCTGTGCATCCAGTCCTGGGCCTTCGCGCAGAATCAGGCAGTGGCGACGGCGAAAGCCATGCTTAACCCCGAGGCGCCAGGCTACGACGACGCGCCGTGGCTGTGGTCGGATCAATATCAGCACAACATCCAGATCCTCGGCATTCCGCAGCCGGGCAGCCGAACGATAGTGCGTGAAGAGGCGCTGTATTTCTCGCTGGACGACAACGGTCGGCTAACGCAGCTGGTGGCGTTCAACGATGCGCGCACCGTCAAGCTGGCGAAGCGCTGGATGGCGGCGGGGCGGGACCTGTCGGACGTACCGCTCGCCGATCCGGCTTTTTCACTGATGTCATTGCGATAGCTAACCCGCACCCGTAGGGGGAGACATGACCACATTAGAGACCAACACCGCGCCCGTTGAGGCGAGCGGTGAGGGAACCCGCACGCCTGAAAAAGCGGTGCGCTGGGCCATCCCGCTGTCGCTGCTGGCCTGCGTGCTGCTGGCGTTTTTCGACAAAATCAGCATCGCGGCGCTCTTTTCCGACGGCCATTTCCAGCAGGCGATGGGCATCGATTTTGACACCACGCGCCTCGGCATTCTGATGAGCGCCTTCCTGCTGAGCTACGGCTTTTCGTCGGTATTTTTGAGCGGTTTAGGCGACAAAATCGCGCCGCTGCGCCTGCTCACCGGGATGATGGCGATCTGGTGCGTGCTGATGGTGGCGATGGGTTTTACCCATAACTACACGCTAATGATCGTCCTGCGCATCCTGCTGGGCGTGGCGGAAGGACCGCTGTTCCCGCTGGCTTTCGCCATCGTGCGCCACAACTTCCCGCAGCATTTACAGGCGCGCGCCACCATGCTGTGGCTGCTGGGCACGCCGGTAGGGGCGGCAATTGGCTTCCCGCTCTCCCTCTGGCTGCTGAACACCTTCGGCTGGCAGAGCACCTTCTTTGTCATGGCAATGCTGACCGTGCCGGTGCTTATCTTTGTGCGCGTTGGCCTGCGCGGGATCCGTCTGGAAGCAAAACCCGGTACCTCGCAGGCGTCTCAGGACGAGCGGCGCGCGGCGCGGCGCGAGCTGTTTGTCAGCCCGCACTTCTGGATCATCTGCATCTTTAACATCGCCTTTCTGACCTACCTGTGGGGCATCAATGGCTGGCTGCCGGGCTATCTCATCAAGGGCAAAGGCATTCATCTGGAGCACGCGGGCTGGCTGTCGTCGATGCCGTTCATCGCCATGCTGGCGGGCGAGGTGATTGGCGCGTGGCTCTCTGACCGGGTCGATAAGCGCGCGGCGGCCTGCTTTATCTCCATGGCGGGGGCGGCCATCGGGCTGGCGGCGGTGATGCACCTCGACACCCCGCTTGCCATCATCGCGGCGATGAGCTTCAGCACCTTTATGTGGGGCACCGGCGCACCCAACATTTTCGCCCTGCTGGCGAAGGCCACCCATCCCCGGGTGAGCGCCACGGCGGGCGGCATTTTCAACGGGCTGGGAAACTTTGCGGGCGCGCTGTCGCCGGCGGTGATGGGCGCGCTGATCGCCTTCACCCACAGCATGGATTCCGGGCTGATTTTTCTGGCGGTGATGGCGGCGGTGGGCTGCGTCCTGTTACTGCCGCTGCTGAGACGTTACTGAGGAGAGTGTCATGACTGATTCAACCGTAACCAACAAAACAGGCATCAAACCTGACCACCTGACGATGGAAGAGTGGGTCGAGTCGCGCATCGCGCGCTTCGAAGGCCGTAAATACGACTGGAACGCGCTGAAGTTCCAGGCCGATTTTGACCCGAAATACCGCCGGGCGCAGATGCGCTACATCGGCACCGGCGCAACCGGCGTGGCGAACGACACCAATACCGTGCAGGCGGACCATTTTACCTTCTCCACCATGGTGCTGCCGTCGAAGTGCGAAGGGCCGCTGCACCTGCACGACGACGTGGAGGAGGTGTTCTTCATGCTCAAAGGGCAGATCACGCTGATGATCCAGGACGGCGACAACTACACCGAAACCGTGCTGCGCGAGCGTGACCTGATCTCCGTCCCGCCGGGCATCTATCGCGGCCTGTTTAACCACGGGGAAGAAGAGGCGCTGATGTGCGTCATGCTGGGAACCAACAAGCCGGAAATCCCTACCTATCCCTCCGATCATCCGCTCTCAAAAGTGAAGCGGAACTAAGGGGGCGACATGACGGGTTTTCGTGAACAGGGAAGCGGCATCCCGCTGATGATGCTGCACGGGATCAGCTCTGGCGCTGCGTCCTGGCACAAGCAGATGGCGCTGAACGGTTTTCGCGTGCTGGCGTGGGACATGCCCGGTTACGGCGAAAGCCCGATGCTGGCGGTTGAGCGGGCTAACGCGGGAGATTACGCCGACGCGCTGGCGGCGATGCTCGACCGCGCCGGTGTCTGGCAGGCGGTGCTGGTGGGCCATTCCCTGGGGGCGCTGGTGGCCAGCGCGTTTGCGGCGAAGTTCCCTGAACGCGTTATTCATCTGGTGCTGGCGGACGCCGCGCAGGGCTACGGTAATGCCGCGCCGGCGCAGCGGGAGCAGGTCTGGCGTAATCGCGAGCAGCAGATGGCGCTCGGCGGCGACATCCTCGCGCAGACCCGCGCCGCGAAGCTGCTGCGCCCCGGCGCGCGCCCGGACGATATCGCCACCGTCGCGGCGGGCATGCGCAGGCTGCGCCCCGAAGGCTACCTCGCTGCCGCGTGGATGCTGGCGCATGACGACATTCACGGCTGGCTTAAGCGTTACGCCGGTCAATTTGAAGTCTGGTGCGGCGAGCAGGACGCGATCACACAGCCCGAGCTGGTACAGGGGCTGGCGCTGCGCTACGGCATGCCGTTTACCGCGATTCCCCAGGCCGGACACGCGAGCTATCTCGATAACGACGCGTTTTTTAATCAACAGCTTTTACGCATTAACGAAGAGGTGCGCGATGAATGCACACATTGACGGCCGCGTAGCGGTCGTTACCGGCGGTTCGTCCGGCATTGGCTTTGAAACGCTGCGCCTGCTGCTGGGCGAAGGGGCGAAAGTCGCCTTCTGCGGTCGCGACCCGGACCGGCTCGCCAGCGCCCATGCGACGCTGCAAAACGACTATCCCGACGGGGAGATTTTCTCTTACCGCTGCGACGTGCTGACTGCCGACGAGGTGCAGGCCTTCGCGGTTGCGGTGCAGGCGCGCTTTGGCGCGGCGGATATGCTGATCAACAACGCCGGTCAGGGCTACGTGGCGCACTTCAGCGACACGCCGCGCGAGGCGTGGCTGCACGAAGCCGAACTTAAACTGTTTGGCGTCATTAATCCGGTGCAGGCGTTTCAGCCGCTGCTGGAACGGTCCGATATCGCCTCCATCACCTGCGTGAACTCCCTGCTGGCGCTTCAGCCGGAAGAGCACATGATCGCCACATCGGCAGCCCGCGCCGCGCTGCTGAACATGACGCTGACGCTCTCGAAAGAGCTGGTGAGCAAAGGGATTCGCGTCAATTCCATACTGCTCGGTATGGTCGAGTCCGGCCAGTGGCAGCGCCGCTTTGAAAGCCGGGCGGACAAAAGCCAGAGCTGGCCGGAGTGGACGGCGGAGATCGCGCGCAAACGCGGCATCCCGATGGCGCGCCTCGGCAAGCCGCAGGAGCCCGCGCAGGCGCTGCTGTTCCTCGCCTCGCCGCTGGCCTCGTTTACTACCGGCGCGGCGCTGGACGTTTCCGGCGGCTTTTGCCGCCATCTGTAAGGACACATCATGAAAAAGGTAATGTTAATTGGTTATGGCGCCATGGCGCAGGCGGTGATTGAGCGTCTGCCCGCTGGCGTGGCTATCGGCTGGATCGTGGCGCGCGCGTCTCACCATGCCGCCATTCGCGATCAGTTTGGCGATGCGGTCGAGGCGCTGACCTCGCCGATGGCGTGCGCACAAACGCCCGATCTGGTGCTGGAGTGCGCCAGCCAGCAGGCGGTTGCGCAGTACGGCGAAGCGATTCTGCGTCGCGGCTGGCATCTGGCGGTCATTTCCACCGGCGCGCTGGCGGACAGCGCGCTGGAGCAGCGCCTGCTCGCGGCGGGCGGAAAGCTGACGCTGCTTTCCGGGGCGGTGGCCGGCATCGACGGGCTGGCGGCGGCGAAGGAGGGCGGGCTTGAGCGCGTCACCTATCAGTCGCGCAAAAGCCCGGCCAGCTGGCGCGGCAGCTACGCCGAGCAGCTTATCGACCTTAACGCAGTGTCAGAAGCGAAAGTCTTCTTCGAAGGCAGCGCCCGCGAGGCGGCGCGCCTGTTCCCGGCGAACGCCAACGTGGCGGCGACCGTGGCGCTCGGCGGCGTCGGGATGGATGAAACCCGCGTGCAGCTGATGGTTGACCCGGCAACGAAACGTAACACCCACACGCTGCACGTAGAAGGGCTGTTTGGCGAATTCCATCTGGAGCTGAGCGGGCTGCCGCTGGCGTCTAACCCTAAAACCTCCACCCTGGCGGCACTCAGCGCGGTGCGCGCCTGCCGCGAGCTGGCCCTGAGCTGAGGAGTGACGATGGACGATCTGAAGATTTTTATCGGCGGCCAGTGGCGACGCGGCGGTGGCAACCCGATGCAGAGCTACTTCCCGGCTGACGGGTCGCTCAATGCGACGCTAAACGCGGCAAACCTTGACGATCTGCACGACGCGATCGAGGCCGGCGAGCGCGCGTGGCGCGATCCCGTCTGGCGCAACAGCCTGCCGCACGTGCGGGCGAAGATCCTGCACAAGGTCGCGGATCTGATTGAGTCCCGCGCTGACGAGCTGGCGCAGATGCAGAGCCGGGATAACGGCAAGCCTCTGGCGGAGACGCGCGGGCTGGTGATGAGCGCGGCGGGAACGGCCCGCTACTTCGCCGCCGCCTGCGAGCTGCTGGAAGGGGAGCTGCCCACGCCGCGCCAGCCGGATCTGCTGACGCTAAGCCGCTATGAGCCGCTCGGCGTGGTGGCGGCCATCACGCCGTGGAACTCGCCCATTGCCAGCGAGATGCAGAAGGTCGCCCCGGCCATCGCCGCCGGGAACGCGGTGATCCTCAAGCCTGCCGAAGCCACGCCGCTGATGGCGCTGGAGCTGGCGCGCATTTTTGAACAGGCCGGGCTGCCCGCCGGGCTGCTGAGCGTGCTGCCGGGCAAAGGCTCGGTGATTGGCGACGCGCTGGCGCGCCATCCCCGCGTGCGAAAAATTTCCTTTACCGGCGGCACCGCCACGGGCCGCCATCTGGCGCACGTGGCTGCGGAAAAGCTGATCCCGGCGTCGCTGGAGCTGGGCGGTAAATCCCCGACCATCGTGCTGGAGGATGCCGACGTTGAGCAGGCCGCGCGCGGGATCTGCTACGGCATTTTCAGCTCAGCAGGGCAGGCGTGCATCGCCGGGTCCCGGCTGTTTATCCACGAAAGCCTGTACGCGCCGCTGATGGCGCGGCTGCTGGAATTAACTCGCGGGCTGCGCGTAGGGCACCCCTTCACCGACGGCGTTCACGTTGGGCCGCTGATCAATGAGAAACATCGCCAGAGCGTGCAGGAATACGTCGAGCTGGCGAAGCGCGAGGGGGGCCGGGTGCTGTGCGGCGGGGAGATCTCGGCGGATCCTGACCTCGCAAACGGCAGCTTCTTCCAGCCGACCATTATCGAAGGGCTGACGAACGGCGCCCGCGCCTGCCAGGAGGAGATCTTCGGCCCGGTGCTGGTGGCGATGCCGTTTCGCGATGAAGCGGCGTTGATCCGCGAGGCGAACGACTCGGTTTACGGCCTGGCGGCAGGGATCTGGACCCGCGACACCGGGCGGGCGCTGCGCCTGAGCGAGCAGCTGGAGGCCGGTACGGTGTGGATCAACACCTACAAAGTTTTTGCGATTTCGACCCCGTTCGGGGGCTTTAAAGAGAGCGGTCTGGGCCGCGAAAAGGGCATTCAGGGGCTGAAAGCCTGGATGCAGCAAAAGAGCATTTATCTGGCGACGGGTAACAGCGTCAACCACTGGTGCGACTGAGAAAGGGTGAGCAATGAGCGAAATGATAACCGTCGGCGACGCCATCGCCAGAACGCTGGAGCAGTATCAGGTTGAGGCCATCTACGGCGTCATCTCCATTCACAACCTGCCGATCGCGGACGCGGTAGGGCAGCGGGGCAAAATCCGCTTCGTGCCCGCGCGCGGCGAGGCGGGTTCCGTCACCATGGCCGACGCCCACGGGCGATTTTCCGGCCTCGGCGTGGCGCTGACCAGCACCGGCGCGGGGGCGGGGAACGCGGTAGGCGCGCTGGTGGAGGCGATGAACGCCTGCACGCCGCTGCTGCATTTAACCGGACAGGTTGAGAAGGCCTGGCTGGATGCCGACATCGGGTTTATCCACGAGACCCGCGACCAGCTGACCTTCCTGAAGGCCAGTTCAAAACGGGCGTACCGCATCAGCAATGCCAGCCAGGCGATAGCGATTCTGCATAAAGCCATTCAGGAGGCGCAGACGCCGCCGTGCGGGCCGGTCTCCGTGGAAATCCCGATTGATATTCAGGGGGCTAAAATTCCGCTGTCTCTGGTGACCGCACCGGTGAAACCGGCTTCGGTTGCAGCCGTGGATCCCGCGATGGTGGATGCTTTATGGGCGCAGCTCAGGCAGGCTAAACAGCCGCTGCTGTGGCTGGGCGGCGGGGCGCTGGGAAGCGCTGACGCGGTGAAAAAACTGGCGGATGCGGGCATGACGGTGATCTCCAGCACCCACGCGCGCGGCGTGCTGCCGGACGGCCATCGTGCCAGCCTGCGGGCGTTCCACAACTCGCCGTCGGTTGAGGCGCTGATTGCGCAGTGTGATTTTGCGCTGGTCGCCGGTTCTCGCCTGCGCAGCAACGAAACCCGCTCCTGGACGCTGGAGTTGCCGTCTCCACGCGTGCAGATTGATATCGACCCGGCGGCGGCGAGCCGTAACTATCTGATGGACAACACGCTGATAGCCGACTGTTCAGCGCTGCTTGGCGCGCTGGCTGAAAAAGCGCAGGGCCGCGAGTGGGGCAACGCCCAGTGGGACGCGCAGGTGCAGCTGGTGGTCTCGCAGGCTGAACAGGGTCTGCGCGAGCAGTGCGGCGCCTATGCGAAGCTCAACGACGCCATTGAAAAAGCCCTGCCGCAGGACGGCCTGCTGGTGCGCGATATCACCGTTTCCGGCAGCCTGTGGGGCAGTCGTCTGTTCCGCGCTAACGGCCCGCTGATGAACATTCACTCACTTGCCGGGGCGATTGGCATGGGGCTGCCAATGGCGATTGGTACCGCGATTGCCAACCCGCAGCGCAAGGTGGTGGGGCTGGTGGGCGACGGTGGCCTGAGCCTGAATTTAGGCGAGCTGGCGACGCTGGCGCAGGAGAAAGCTAACGTGACGCTGCTGATCATGAACGACGGCGGCTACGGCGTGATGCGCGGCATTCAGGATAAGTACTTCGGCGGGCGACAGTATTATAACGAACTGCATACGCCGGACTTTACCCTGCTGGCACAGGCAATTGGCCTGCAGGCGTGGAGCGTTGAGCGGGCAGAGGATTTTGAAGCCGTGATGACGGAGGCGCTGGCGATGCCGGGACCGTCGGTAGTGGAAGTGCGGATGGGTCAGATTGGCGCGCTGAAGTTTGCCGGGCCGCCGCAGAAAACGCTTTACTAGCTTTTTCCCCTCTCCCACGGGGAGAGGGAGAAAACAGTAGTCCGGGTAAGGCGAAGCCACCACCCGGCTTGTTTTATCAGAACACGTTAAACGGGTATTCCACGTAGGCGCGGATCTCGTCCCCGCCCACGTTATAGTCGCTGGCGTTGCCGGAGACGCGCAGCACGGAGTAGCGCAGTTTCAGCTTCAGATCTTTCGCCGGGCCGTCCTGCACCTGGTACTGGATCTGGTTAAACCACTCGTGCTCTTTGCCGTTGCTGGTTTCAGACGTCTTAATGTTGTCGCCGCGCACGTAGGCGGTGGTCCAGCTCAGGCCCGGCAGGCCGAGTCCGCCGAAGTCCAGGCCGTAAGAGGCCTGCCATGAGCGTTCGTCTTCACCGTTAAAATCAGACCAGTAGGAGTTCGCCAGCCAGATGGTGTTGCCGCCGTCCCCCACGCCGCCCTTGTCGCGATATCCGCCGTAGTTGTAGCCGGTGCTGCCGCTGCTCTGCTGGTACGCCACTTTGAACGTGTGAATATCCCAGATGTAGCTCGCCGCCAGGCTCCAGATGGTGTTGCTGCGGCCCGTGTCGAGGCTGTCAGCGTAGCCCTGGTCCAGACGCGAGTTATAGCCGTTAAAGTCGAGCACCAGCTGCTGCCCGGTGCTGAACGGCTGTTTGAAATTCAGCCCCAGGTACTGTTTGTCCATCACCTCTTCGTTATGAGAGGCGTATAGCGCGCCGCTGAACTGGTCGTTGAACTGGTAGCTTGCGCCACCGAAAGTCAGGCTTTTCAGGCCGCTGTCGTGGCGGTCGTCGCTTTTACGCTGCTCGTCGGTGAAATAACCGGCGTTCACTTCCAGCCCGTCGATCTCTTTCGAGGTCAGCATGGCACCGGTGTAGCTTTCAAACAGCAGGCGGGAGCTGTCGGCGTTAACGATAGGCAGTTCAGGACGCTGGTTACCGTAGCTCAGCACGGTATTCGAGATCCGCATTTTGGCGGTAGCGCCAAATTTCGCTAAATCGGATTTGGCCCGGCCATCGTCTTCCTGTTTAAAGAAGTCGATACCGCCCGCGCCGCTCTTGCCGCGACCGCCGTCCAGGCGCACGCCGTATTGAGCAATACCGTCCACGCCAAAGCCCACCAGCCCTTCGGTATAGCCGGATTCAAAGGTGGCGATGATGCCCTGACCCCATTCGGCTTTATCCTGCTGGCCCTGATGGTAGTCACGGCTGATATACGCATTGCGTAAAAACAGGTCTAAATGGCTGTCGTCGATAAAACCCTTGCTGTCAGATTGCTGGCTTGCAGCGGCGGGTAATGCGGCGAATAAACTTAAAGCAATTAACGATAATTCTTTTTTCACGGAGGGAACGTCTCTGTCTTAATATATTAAATTGAATTACTGCGCGTTTGATAATTACCGGAAAGATTAACGATTGCAATAAATATGTGACCAGACGTTTCAGCCGGAAAGGGTAGATTTGACGGGGCTTTCAGAGGTGTTACCGATACGTGCGATTTAGTTAGCAATTCATGCGAAATAAAAAGGAGGCAAAATTGCCTCCTTCCAAAATTATTTAATTCCGTCAGCGGCCATTCGGTCGCGAATATGCTGCGCGCGCGCTTCTGAGGCCGGGTGATCGTCAAACATGGAGCTCTGGCGACCCGCTTCCAGTTTTGCCAGCTTTTCGAAGCTGGTGGCTAAACCGGATGGATTAATACCGCGTTTGCGCAACAGATCGTAGGAGTAGTCGTCCGCTTCGGACTCCTGACGCTGCGAGAACTGGGAGTTAACCAGTTTTTCACCTACGTCACCAAGCTGCGACTGGGACAGGCTGCCAACGATGCCGCCCGCAGAGGCCGCCGCCGCGCGAATGGCGTTGGTGCCTAAGGCAACCTGCATCCCTTTCTTCACGTGGCCGAGCGCAACGTGACCCATTTCATGGCCGATAACCGCTTCCACTTCGTTGTCGGTCATCATATCCATCAGCCCGCTGTAGACGCGGATACAGCCGTTAGCCATCGCGAAGGCGTTGACGTCTTTCGCCATGTAAACCTTGTAGTTCACCGGCTGGCCGTTGATGTTATCGCCGAGCGCGGAAGCAATCTTATTCAGACGCTGTGTGTAGGTACTGTCAGCCGGCGCAAGCGTGGCTTTTCCGTCCATATCTTTACAGGCCTGATCGCTCAGCGCTTTAACCTGCGCGTCGCTCAGGGAGTAGGCCTGAAAGGCTTCTGCACCTGAGGTCATCAGACCGTTAGAGTCCATATTCTGACAGCCGCTCAGCACGAGCGTTGTACCCAGGGCCAGCACTATTGCACGCATTTTCATGAGGTTGCTTCCGTACTCGTTAAACTGAATAAAATCCGAAAAGTGCCCCCGCAACGAAGCCGGGGCGGGATAAGTATAAGGAATATCTACAGGCGCGGGCGAGCAGATTGCGCAACATGCGAGCATGATCCAGAGATTTCTTAAGCTGCAAAAGAATGGTCCATGTACATGCCCTGCGGCTTGGGTTACATTGTTGGCACTTTTTTCCGGCGTAGCCCAAAACGCGCTGTCGTCAAGGGCATGGCCTTTAACAGTCCGATCTGGAGTTAAAATGTCCTCACGTAAAGAGCTTGCTAATGCTATTCGTGCGCTGAGCATGGACGCAGTACAGAAAGCCAAATCCGGCCACCCGGGTGCCCCTATGGGTATGGCTGATATCGCCGAAGTCCTGTGGCGTGATTTCCTTAACCACAACCCGCAGAACCCGGCATGGGCTGACCGCGACCGTTTCGTGCTGTCTAACGGCCACGGCTCTATGCTGATCTACAGCCTGCTGCACCTCACCGGCTACGATCTGCCAATCGAAGAGCTGAAAAACTTCCGTCAGCTGCACTCCAAAACTCCAGGTCACCCGGAAGTGGGCTACACCGCTGGCGTAGAAACCACCACCGGCCCGCTGGGTCAGGGCATTGCTAACGCTGTGGGTATGGCGATTGCCGAGAAGACCCTGGCGGCGCAGTTCAACCGTCCTGGCCATGACATCGTTGACCACTTCACCTACGCTTTCCTGGGCGACGGCTGCATGATGGAAGGTATTTCTCACGAAGTGTGCTCCCTGGCTGGTACCCTGAAGCTGGGCAAACTGGTGGCGTTCTACGACGACAACGGTATCTCCATCGACGGTCACGTTGAAGGCTGGTTCACCGACGACACCGCCGCACGTTTCGAAGCCTACGGCTGGCACGTTGTGCGTGGTGTTGATGGCCACGATGCTGACTCGATTAAACGTGCAGTAGAAGAAGCTCGCGCAGTCACCGACAAACCGTCCCTGCTGATGTGCAAAACCATCATCGGCTTCGGTTCTCCGAACAAAGCGGGCACCCATGACTCCCACGGCGCACCGCTGGGCGACGCGGAAATCGCACTGACCCGTGAAGCACTGGGCTGGAAACACCCTGCCTTCGAAATCCCGTCTGAGATCTATGCTCAGTGGGATGCTAAAGAAGTGGGCCAGGCGAAAGAAGCGGCCTGGAACGAGAAATTCGCTGCCTATGCGAAGGCGTTCCCACAGGAAGCGGCTGAATTCACCCGTCGTATGAAAGGCGATATGCCGTCTGACTTCGACGCGAAAGCCAACGAATTCATCGCGAAGCTGCAGGCGAACCCGTCAAAAATCGCCAGCCGTAAAGCATCTCAGAATGCGATTGAAGCGTTCGGTCCGCTGCTTCCAGAATTCCTGGGCGGCTCCGCTGACCTGGCGCCTTCTAACCTGACCCTGTGGTCTGGTTCTAAGCCAATCAACGAAGACACTGCCGGTAACTACATCCATTACGGTGTACGTGAGTTCGGTATGACCGCTATCGCGAACGGTATCGCTCTGCACGGTGGTTTCCTGCCATACACCTCTACTTTCCTGATGTTCGTGGAATATGCACGTAATGCTGTGCGTATGGCTGCGCTGATGAAACAGCGTCAGGTGATGGTCTACACCCATGACTCCATCGGTCTGGGCGAAGATGGTCCAACTCACCAGCCGGTAGAGCAGGTAGCTTCCCTGCGCGTAACCCCGAACATGAGCACATGGCGTCCATGTGACCAGGTTGAATCTGCGGTGGCGTGGAAATACGGCGTTGAGCGTCAGGACGGCCCGACCGCACTGATCCTCTCCCGTCAGAACCTGGCGCAGCAGGAGCGTACCCCTGAGCAGCTGGCAAACATCGCCCGCGGTGGCTACGTGCTGAAAGATTGCGCGGGCCAGCCTGAGCTGATCTTCATCGCGACCGGTTCTGAAGTTGAACTGGCTGTAGCAGCATGGGAAAAACTGACTGCCGAAGGCGTGAAAGCGCGCGTGGTCTCCATGCCGTCTACCGATGCGTTCGACAAGCAGGATGCGGCTTACCGTGAATCCGTACTGCCTAAAGCGGTTTCCGCTCGCGTGGCGGTGGAAGCGGGTATCGCTGACTACTGGTTCAAATACGTGGGCCTGAACGGCGCTATCGTCGGTATGACCACCTTCGGTGAGTCTGCTCCGGCAGAACAGCTGTTCGAAGAGTTCGGCTTCACCGTTGAGAACGTGGTCGCTAAGGCGAAAGAACTGCTGTAATCGCCGTTTTGCCCGGTGGCGCTTACGCTGACCGGGCCTACAAATGGCTCAAAAGTAGGCCGGGTAAGCGCTAGCGCTTACCCGGCTTTTTTTGCGTCATTATTCCAATGAAAATGTGACGCAAGTCATATAGCTCGCTTATTCATCTGGACAGACATTCCTTTTATTCCCCGATTCGCTTATTCTTGCTGAAGCGTTTCAGTCGATTAAATGTTCGACAATTGACCAATCAATCGCAGTTTGTGATAGCAAAGATTCCCCTTCGGGCGTCGCTGGATTACTCTTTCAGCCACCTCAAACTCAGGGATTGCTTTGCAGGAGATCTATGACCGTACGCGTAGCGATTAATGGCTTCGGTCGCATCGGGCGTAATGTGGTTCGTGCTTTGTATGAATCCGGACGTCGGGCGGAAATCACCGTGGTGGCAATCAATGAACTGGCGGATGCTGCTGGCATGGCGCATTTATTGAAGTATGACACCAGCCACGGACGCTTCGCCTGGGATGTGCGCCAGGAAAGAGATCAGCTTTTTGTGGGTGATGACGCTATTCGTGTGCTGCATGAGAACAGCATTTCCGGGCTACCCTGGCGTGAACTGGGTGTGGATGTCGTGCTTGACTGTACCGGTGTGTATGGCAACCGCGAACACGGCGAAGCGCATCTGACAGCAGGCGCGAAAAAAGTCCTGTTTTCTCATCCCGGAAGTAACGACCTCGACGCGACCGTCGTGTTTGGCGTCAACCAGCATGAGCTGCAAGCCGAACACCGCATTGTTTCCAACGCCTCCTGCACCACCAACTGCATTATTCCGGTCATCAAACTGTTAGACGATGCGTATGGCATTGAATCCGGCACCGTAACTACGATTCACTCCGCCATGCACGATCAGCAGGTTATTGACGCCTATCACCCGGATTTACGACGCACTCGCGCGGCGAGCCAGTCAATCATCCCGGTGGACACGAAACTGGCTGCAGGGATCACCCGAATTTTCCCGCAGTTTAATGACCGTTTCGAAGCGATTGCCGTGCGTGTTCCGACGATAAACGTCACCGCAATCGATCTTAGCGTGACGGTGAAAAAACCGGTAAAAGCCTGTGAAGTCAACCTGTTGCTGCAAAAAGCGGCACAGGGAGCATTTCATGGTATAGTTGACTATACGGAATTACCGTTGGTCTCAGTAGATTTTAACCACGACCCGCACAGCGCCATCGTGGATGGCACGCAGACGCGAGTCAGTGGTGCGCACCTTATCAAGACGCTGGTCTGGTGTGATAACGAATGGGGCTTTGCTAACCGAATGCTCGACACCACGTTAGCCATGGCCGCAAAAGGTTTCAGGTAGAGCGCACCTTGCGCTTGCAAAACTTTAAGAATCAACGAGAGGATTCACCATGTCTGTAATTAAGATGACCGATCTGGATCTGGCAGGTAAACGCGTTTTCATCCGTGCCGATCTGAACGTACCGGTTAAAGATGGCAAAGTGACCAGCGACGCGCGTATCCGTGCATCTCTGCCAACCATTGAACTGGCTCTGAAGCAGGGCGCTAAAGTGATGGTCACCTCCCACCTGGGCCGTCCAACTGAAGGCGAGTACAACGAAGAGTTCTCTCTGCTGCCGGTTGTTAATTACCTGAAAGACAAACTGTCCAACCCGGTTCGCCTGGTGAAAGATTACCTGGACGGCGTAGACGTTGCCGAAGGTGAGCTGGTTGTTCTGGAAAACGTTCGCTTCAACAAAGGCGAAAAGAAAGACGACGAAACCCTGTCCAAAAAATACGCTGCACTGTGCGACGTATTCGTGATGGATGCATTCGGTACTGCGCACCGTGCGCAGGCATCTACCCACGGTATCGGTAAATTCGCAGACGTCGCGTGTGCGGGTCCTCTGCTGGCTGACGAACTGGAAGCACTGGGTAAAGCACTGAAAGAACCTGCTCGCCCAATGGTTGCTATCGTTGGTGGTTCTAAAGTGTCTACCAAACTGACCGTTCTGGATTCCCTGTCTAAAATCGCTGACCAGCTGATCGTTGGCGGTGGTATCGCGAACACCTTCGTTGCCGCTCAGGGCCACAATGTCGGTAAATCCCTGTACGAAGCAGACCTGGTTGACGAAGCCAAACGCCTGCTGGGTACCTGTGATATCCCGGTTCCAACTGACGTTCGCGTGGCGACCGAGTTCTCCGAAACCGCAACCGCGACCCTGAAATCTGTAAACGACATCAAAGACGAAGAGCAGATTCTGGACCTGGGCGACGTTTCTGCACAGAAACTGGCTGAAATCCTGAAAAACGCAAAAACTATCCTGTGGAACGGTCCTGTTGGCGTGTTCGAATTCCCGAACTTCCGCAAAGGGACTGAAATCGTGGCTAACGCAATCGCAGACAGCGAAGCGTTCTCTATCGCAGGCGGTGGTGACACCCTGGCAGCAATCGACCTGTTCGGTATCGCTGACAAGATCTCCTACATCTCCACTGGTGGCGGCGCATTCCTCGAATTCGTGGAAGGCAAAGTACTGCCAGCAGTAGCAATGCTCGAAGAGCGCGCTAAGAAGTAAGCCATTCAAGGGCAGGGAAACCTGCCCAATTTTCAGCGCGCTTTTAAGAGCTCGCACCTTTTCTAACGGCCGAAGATACAGGACTAAGCAACATGTCTAAAATTTTTGATTTCGTAAAACCTGGCGTTATCACTGGTGATGACGTACAGAAAGTGTTCCAGGTAGCTAAAGAAAACAACTTCGCTCTGCCAGCAGTTAACTGCGTAGGTACCGACTCCATCAACGCCGTACTGGAAACCGCTGCAAAAGTTAAAGCACCGGTTATCGTTCAGTTCTCTAACGGCGGCGCTGCGTTCATCGCAGGTAAAGGCGTGAAAACTGACATTCCTCAGGGTGCTGCTATCCTGGGTGCTATCTCTGGTGCGCACCACGTTCACCAGATGGCTGAACACTACGGTGTTCCAGTTATCCTGCACACTGACCACTGCGCGAAGAAACTGCTGCCGTGGATCGACGGTCTGCTGGACGCGGGTGAAAAACACTTCGCGGCAACCGGTAAGCCACTGTTCTCTTCTCACATGATCGACCTGTCTGAAGAGTCACTGCACGAAAACATCGAGATCTGCTCTAAGTACCTGGCGCGCATGGCCAAAATGGACATGACCCTGGAAATCGAACTGGGTTGCACCGGTGGTGAAGAAGACGGCGTGGACAACAGCCACATGGACGCTTCTGCCCTGTACACCCAGCCAGAAGACGTTGATTACGCTTACACCGAGCTGAGCAAAATCAGCCCGCGCTTCACCATTGCAGCGTCCTTCGGTAACGTGCACGGCGTTTATAAGCCAGGTAACGTGGTTCTGACCCCGACCATCCTGCGCGATTCTCAGGAATACGTTTCCAAGAAACACAACCTGCCGCACAACAGCCTGAACTTCGTCTTCCACGGCGGTTCCGGTTCTTCTGCTCAGGAAATCAAAGACTCCGTAAGCTACGGCGTAGTGAAAATGAACATCGATACCGACACCCAGTGGGCAACCTGGGACGGTATCCTGCAGTACTACAAAGCGAACGAAGCTTACCTGCAGGGCCAGCTGGGCAACCCGAAAGGCGAAGACCAGCCGAACAAGAAATACTACGATCCACGCGTATGGCTGCGCGCTGCTCAGACGTCCATGGTGACCCGTCTGGAGCAGGCTTTCAAAGAACTGAACGCAATCGACGTTCTGTAATTTGAGCTGCTAACAGCATCAGAAGGCCCGCAAATGCGGGCCTTTTTTTATGCTTTTTCAATATCCTGCAATACCTGTTTTTGTGATCTGTTTGGCAAAGCCGGTGCTTTTTGTTTACCCTTTACTGACCTGCCTGTCTCCATGGGGGATGGATTTTGTGTTTTGGTTTAACAAAAGGAAGAATAAATGGAACAACTCGATGTTGTAGACAGCATCAATAACGCCGGCAACTGGCTGGTGCGCAACCAGGCCCTGCTGCTGAGCTATGCCGTGAACATTGTCGCGGCGATTGCCATCATCATCGTCGGGATGATCGTGGCGCGTATCGTGTCGAACGCCGTCAACCGTGTGATGGTCGCGCGACACATTGACGCCACGGTGGCTGACTTCCTCTCCGCACTGGTGCGCTACGGCATTATCGCCTTCACGCTGATTGCCGCGCTGGGCCGTGTTGGGGTGCAAACCGCCTCCGTGATTGCCGTTCTCGGTGCCGCCGGTCTGGCCATTGGTCTGGCACTGCAGGGCTCGCTTTCAAACCTGGCGGCGGGCGTACTGCTTGTGACTTTCCGTCCGTTCCGCTCCGGTGAATATGTTGACCTTGGCGGCATCGCCGGTACCGTGTTGCAGGTACAGATTTTCTCTACCACCCTGCGTACCGTCGATGGTCGTATTGTGGTGGTACCGAACGGGAAAATCATTGCGGGCAATATCATTAACTTCTCCCGCGAGCCGGTGCGTCGTAACGAGCTCATCATCAGCGTGGCGTATGATTCCGATATCGATCAGGTGAAGTCGCTGATCGCAAATATCATCGCCTCTGACGACCGCATTCTGAAGGACCGCGAGCAGACGGTTCGCCTGAATGAACTGGGTGCTTCCTCTATTAACTTCGTGGTGCGTATCTGGAGCAAAAGCAGCGATCTGCAAAACGTTTACTGGGATGTGCTGGAGCGCATCAAGCGCGATTTCGACGCCAACGGCATCAGCTTCCCTTACCCGCAGATGGACGTAAACGTCAAAAAAGTCAAAGAAGCAGAATAACGTCACCCGTAGCCCGGTAAGCGCTTGCGCCACCGGGCTTTACTTTCATAAGCTCCGCTAATACCCAATTAATATTATCCATTTCCTCTAATGTGATTCGCGCAGTATAGTCAGCCTCCAGAACAACACTGCGAGAAAATCGTCATGCTATCTTATTATTTTCAAGGGCTTGCCTTAGGTGCGGCCATGATTTTACCCCTCGGCCCGCAAAACGCCTTCGTGATGAATCAGGGCATTCGTCGCCAGTATCATCTGATGATTGCCCTGCTGTGCGCGGTGAGCGATCTGCTGCTGATTTGCGCCGGCATTTTTGGCGGCAGCGCGCTGCTGATGCAGTCCCCCTGGCTGCTAGCGCTGGTGACCTGGGGCGGCGTGGCGTTTCTGCTGTGGTACGGATTCGGTGCGTTGAAAACGGCGATGAGCAGCAACATTGAGCTGGCAAGCGCCGAAGTGATGAAGCAGGGCCGCTGGAAGATTATCGTCACCATGCTGGCGGTCACCTGGCTAAATCCGCACGTCTACCTCGACACCTTCGTAGTGCTGGGCAGCCTGGGCGGACAGCTGGACGTTGAGCCGAAACGCTGGTTTGCGCTCGGCACGGTTAGCGCCTCTTTCCTCTGGTTCTTCGGTCTCGCCATTCTGGCGGCATGGCTGGCGCCTCGTCTGCGGACTGCCAAAGCCCAGCGCATTATTAATACCCTGGTGGGGCTGGTGATGTGGTTTATTGCTTTTCAGCTGGCAAAAGAGGGCATTCACCACGTCCAGGAATTGTTCAACTAATCCTTGTCTTATGGACAACTGAGCAAGACCCGCTAAGCTTGCTGGCATGAGCCCTGTTGTTGGGGCACTCTTCGCAACATGGAGGAATGACAGTGAAGTTTAAAGTGATGGCCCTCGCGGCATTAGTAAGTTTAGGTGCGGTGTCGGCGCAGGCAAGTGAACTGCCGGATGGCCCGCACATCGTCACGTCAGGCACCGCAAGCGTGGACGCGGTACCGGATGTTGCAACCCTGGCAATTGAAGTGAATGTGGCTGCAAAAGATGCCGCTTCCGCCAAAAAACAGGCAGACGATCGTGTTGCGCAATATCTCTCTTTCCTGGAACAGAACGGTGTTGCTAAAAAAGACATCAGCTCTGCGAACCTGCGTACCCAGCCCGATTACGACTACCAGAACGGCAAAAGTATCCTGAAAGGCTATCGCGCCGTGCGCACTGTGGAAGTGACCGTGCGTCAGCTGGACAAGCTGAACTCTCTGCTGGACGGTGCGCTGAAGGCCGGCCTGAACGAAATCCGTTCCGTGTCGCTGGGCGTTGCGCAACCGGAGAAATACAAAGACGAAGCGCGTAAAGCGGCAATTGATGATGCCATTCATCAGGCGGAACAGCTGGCGTCTGGCTTCAAGAGCAAGCTTGGCCCGGTATACAGCGTGCGTTACCACGTCTCTAACTACCAGCCAAGCCCGATGGTTCGGATGATGAAGGCGGACGCCGCGCCGGTTTCTGCTCAGGAAACCTACGAGCAGCCAACGATTCAGTTCGACGATCAGGTTGATGTGGTGTTCCAGCTGGAACCCGTTGCAGCACAGCCGAAACCTGCACAATAATCAATAGGCCGGGTAAGGCGTAGCCGCCACCCGGCTTTTCATTTTAATCCTGTCTCAACACCTTATGTCCAAACGCCAGCAGCGCATCAGTCACGTTGCGCATCATGCGGCTTTCTGGCGCAAAACGGTGCCAGTACAGCATCCGGCGCTGATACAGCCCCGGCGTCAGGTCAATCAGCTCGCCGCTTTTCAACTCTTTCTCAATCTGCAAATGCGGGATCATGCAGCAGGTGGTTCCCTGACGCGCGAGCTGTACGAAGGCTTCGGACGAGTTAACGATATGACACGGCACGCTGCCCGGTGGCAGGTCGAAGTTTTGCTGCAAAAACGCCTGGTGCATATCGTCCAGATGGTCGAACGCCACGGCAGGCGCCTTCAGCAGCGCGGCGCGGGTGACGCCATTCGGGAAGTAGCGCTCCGCAAAGGCTTTTGAACCGACAAACAGGTAGTCGAGCGCGCCCAGCTGATCGACAAGACAGCTTGGCAGGGCCTGAGGCTGGATACTGACCGCACCAACTACTTCGCCGCGACGCAGGCGCTCCTGGGTGCGGGTTTCATCTTCGACCTGAAGATTCAGGCGGATAGGGGAGTCGGCCAGCACCGGCGCAAGGGCCGGCAGCAGCCAGGTCGCCAGACTGTCGGCGTTGACCGCCAGCGAGAGCAGCAGCGGCGTGGAACCCGTTTGTTCGTCACCCAGCCACTCGTCTTCCAGCAGTTCAACCTGGCGCAGCAGGGCGAGAAGCTTTTGCCCTTGCTCCGTTGGGCGCGGCGGTACGGTACGCACCAGCAGCGGCTGCCCGAACATGTTTTCAAGCTGTTTGATACGCTGTGATACGGCGGACTGGGTGATGCACAGCTTTTGCGCTGCGCGCTCAAAGCCGCGTTCACGAATAACTGCATCAAGTGCCTGTAGTGTTCTGTAGTCCGGACGTTTCATTGCTCTGGCTGGCTCCTAAATTTTGCTTAATCTGCACTATGACACAATTTTCCCTTCCTGGCAGACGAAATCCATTCGACGTGTTCTATAATGCGCCCTGAGTTTTCACACCACAGGCAAAACGATCATGACGCAGGATGAACTGAAAAAAGCAGTAGGATGGGCCGCTCTCCAGTACGTACAGCCAGGGACCATTGTCGGTGTTGGTACGGGGTCAACGGCGGCGCACTTTATCGATGCACTGGGCACGATGAAGGGGCAGATCGAGGGCGCGGTTTCCAGCTCCGATGCGTCCACGGAAAAGCTGAAAAGCCTCGGCATTACCGTTTTCGATCTCAACGAAGTGGATCGTCTGGGCATTTACGTTGATGGCGCGGATGAAATCAACGGCCATATGCAGATGATCAAAGGCGGCGGCGCGGCGCTGACCCGTGAAAAGATCATCGCCTCCGTGGCGGACAAGTTCATCTGCATCGCGGATGCCTCCAAGCAGGTCGACATTCTGGGTAATTTCCCGCTGCCGGTTGAAGTGATCCCGATGGCGCGCAGTGCGGTTGCCCGTCAGCTGGTGAAGCTGGGCGGCCGTCCGGAATACCGTCAGGGCGTGGTCACCGACAACGGTAACGTCATCCTCGATGTTCACGGTCTGGAGATTCTCGACGCGATTGCGCTGGAAAACGCCATCAACGGCATTCCAGGCGTCGTCACCGTAGGGTTATTTGCCAACCGCGGCGCGGATGTGGCGCTGATCGGTACGGCTGACGGTGTGAAAACCATCGTAAAATGATCTGACGGGGGGAGTGCTCCCCCCGCTAAAAAATTTTTGAAAAGCTAAATTTGGTGACTTGTGTCACGCTTTTCCGCCTCTTTTGCCGATCCTGCCACGTTTGTAAATTTCCTCAGCATTTTACTCTGTCATTTTGCCCTGTATGACTTTTCTTCAGAGTGCCGACGCAAACGTTCATATTGCTGCAATAGTTTTTTTTGATATGTTGGCTACAGCGGATTTCAATCCAGCACAACATCAGTTCAGATAAAAACAGGGTCGGGGAAATGGCAAAGGTATCACTGGAGAAAGACAAGATTAAATTCCTGCTGGTCGAGGGCGTGCATCAGAAAGCGCTTGATAGCCTTCGTGCGGCGGGTTACACCAACATCGAATTTCACAAAGGCGCGCTGGACACGGAAGAGCTGAAAGCCGCCATCCGTGATGCCCACTTCATTGGCCTGCGATCCCGTACCCACCTGACTGAAGACGTGATTGCCGCGGCAGAAAAGCTGGTTGCTATTGGCTGTTTCTGCATCGGCACCAACCAGGTCGACCTGAACGCTGCCGCAAAACGCGGTATCCCGGTCTTTAACGCCCCGTTCTCTAACACCCGTTCCGTGGCGGAGCTGGTAATTGGCGAGCTGCTGCTGCTGCTGCGCGGTATCCCGGAAGCTAACGCCAAAGCGCACCGTGGCGTGTGGAACAAACTGGCCGCGGGCTCATACGAAGCTCGTGGGAAAAAGCTGGGTATCATCGGCTACGGCCACATCGGTACCCAACTGGGGATCCTGGCGGAATCGCTGGGGATGCACGTCTACTTCTACGATATCGAAAGCAAGCTGCCGCTGGGTAACGCGACGCAGGTACAGCATCTGTCTGACCTGCTGAACATGAGCGACGTGGTCAGCCTGCACGTGCCGGAAAACGCCTCCACCAAAAACATGATGGGCGCGGAAGAGCTGGCGCTGATGAAGCCGGGATCTCTGCTGATCAACGCCGCGCGTGGTACGGTGGTCGATATCCCTGCGCTGTGCGATGCGCTGAAGCGTAAGCATCTGGCGGGGGCGGCCATCGACGTGTTCCCTACGGAACCTGCCACCAACAGCGATCCGTTTAACTCTCCGCTGTGCGAATTCGACAACGTGATCCTGACGCCGCACATCGGCGGTTCTACTCAGGAAGCGCAGGAGAATATTGGTCTGGAAGTGGCGGGTAAGCTGAGCAAATATTCCGACAACGGTTCAACGCTTTCTGCGGTGAACTTCCCGGAAGTGTCTCTGCCGCTGCACGGCGGTCGTCGTCTGCTGCACATCCATGAAAACCGTCCTGGCGTGCTGACCGCAATTAACCAGATTTTTGCCGAGCAGAGCGTCAACATTGCCGCCCAGTATCTGCAGACCAACTCGCAGATGGGCTATGTGGTCATTGATATCGAAGCGGATGAAGACGTGGCTGAAAAAGCGTTGCAGAGCATGAAGGCCATTCCGGGAACGATTCGCGCGCGTCTGTTGTACTGATGGTGCGATCTGTGGTGTCGGGTGGCGGCTACGCCTTACCCGACCTACGTTGAGCTTTTGTAGGCCGGGTAAGCGTAAGCGCCACCCGGCTTTATGCTACCAAAGCCACGTTTTACCTGGCGTTACCACCGCAGGCAGCGGAATATCCCATTTCTCCACCGGCAAGGCTTCTACAGCCTGGCAATCATGCGCATAGCCCACCGGCTGCAACCCATACTGCCGCCAGTTTTGCAGCGTTCGGTCGTAAAAACCGCCGCCCATACCTAAGCGCTGTCCCTGCTCATCAAACGCCACCAGCGGCGTAATCAGAACGTCCAGCTGTGACAGCGGGAGTACGTCGCGCACGTCGAGTTTCGGTTCGGTGATTTTCAGACGATTCACCACCAGTTCGCTGTGCGGATGGTAATGCAGAAACAGCAGATTGCCCCGGCTGAACGGATGCAGTACCGGCAGGTAAACTTTTTTCCCGGCGCGCCAGAGCTGGTCGATAAGCGGCTGGGTGTCCAGTTCGCCGTCAAACGAGAGAAACAGCGCGACGGTGTTTGCCATCACCACGGGCGGATAGGCCATCATGCGGGCAGCGGCCTGCTGCGCAAAGTGTGCTTGTTGTTCGGACGTAAGGGCGCGACGACGCTGGCGAATGAGCTGACGGATGTCCTGGCGTGAAGCAGAAACTTCAGGGAATTGAGTCATGGTAGTCGGTAGAAGAAGAGAGAGGGAATCTCCGAGATGCCGCCGCAGGCTGTAACCCTTGAACCCTTGGTTCAAGGTGAATGTGTCGTCATAGTTTTAAGGCTTCTCGGACGAACCGAGCATGCTCACCAACCATGGAGCGCCACATTCTTGTGGTATGAAATATCGGCTCAGGGGACTGGCCCGCTTGCAAACATCTCAGAGAAATTTTGTCTTCACAGTTACTCTACCATAGTCAACTGCGAAGTGTTATTCAAACTTTGGTCCCGGTCTTTCGGGATTGCGACCTTGATCAAGCAACGCCTGTTCAATGGTCTGCTGGAGCATTTTAATGCGCTGCTCCATGCTAGCCGCGTAATCGCGGGTCTTCGCTTTTTCCTGAGTCAGTTCATAGCTGATGTTCAACGCGGCGATGAAAACCAGCTGCTCAGTATTTGTGACTCTAGTGCGTTCTTTTAGATCTTGCAACCGCTGATTCAAATCGTCCGCAGCCTGATTCAAAGCATCCCTTTGTTCAGGCGGACAATTCACTCGCAGTGAACGGCCAAAAATCTGGAGATCGACGGGTTGTGCAGACATGCCACCTTCCTGCTGATTGACTGCGCTGCCTTCGCTTACTGCCCCGGGGGCTGCGAAGGGGCGACACTATAGCTACCCTGATGTGAAGATACAAGCCCTTTTCTGGTATCACCAGGGTCCAAAGTGGTAGCATATCATGAATATCCTCCCTTTGATGACGAATGCGTATGTCTATACAGAACGAAATGCCTGGTTACAAGGATTTAAACCAGTTACTGAACCAGCAGGGAGTCGGTCTTACCCCTGCCGAAATGCACGGTCTGATCAGCGGCATACTGTGCGGCGGAAACAGCGACAGCTCATGGCAGCCGCTGATCCACGACCTCACCAACGAAGGGCTGGCGTTTGGCCACGAACTGGCGGAAGCGCTGCGAAAAATGCACGCGGCAACCAGCGATTCGCTGGAAGACGATGGCTTCCTTTTTCAGCTTTATCTGCCTGAAGGCGACGATGTCAGCGTCTTCGATCGCGCCGATGCGCTCGCGGGGTGGGTAAACCACTATCTGCTTGGCCTGGGCGTCACCCAGCCTAAGCTTGATAAAGTCACCGGCGAAGCGGGTGAAGCGATTGACGATCTGCGCAACATCGCCCAGCTTGGCTACGATGAAGAGGAAGATCAGGAAGAGCTGGAAATGTCTCTCGAAGAGATCATCGAGTACGTGCGCGTGGCGGCGCTGCTGTGCCACGACAACTTTACGCGCTCGCAGCCGACCGCGCCGGAAGTTCGCAAGCCAACCTTACATTAAGAAAAATAACGCACAGGAGGGTGTCATGGTTATCTCGCAACAAGAGTATTTGCGCCGTCGTCAGGCGCTGCTGGCAAACATGCAGCCGGGAAGCGCGGCGCTGATTTTTGCCGCGCCGGAAGTGACGCGCAGCGCCGACAGCGAATACCCCTATCGCCAGAGCAGCGATTTCTGGTACTTCACCGGCTTCAACGAGCCGGAAGCGGTGCTGGTGCTGATTAAGAGCAATGACACCCACAACCACAGCGTGATTTTCAACCGCGTACGAGACTTAACCGCTGAGATCTGGTTTGGCCGCCGCTTAGGGCAAGAGGCCGCCCCGGAAAAGCTGGGCGTTGACCGCGCGCTGGCGTTTAGCGAAATCAACCAGCAGCTCTATCAGCTGCTTAATGGCCTCGACGTGCTCTATCACGCGCAGGGCGAATACGCCTACGCCGATGAGATTGTTTTCAACGCGCTGGAAAAACTGCGTAAAGGCTCGCGGCAGAACCTGTCCGCGCCCGCCACCCTCACGGACTGGCGTCCGGTGGTGCACGAGATGCGTCTGTTCAAATCTGAAGAAGAGCTGAACGTGCTGCGCCGTGCGGGCGAAATCAGCGCCCTGGCGCACACCCGCGCGATGGAAAAATGTCGTCCCGGAATGTTTGAATACCAGCTGGAAGGCGAAATTCACCACGAATTTAACCGCCACGGCGCGCGTTATCCCTCCTACAACACCATCGTTGGCGGCGGGGAAAACGGCTGCATTCTGCACTACACCGAAAACGAAAGCGCGCTGCGCGACGGCGATCTGGTGCTGATTGACGCCGGTTGCGAATATCAGGGCTACGCCGGCGACATCACGCGTACCTTCCCGGTGAACGGCAAGTTTTCGCCAGCGCAGCGGGCGATTTATGACATCGTTCTCGAATCACTCGAGACGGCGCTGAAGCTGTATCGCCCGGGCACCTCCATTCAGGAGGTGACCGGTGAGGTGGTGCTCATTATGATTACCGGGCTGGTTAAGCTTGGGATCCTCAAAGGGGATGTCGATACCCTGATTACCGAGAATGCTCACCGCCCGTACTTTATGCACGGCCTGAGCCACTGGCTGGGGCTGGACGTGCACGACGTGGGCGCGTACGGCCCTGAACGTTCGCGCGTGCTTGAACCGGGCATGGTGCTCACCGTCGAGCCGGGCCTGTACATCGCGCCGGATGCCGACGTGCCAGAGGAATACCGCGGAATTGGCATTCGTATTGAAGACGACATCGTCATCACCGAAACCGGCAACGAAAACCTGACCGCGAGCGTGGTGAAAAAAGCTGACGATATCGAGGCGCTGATGGCAGCGGCGCGCGTATGAGCGTGATTATCGTTGGCGGCGGCATGACTGGCGCCACGCTGGCGTTAGCCATCTCGCATTTGACGAAGGGGCAGCTTCCGGTACATCTGGTTGAAGCCGTCGCGCCGCAGGCGAAGAATCACCCTGGGTTTGATTCCCGCGCCATTGCCCTGGCGCAGGGCACCTGCCAGCAGCTATCCCGCATTGGCATTTGGCAGGCCATCGCCGACTGCGCTACCGCCATTAATACCGTGCACGTGAGCGATCGCGGTCATGCCGGGTTTGTGATGCTGGATGCCCATGATTACCGTATTGATGCGCTGGGTCAGGTCGTTGAACTGCACGATATTGGCCTGCGCCTGTTCCGCCTGTTGCATGACGCGCCGGGCGTCACGCTGCACTGCCCGGCACGCGTTGCCAGCTTCACCCGCAGTGAAGACGGGGTCAGCGTAACGCTGGACAATGGCACCGTGCTTAACGGACAGCTTCTGGTGGCGGCTGACGGGTCGCGCTCGGCGCTCGGCACCCAGTGCGGCGTAGAGTGGCGGCAGCAGCCTTACGGGCAGGTCGCGGTCATCGCGAACGTCTCGACCGCAGCAGAACACAACGGCCGGGCGTTTGAGCGCTTCACCCAGCACGGCCCGCTGGCGATGCTGCCGATGGCGGGCGGGCGCTGCTCGCTGGTCTGGTGCCACCCGCAGGAAAAGGCCGAAGAGGTTAAATCCTGGTCCGACGAACGTTTTTGTACCGAGCTGCAGAAAGCCTTTGGCTGGCGGCTGGGGCGTATTACCCATGCCGGGAAACGTGCGGTCTATCCGCTGTCGTTAACCACGGCATCACAGTCTGTTTCTCACCGCGTGGCGCTGGTCGGCAACGCGGCGCAAACCCTCCACCCCATCGCCGGGCAGGGCTTTAACCTCGGCCTGCGGGATGTGATGAGCCTGGCCGAAACGCTTTCGCAGGCGTGGAGCGAACAAAAAGACTGTGGCGCTTACCCGGTGCTAAGCCATTACCAGACGCGACGTCAGGCCGATAAAGAGGCGACAATTGGCGTCACCGATGGTTTAGTCCATCTCTTTGCCAATCGCTGGGCGCCGCTGGTTGTTGGTCGCAACCTCGGGCTGATGGCGATGGAACTGTTCATTCCGGCACGTGACGTGCTGGCGCAGCGGACCCTGGGTTGGGTCGCGCGTTAAGGAGTTATCACCGTGCAAAATGTTGATGTTGCCATCGTTGGCGGCGGAATGGTTGGGCTGGCGCTGGCCTGTGAATTACAGGGCAGCGGCCTGCGCGTGGCCGTGCTGGAGCAAAAGCAGCCCCAGCCTGTCGCATCAGATGCCCCGCCGGAACTCCGCGTGTCGGCGATTAACGCGGCCAGCGAAAAGCTTTTGACGCGTCTCGGCGTCTGGTCAGATATCGTCGCCCAGCGCGCCAGCTGCTATCACGGCATGGAAGTGTGGGACAAAGACAGCTTTGGCCATATTGCCTTTGATGATGAAAGCATGGGCTATAGCCATCTGGGGCACATCGTTGAAAACGCGGTGATCCACCACGCGCTGTGGCAGAAAGCAGAGCAGTGCAGCGACGTGACGCTGGTTGCGCCTGCGCAGATCCATCAGGTGGCATGGGGCGAAAACGAGGCGTTTATCACCCTGCAAAGCGGCGACATGCTGACCGCGCGTCTGGTGGTCGGTGCCGACGGCGCTAACTCCTGGCTGCGCAGCAAGGCCGATATCCCGCTGACGTACTGGGATTACCGCCATCATGCGATGGTGGCAACGATCCGCACCGAAGAGCCGCACGGCGGCGTTGCGCGGCAGATTTTCCACAACGACGGCATACTGGCGTTTCTGCCGCTTGCCGATCCGCACCTGTGCTCGATAGTCTGGTCCCTGGTGCCGGAGAAAGCCCAGCAGATGCAGGAGGCGACGCCGGAGGCGTTTAACCAGGCGCTGTGCGTGGCGTTTGATAACCGCCTTGGCTTGTGCACGCTTGAAAGCGAGCGGCTGGTTTTCCCGTTAACCGGCCGCTACGCGCGTCAGTTTGCGGCGCACCGTCTGGCGCTGGTGGGGGATGCGGCCCATACCATTCATCCGCTGGCCGGGCAGGGCGTTAACCTCGGCTTTATGGACGCGGCGGAACTGGTGGAAGAATTGCGTCGCCTGCACCGTGAAGGTAAAGATATCGGCCAGCATCTGTATCTGCGGCGCTACGAGCGCAGCCGCAAGCACAGTGCGGCGATGATGCTGGCAGGAATGCAGGGCTTCCGCGAGCTGTTTGCCGGGGCAAATCCGGCGAAAAAACTGCTGCGCGATATCGGCCTCAAGCTGGCCGACACCCTTCCCGGTGTCAAACCTCAACTTCTTCGTCAGGCAATGGGTCTTAACGATCTTCCCGACTGGTTACGCTAACCTCGATCCCCGTCACACTTTATTTTCCCGGCCTCTGCGCCGGGGAAATCCCCTCGTTTGAAATATTCTAATTCCACGCCATTTTTCGCATTAGTTATTCTCATGTCGTGATTTTTACGTGACGGAAATTCGGCCCATTTTTCCGCACGAAATATCACCATGTGCTAAATCCTGTTAGATCATTGTTAATTTTGTGCGGGGTTAATCGCATTTTTCCAGTGAATAACTCTGTAGGCTTTTCAGCGTTTTTTGGTCATAAGCTAATGTGATGACCCGTTTTACCTTATGGTTAACCGCCGGTTTCGGTGGTAAGTTCAGGTAAAAGAGAACGTTTGCGTCGGCATTCGGGAACGAGGCCGATACCGGGTTTCACGGTGAATTTTTCAACGAGGACAAGATGGCTCAACAGACTCCTTTGTACGAACAACACGTGTTATGCGGCGCCCGCATGGTGGACTTCCATGGCTGGATGATGCCGCTGCACTACGGCTCGCAGATTGATGAGCACCACGCGGTGCGCACCGATGCCGGTATGTTCGACGTGTCCCACATGACGATTGTCGATCTGCACGGTAGCCGCACCCGGGAGTTTTTGCGTTATCTGCTGGCAAACGACGTCGCCAAACTGAAGACGCCGGGTAAAGCGCTCTATACCGGCATGCTCAATGCCTCGGGCGGCGTGATTGACGACCTTATCGTCTACTACTTCACCGAAGATTTCTTCCGCCTCGTTGTAAACTCCGCCACCCGCGAAAAAGACCTCTCCTGGATCACCCAACACGCCGAACCTTATGCCGTCGACATCACCGTCCGTGACGATCTGTCGCTGATCGCCGTGCAGGGGCCGAACGCGCAGGCAAAAGCCGCCTCTCTCTTTAACGACGAGCAGCGCACCGCCACCGAAGGCATGAAGCCGTTCTTCGGCGTGCAGGCGGGGGATCTGTTTATCGCCACCACCGGCTATACCGGTGAAGCGGGCTACGAAATTGCGATGCCGAACGAGAAAGCTGCCGATTTCTGGCGTGCGCTGGTAGAAGCGGGCGTGAAGCCTGCGGGTCTGGGCGCGCGCGATACGCTGCGTCTGGAAGCGGGCATGAACCTCTACGGTCAGGAAATGGATGAAGGCGTCTCTCCGCTGGCGGCCAACATGGGCTGGACCATCGCGTGGGAACCGGCTGACCGTGATTTTATTGGCCGTGAAGCGCTGGAGATGCAGCGCGAGAAGGGCACCGAACAGCTGGTGGGACTGGTGATGAAGGAAAAAGGCGTGCTACGCGGCGAGCTGCCGGTGCGCTTTACCGATGCTGACGGCAATCATCGCGAAGGCGTGATCACCAGCGGTACCTTCTCCCCGACGCTGGGCTACAGTATTGCACTGGCTCGCGTGCCGGCGGGCATTGGCGACACGGCGGTAGTGCAAATCCGCAACCGTGAAATGCCGGTCCACGTGACCAAACCGATTTTTGTTCGCGCCGGTAAGCCGGTCGCCTAACTATTTTTATCAGGAGAACTTCAATGAGCAATGTGCCAGCAGAACTGAAATACAGCAAAGAACACGAGTGGCTGCGCAAAGAGGCGGACGGCACTTACACCGTAGGGATCACCGAGCACGCGCAGGAGCTGCTGGGCGACATGGTGTTTGTTGACCTGCCTGACGTGGGCACGACCGTTAGCGCGGGCGACGACTGCGCCGTAGCGGAGTCCGTAAAAGCGGCGTCTGACATCTACGCACCGGTAAGCGGTGAGATTGTTGCGGTCAACGACGCGCTGAGCGATTCGCCAGAGCTGGTCAACAGCGAGCCTTATGAAGGCGGCTGGATCTTCAAGATCAAAGCCAGCGACGAATCGCAAGTTGCCGCGCTGCTGGATGCAACCGCGTACGAAGCACTACTGGAAGACGAATAACGTTGTGCCGGATGGCGCTGCGCTTATCCGGCTTACAGGGCCCGGTAAGCGGTAGCGCCACCGGGCAACAGCGTTACAGATAACTACGATTCACTGCACGTATCAGGAACCATCGCTCATGACACAGACTTTAAGCCAGCTTGAAAACCGTGGCGCCTTCATTGAACGTCACATTGGGCCGGATGCTCAGCAACAGCAGGAGATGCTGAAGACGGTTGGCGCGGATTCATTAGACGCACTGATCGGCCAGATTGTGCCAAAAGACATCCAGCTTGCCACGCCGCCTCAGGTAGGGGAAGCCACCACGGAGTTCGCCGCGCTGGCGGAGCTGAAGGCTATTGCAGGCCTCAACAAGCGCTATAAGTCTTACATTGGCATGGGCTACACCAACGTGCAGTTACCGCCGGTTATCCTGCGCAACATGCTGGAAAACCCGGGCTGGTACACCGCTTACACCCCTTATCAGCCAGAAGTTTCCCAGGGGCGTCTGGAAGCGCTGCTGAACTTCCAGCAGGTGACGCTGGATCTGACCGGTATGGATATCGCTTCCGCCTCTCTGCTGGATGAAGCGACCGCCGCTGCCGAAGCGATGGCGATGGCAAAACGCGTAAGCAAGCTGAAAAATGCTAACCGCTTCTTCGTGGCGGCGGACGTGCATCCCCAGACGCTGGACGTGGTGCGCACCCGTGCAGAAACCTTCGGCTTTGAGGTGATTGTCGACGACGCCGACAAAGTGCTGGATCACCAGGACGTCTTCGGCGTGCTGCTGCAGCAGGTGGGTACCACCGGCGAAGTTCACGACTACGGCGCGCTGATTGCCGAGCTGAAATCCCGCAAAGTGGTTGTCAGCGTTGCCGCCGATTTTATGGCGCTGGTGCTGCTGACGGCGCCGGGCAAACAGGGCGCGGATATTGTATTCGGCTCCGCGCAGCGCTTCGGCGTGCCGATGGGCTACGGCGGCCCGCACGCGGCGTTCTTCGGCGCGAAAGATGAATTCAAACGTTCCATGCCAGGCCGTATCATTGGCGTGTCAAAAGATGCTGCCGGTAATACCGCGTTGCGCATGGCGATGCAGACCCGCGAGCAGCATATCCGCCGCGAGAAAGCGAACTCCAACATCTGTACTTCCCAGGTACTGCTGGCAAACATCGCCAGCCTGTATGCGGTATTCCACGGTCCGGCTGGCCTGAAGCGCATTGCCAGCCGCATTCACCGCCTGGCTGATATTCTGGCCTGCGGCCTGCAGCAGAAGGGCCTCAAGCTGCGCCACGCGCACTACTTCGACACCCTGTGCGTGGAAGTGGCAGACAAAGCCGCCGTGCTGGCGCGCGCGAATGCAGCAGAAATCAACCTGCGCAGCGACATCCACAACGCGGTCGGCATTACGCTGGATGAAAGCACCACTCGCGACGATATCCTGAACCTGTTCAGCGTGTTGCTGGGCGACGCTCACGGTCTGGACGTTGATACGCTCGACAAAGAGGTCGCGCTCGACAGCCGCTCCATTCAGGAAAGCATGCTGCGCAATGACGCGATCCTGACTCACCCGGTGTTCAATCGCTATCACAGCGAAACCGAGATGATGCGCTATATGCACTCTCTGGAGCGCAAGGATCTGGCGCTGAACCAGGCGATGATCCCGCTGGGCTCCTGCACCATGAAGCTGAACGCCGCGGCAGAGATGATCCCGATTACCTGGCCTGAGTTCTCCGAACTGCACCCGTTCTGCCCGCCAGAACAGGCGGAAGGCTATCACATGATGATCAACCAGCTTTCAGACTGGCTGGTGAAGCTGACCGGTTACGACGCGCTCTGCATGCAGCCGAACTCCGGCGCGCAGGGTGAATACGCGGGCCTGTTGGCGATCCGTCACTATCACGAAAGCCGTAACGAAGGTCACCGCGATATCTGCCTGATCCCAAGCTCCGCCCACGGCACCAACCCGGCCTCAGCCCAGATGGCGGGCATGGAAGTGGTGGTGGTCGCGTGCGATAAGAACGGCAACATCGATTTGGCCGACCTGCGTGCGAAAGCCGAGCAGGCGGGCGACAAGCTCTCCTGCATCATGGTGACCTACCCGTCCACCCACGGCGTGTACGAAGAGACCATCCGTGAAGTGTGCGAAGTGGTGCACCAGTTTGGCGGTCAGGTATACCTCGACGGCGCGAACATGAACGCTCAGGTGGGCATTACCTCTCCGGGCTTTATCGGCGCGGACGTGTCGCACCTGAACCTGCATAAAACCTTCTGCATTCCGCACGGCGGTGGCGGCCCGGGCATGGGACCAATCGGCGTGAAAGCGCACCTGGCGCCGTTTGTGCCGGGGCACAGCGTGGTGCAGATTGAAGGCATGCTGACCCGTCAGGGCGCGGTCTCTGCGGCCCCGTTCGGTAGCGCATCAATCCTGCCAATCAGCTGGATGTACATCCGCATGATGGGCGCGGAAGGGCTGAAGCAGGCGAGCCAGGTGGCTATTCTGAACGCCAACTACATTGCGACTCGCCTGAAGTCCGCCTTCCCGGTGCTCTATACCGGCCGCGACGGTCGCGTGGCGCACGAGTGCATTCTGGATATTCGTCCGCTGAAAGAGCAGACCGGCATCAGCGAGCTGGATATCGCCAAGCGTCTGATCGACTACGGCTTCCACGCACCAACCATGTCGTTCCCGGTTGCGGGGACGCTGATGGTGGAGCCGACCGAGTCTGAAAGCAAAGCCGAGCTGGACCGCTTTATCGACGCGATGCTGGCCATCCGCATGGAGATCGACCGCGTGCAGGACGGCGAATGGACGCTGGAAGATAACCCGCTGGTCAACGCCCCGCATACCCAGCACGAGATGGTGGCAGAGTGGAACCACGGTTACTCCCGCGAGCTGGCCGTCTTCCCGGCAGGCGTGGCAAACAAATACTGGCCGACCGTGAAGCGTCTTGATGACGTTTACGGCGACCGTAATCTGTTCTGCTCCTGCGTGCCGATGAGCGAATACAAGTAACATTGCTGATGTAGTAACGTAGGCCGGGTAAGGCGAAGCCGCCACCCGGCTTTTTTATTGGGAGAGGATAATGGCAATTGCACTGGTCACCGGCGCGAGCCGGGGCATTGGGAAAGCCACCGCGCTGCAGCTGGCACGTGAAGGCTACACCGTGGCGGTGAACTATCACCACAACATTAAAGCCGCGACGGACGTTATCAATCAGATCGTTGAGGCCGGCGGTAAAGCGTTTGCCGTGCGTGCGGACATCAGCGATGAAGCTCAGGTGCTGGCGATGTTTGACAGCATCGATCGTGAAGGTGAGCCGCTTCGCGCGCTGGTCAATAATGCAGGCATTCTGTTTGAGCAATCCACCATCGAGAATCTGTCCGCAGAGCGCATTAACCGCGTGCTGGCGACCAACGTCACGGGCTACTTTCTCTGCTGTCGTGAAGCGGTGAAACGCATGTCCATCAAGCATGGCGGCAAGGGCGGGGCGATTGTGAATGTCTCTTCCGCCGCGTCTCGTCTGGGCGCGCCGGGTGAATATGTCGATTACGCTGCTTCTAAAGGCGCGGTAGATTCGCTGACAACCGGGCTATCGCTGGAGGTGGCGGCGCAGGGTATTCGCGTGAACTGCGTGCGGCCTGGGCTGATTTATACCGATATCCATGCTTCCGGCGGAGAGCCGGGGCGAGTGGATCGCGTAAAATCGTTACTGCCGATGCAGCGCGGCGGCCAGCCGGAAGAGGTGGCGCAGGCGATTGTCTGGCTGCTGAGCGAGAAGGCGTCTTACGTGACGGGCAGTTTTATCGAGCTGGCTGGTGGGAAGTAAACCCCTCATCCTAACCCTCTCCCCAAAGGGGAGAGGGGATCAAGCGTAACGGCGCCCGGCGTTAAAGTTTCTCGCCGTTGCTCGCAATCACGCCTTTATACCACTCGAAGCTCTTCTTACGGGAGCGCGACATGTCGCCCGTGCCGTCGTCGTGCTTGTTGACGTAGATAAAGCCGTAGCGCTTGCTGTACTGACCGGTGGTGAACGACACGCAGTCGATGCAGCCCCACGGCGTATAGCCCATCAGATCCACGCCATCGTAGGTGACGGCTTTGATCATCTCTTCCACGTGGGCACGCAGATAGTCGATGCGATAGTCATCGTTGATGCTGCCGTCTTCTTCCACCTTGTCGTAGGCGCCGAAGCCGTTTTCAACGATAAACAGCGGCTTCTGGTAACGCTCGTAAAGTTCGCACAGGGAATAACGCAGGCCCACCGGGTCAATCTGCCAGCCCCAGTCGGACGCCTTCACGTGCGGGTTCGGCACGCTGCCTTCAAAGCCGGAAATGGCGTCACCTGTGCCGCCTTCCGCCTTCACCGCGTTGGTCATGTAGTAGCTGAAGCCTAAGTAGTCGCAGGTACCTTCACGCAGGATCTGCTCGTCGCCCGCCTCCATTTTGATGGAAAAGCCGCGGCGCTCCCACTCGTTCAGCACGTAGGACGGGTAGTAACCACGCAGCTGGACGTCGGTAAAGACATAGCGCTCGCGCATGGATTCCTGGGCGAACATCACGTCTTCAGGCTTGCAGGAGAACGGATAGAGCGCCACCATCGCCAGCATGCAGCCGACTTTCATCTCCGGGTTGATGCGGCGCGCGGCTTTCACCGCCAGGGCGCTGGCCACAAACTGGTGGTGCAGCACCTGGTACATGGTCTCTTCCGGGTTGTCATGTTCGGTGTAGACCACGCCCGAGCAGCAGTAGCCGAACAGCGGGGCGCGCCAGTTGCGCTGGTTGTTGATTTCGTTGAAGGTCATCCAGTATTTGACCTTGTGCTTGTAGCGCTCAAACACCACTTCCGCGAAGCGCACGAAGAAATCGACCACTTTGCGGTTGGTCCAGCTACCATACTCCTGCACCAGGTGCAGCGGCATTTCGAAGTGGGAGAGAGTGATCACCGGTTCGATGTTGTACTTCAGCAGCTCATCGAACATGTCGTCGTAAAACTTCAGCCCTTCTTCGTTTGGCTGCGTTTCGTCACCTTTCGGGAAGATGCGCGTCCAGGCGATAGAGGTACGGAAACACTTGAAGCCCATCTCGGCAAATAGCTTGATGTCTTCTTTATAGTGGCCGTGGAAGTCGATGGCTTCGTGGTTTGGGTAGTATTTACCCGGCACCACCTCCTGCGTGATTTCGCGCGGCACGCCGTGTGCGCCGCCGGTCAGCACGTCGCAAATGCTTGGCCCTTTGCCGCCTTTGTTCCAGCCGCCTTCAACCTGATGAGCGGCAACCGCGCCGCCCCATAAAAAATCTTTCGGTAAGGTTATTTTTTTCATCGCTGCTATTCTCAATAAATGGCTTATTGGCATTGAGTCTAGCAAAGCGAAATTGAATGTCACGATATAACAATTTGCGAAAATTGTGATTTGTCACATCGAAAAAACAGGGTGTTTTATTCCGTCAGTTTTTTCGCCAGCTTGCGTCCGAGAGATTCCAGAATATAAATGACGGGAATTTGCGTGGTGATATCGTAGACGCCGCCAATTCGCATCTGGGGAACGTGCCAGGAGAGATTAAAGTCCGCCAGTTTTGCCAGGCGCGAGTGCTCGTGGCTGGTGATAGAGAGCACCTTGCAGTGATGCAGGCTGAACTGGCTGGCGAAGCGCAGGATCTCCTCGGTTTCGCCCGAGACGGAGAGCACAATCGCCAGCGCATTTTTCGCCATATCATTGGTAACCGGGAAATAAGGGTCATCAATATGATTACTGAATTTACCAATATTTGAAAAGAAGCGTGCGCCATATTTGGCCAAAGAGCCTGACGTGCCCGCCCCGACAAATATAATTCGCTCGGAAGACAAAATGATATTTACCGCGTCATTTAATAGCGCGTCGAACTCTTCATTATTCACGCTTTTAAAGAAGCTGATAATTTCGCTGGCGCCGAAATTCGCCTGCTGGGGCTCGTTCTGCTCAAGATAGAGCTTAAAGCGCACGCGAAATTCAGAATACCCTTCGCAGTTGAGCTTGCGGCAAAAGCGCAGGATAGTGGTGGTTGAGACGCCGGCCGCATCCGCCAGCTCGCGGATGGTCATGTACATCACTTTGTCCCGGTTTTTGATGACATAGTTGTAGACCATCATTTCCAGGTTATTGAGACTGGCAATGGCGGAGTGGGTGAACATACTCACAGTGGCAAAACTCTCATTCAGACCTCATTTATCCATCATATCATGCAGCCAGACGGCAGGAGCCAATTTTATGCCATTGATTAGTAACGCTTAAATTTTTATGTGAACAAATGTCAGGTGAATTGTTTGCTTATGTTTTTGATTTTTATTATAAAAATTTACTTTAGAATTATTTTAGCTAACAGGTGTTCACTGGAATCATTCTCAGTTAGCATAGTCATGCGATGAATAATCATCTTTAGTTTTCCCGGAGTTTAGTATGGCGAGCAGACCATTAATCGCACAGGGATATTCGCTGGCTGAGGAAGTAGCCAACAGCATCAGCCATGGCATTGGCCTGGTGTTTGGGATTGTCGGTTTAGTGTTATTGCTGGTACAGGCGGTGGATACCAATGCCAGCGCGATGGCTATTACCAGCTATAGCCTGTATGGCGGAAGTATGATCCTGCTGTTCCTGGCCTCGACGCTCTATCACGCGATTCCGCATCAGCGGGCCAAAATATGGCTTAAGAAATTTGACCACTGCGCTATCTATCTGCTGATTGCGGGTACCTATACGCCTTTCCTGCTGGTGGGGCTAAACTCACCGCTGTCGCGCGGCCTGATGATTGTTATCTGGAGCCTGGCGCTGCTGGGGATCCTGTTTAAGCTGACCATTGCGCACCGGTTTAAAGTGTTGTCGCTGGTCACCTATCTGACGATGGGCTGGCTGTCGCTGATTGTGGTGTATCAGCTGGCGATTAAGCTGGCAGTAGGGGGCGTCACGCTGCTGGCGGTGGGCGGTGTGGTCTACTCGCTGGGCGTTATTTTCTACGTCTGCAAGCGCATCCCATACAACCATGCCATCTGGCACGGCTTTGTGCTGGGCGGCAGCGTGTGCCACTTTTTGGCGATTTATTTGTACGTGGGGCAGGTTTAGTTTGTTGTCGGGTGGCGGCTTCGCCTTACCCGACCTGGATTTGCACCCGTAGGCCCGGTAAGCGCAGCGCCACCGGGCGATAGAGCATCACTCTTCCAGTGAATACGGTAGCGGCTCAATACTCAACGTATTCGCGTCGTCGCGCACGCGGAACACGCTGTCCGCTTCCATGTCGTTGTTCATTACAGCCTGTACCAAAAGACGGCCATCGTCCAGCTGGACTGCGGCTAACACGGTACCGGTGCGGCGCCAGTTGTCGCCCATCTTCAGTTCTAAGTCTTCTCCTGCTTCCGGTACGCGGCTGGCATGGCCTGCCAGTGTCCACAACGCGCGTTTGTTTGCCCCACGGAATTTTGCACGCGCGACCATTTCCTGACCGGTGTAGCAGCCTTTTTTAAAGCTGATGCCCCCCAGCGCCTGCAGGTTAGTTGCCTGAGGAATAAACTGCGCGCTGTTGGCTGCGTCAATTACAGGCAGACCCGCTTCGATGTTCAGCGCCAGCCACTGCTGGCTGTTGTTGAGCTGCGCTTCGCCGCGCAGCGCCTCGGTCACGCGTTCGGCTGTTGCGGCATCCGTGACTAACAGGAAGCGCTCTGCCGGGTGTTCAAACCACAGGATGGAAGTCGCGCCCTCGCTGACCACCTGTTTTTCTGCATCCGGCAGTTCAGCAAACAGGTTTTTCAACGCCGCACGCGCCTGGAAGCCCGCCACTCCCAGCAGAACATGTTCGTCGTCCGGGGCGATGGTGACTTTGGAAAAGACCGCGTATTTTTTCAGTTCTTTGAGCTGCGCATCGCGCAGGCTGCGGCGCTCAATAAAGGCAAAACCGTCCTGACGGCGGAAGAGACGCAGGTTGCTCCACATTTTGCCCTTAGGATCGCAGTGCGCGGCCAGCAGATGCTGGTGTTCAGTCAACTGCGCAACATCCGCAGTCACCTGACCCTGCAAGTATTTTTCGGCGTCGGCGCCGGAGAGGGTTGCCAGCGCCCAGTCATCAAGAGAAATAAGCGTCAGCGGCAGACGCGCAGAGGCGGCGGGCTGGCGAGGAGAAAATGGTGTAAAGGCCATAACGGTATCCTGAATTGCTTAACGCTTTGATAATGCCTAATGGTAAAAGAGCCTGCAGGCATTGCAAGCGCTTTCAGCAGACCATTTGTGCCATAAACGGGTTATGCGTAGCGCTACGCAAAATAGTGTAATCCGCTGTCTATGTAGGGATTATTCTGGAAGCCAGCTCGTCAAACGCAATATTCCAGTAATGAAACGGTCAAAAACACGTTACACTAGCTGGTGTCCCCGTAGAGAAATTAAGAACAGAAAACGGGGTACCGACTGTGCCAAACGTAATGCAGGAAACTGAACATGGATATTAACAACAAGGCCCGTATTCACTGGGCATGCCGTCGCGGAATGCGTGAACTTGATATTTCCATCATGCCTTTCTTCGAATATGAGTACGACAGCTTAAGCGATGATGATAAGCGTCTGTTTGTTCGCCTGCTTGAGTCTGACGATCCGGATTTATTCAACTGGCTGATGAACCACGGCAAACCCGCCGACACCGAGTTGCAACGGATGGTGCAATTAATTCAAACACGGAATCGGGAACGTGGTCCTGTGGCAATCTGATCTTCGCGTCTCGTGGCGCTCGCAGTGGATGTCTTTATTGCTCCACGGGCTGGTTGCGGCCATCGTTTTACTCATGCCGTGGCCGCTCAGCTATACGCCGCTGTGGCTGCTATTACTTTCGTTTGTTGTTTTTGACAGCGTACGCAGTCAGCGTCGCATTAACGCGCGTCAGGGCGAGATCAAGCTGCTGATGGATTCCCGCCTGCGCTGGCAGGGAAAAGAGTGGGATATTCTCGGTGTGCCCTGGATGCTTAACGCCGGGATGATGTTACGGTTACGCAAAGTGGGGGGCGGACGTTGCCAGCACCTGTGGCTGGCGGCGGACAGTATGGACGCATCAGAATGGCGGGATCTGCGCCGGATGTTGCTGCAACAGCCGACGCAGGAGTAACGCGCGTTAGCTGAATTTTTCTGCCATTTCGCCGAGGATCTGCTCGCACCAGGCCTGCAGGCGCTCGTCGCTGAGATCGTACTGATTGGTTTCATCCAGCGCGAGCCCGACAAACAGCTCGCCGTCGGCAATAATCGGCTTTTTACTGGTGAATTCATACCCTTCGGTTGGCCAGTAGCCGATAAACGCCGCCCCTTTTGGTGCCAGCTTATCGTGCAGCATGCCGAGTGCGTCCAGGAACCATTCGCCGTAGCCCAACTGGTCACCCATGCCGTACATCGCAATAATTTTACCGTCGAAATTGACTGAATCGAGCTGATCCCAGATGGCTTCCCAGTCTTCCTGTATCTCACCAAAGTCCCAGGTTGGGATGCCCAGAATCAGCACATCGTACTGCTCCATCAAGGCGACCGCGTCATCTTTCAGGTTATGCAACGTCACCAGTTCCGGGCCAATGATGTCGCGAATTTTCTCCGCCGCCATTTCGGTGTAGCAGGTGCTGGAACCATAGAACAGACCAATATTCATCGCGTAACTATCTCAATTCTTGCTATGACTTTGCGCGTAGTGTACCAGAAACCGGTCGCAATCAGGCATAATGGCCTGACTGCTAAATCAAAGGGGCTGATGTGGAAAAGGATCTCGCACTCGTTGAACAGTTTCTCGACGCGCTGTGGCTGGAGAAAAATCTGGCCGAGAATACCCTCAGTGCCTACCGGCGCGATCTCACCATGCTGGTGGAGTGGCTGGCGCGTCGGGAGCTATCGCTTGCGAGCGCGCAAAGCGACGACCTGCAGGCGCTGCTCGCTGAACGCGTAGAAGGGGGGTACAAAGCCACCAGCTCTGCACGCTTGCTCAGCGCAATGCGTCGGCTTTTCCAGCATCTTTATCGGGAGAAGATTCGCGAAGACGATCCCAGCGCGCTGCTGGCGTCCCCGAAACTCCCGCAGCGGCTGCCGAAAGATCTCAGCGAAGCACAAGTTGAGAGATTATTACAGTCACCGGCTGTTGACCTGCCGCTGGAGTTACGCGATAAAGCCATGCTTGAGCTATTGTATGCTACCGGCTTGCGCGTTTCGGAACTGGTTGGCCTGACGATGAGCGACATCAGCCTGCGTCAGGGCGTGGTGCGCGTCATCGGTAAAGGAAACAAGGAAAGGCTGGTTCCGCTGGGAGAAGAGGCGGTTTACTGGCTGGAGACGTATCTTGAGCATGGCCGCCCCTGGCTGCTCAATGGCGCGTCTATCGACGTCCTGTTTCCGAGCCAGCGCGCGCAGCAGATGACGCGACAAACGTTCTGGCATCGCATCAAGCATTACGCCACACTGTCGGGTATCGACAGTGAAAAGCTTTCGCCGCACGTATTGCGTCACGCATTCGCGACGCATCTGTTAAACCACGGCGCAGATTTACGCGTGGTGCAGATGCTGCTGGGACACAGCGATCTTTCAACGACGCAAATTTACACCCATGTCGCGACGGAACGCCTGCGGCAGCTACACCAACAGCACCACCCACGTGCGTGAGTGCCGACAAATTGTAACAGGATCAATTATGAAAAAGTCTTTCGCGCTGTTCACCCTGCTGGCAGCCTCATTTACCGGCTTCGCCCATGCGGATGACGCCGCCATCAAACAGTCTCTGGCTAAGCTTGGCGTCACCAGCAGCGACATCCAGCCTGCGCCGGTTGCCGGTATGAAAACCGTACTGACCAACAGCGGCGTGCTGTACGTCACCGAAGACGGCAAACACTTTATTCAGGGACCTCTGTACGACGTGAGCGGCGCGCAGCCGGTGAACGTTACCAACCAGCTGCTGATGAAAAACCTGAACGCGCTCGAAAAAGAGATGATCGTCTATAAAGCGGCGCAGGAAAAACATGTGATTACCGTCTTCACCGACATCACCTGTGGCTACTGCCACAAGCTGCATGAACAGATGAAAGACTATAACGCGCTGGGCATTACCGTGCGTTACCTGGCCTTCCCGCGTGCAGGCGTACAGAGCAAGCCAGAGCAGGACATGAAAGCGATCTGGTGTGCCAAAGACCGCAACAAAGCGTTTGATGACGCGATGAACGGTAAAGACGTTAAGCCTGCCTCCTGCGACATCGACATTGCTAACCACTACGCGCTGGGCGTGCAGTTTGGCGTGAGCGGTACGCCAGCGATTGTCCTGAGTAACGGCTATGTTGTTCCGGGCTATCAGGGACCGAAAGAGATGAAAGAGTTTCTCGACGCGCACCAGAAACAGTTTGGTGGTAAATAATTCGCGTGAAAGCCCCCATCAAATTGCGCCGCCGCGAGGCGGTTGAACACGTTGATTTACCGGACGATCTCCCGCCGCTGCTAAAGCGCCTCTACGCCAGCCGCGGCGTGCGCCGCGCAGAGGATCTTGAGCGCAGCGTGAAAGGGATGCTGCCCTGGCAGCAGCTGAACGGTATTGAGAAAGCTACCGAAATGCTCTACAACGCGCTGCGTGAGGGAACGCGCATTGTGGTGGTAGGGGATTTCGACGCCGACGGCGCAACCAGCACCGCCCTGAGCGTACTCAGCCTGCGCGCGCTGGGCTGCGATAATGTCACCTATCTGGTGCCGAACCGCTTTGAAGACGGCTATGGCCTCAGCCCGGAGGTGGTCGATCAGGCCCATGCCCGCGGTGCGCAGATGATCATGACCGTCGACAACGGGATCTCCTCCCATGCGGGCGTCGATCATGCTCACGCTTTGGGGATCCCGGTGCTGGTCACCGATCATCACCTGCCCGGCGATACGCTCCCCGCAGCAGAAGCGATTATTAACCCCAACCTGCGCGACTGCGATTTCCCGTCGAAATCCCTCGCCGGTGTGGGCGTGGCGTTTTATCTGATGCTGGCGTTGCGTACTCTCTTACGCGATAAGGGCTGGTTCGAATCCCGCGGCATTGCCGTTCCAAACCTGGCCGAATACCTCGACCTGGTGGCGCTGGGCACCGTGGCGGACGTGGTACCTCTTGATGCCAATAACCGCATTTTGACCTGGCAGGGCTTAAGCCGTATTCGCGCGGGCAAGTGCCGTCCCGGAATTAAGGCGCTGCTGGAGATTGCCAACCGCGATCCGCTTAAGCTGGCGGCAAGCGACCTGGGCTTTGCCCTCGGGCCGCGTCTAAACGCTGCCGGAAGGCTGGACGATATGTCCGTCGGCGTGGCGCTGCTGCTGTGCGACAACATCGGCGAAGCGCGCGTGCTGGCCAACGAGCTGGACGCCCTGAACCAGACCCGTAAAGAGATTGAGCAGGGGATGCAGGCCGAAGCGCTGACCCTGTGCGAAAAACTTGAGCGCAGTGGCGATACGCTGCCGGGCGGGCTGGCAATGTACCACCCCGAGTGGCATCAGGGCGTGGTCGGCATTCTGGCGTCGCGCATTAAAGAGCGCTTCCACCGCCCGGTGATCGCGTTTGCGCCTGCGGGTGACGGCACGCTGAAAGGCTCTGGCCGTTCGATTCAGGGGCTGCACATGCGCGATGCGCTGGAGCGTCTGGATACGCTTTATCCCGGTCTGATGATCAAGTTCGGCGGCCACGCGATGGCGGCAGGCTTGTCGCTGGAAGAGGCAAAGTTCGACGAGTTCCAGCGCCTGTTTGGCGAGCTGGTCACCGAGTGGATTGACCCGGCGCTGCTGCAGGGCGAAGTGGTCTCTGACGGTGAGCTGTCCGTCTCCGAAATGACGATGGAGGTCGCGCAGATGCTGCGCGATGCCGGTCCATGGGGACAGATGTTCCCGGAACCGCTGTTCGACGGGCGATTCCGCCTGCTGCAGCAGCGTATCGTTGGCGAACGTCACCTGAAAGTGATGGTTGAGCCGGTGGGCGGCGGACCGCTGCTGGACGGCATCGCCTTCAACGTTGACACCTCCATCTGGCCGGACAACGGCGTGCGCGAGGTCGAGCTGGCGTACAAACTGGATATCAACGAGTTTCGCGGTAACCGCACCCTTCAGATCATCATCGACAATATCTGGCCAATTTAGCGGCAGTAATCTCTATAAAAAAGGGCGTGGATTCGGTACAATCCCGCTCTTATCACCGCATTTTGACAAGTCCATAAAAGAAAACAGACCATGTTTGAAATTAATCCGGTAAAAAACCGTATTCAGGACCTCACGGAGCGCTCTGACGTTCTTAGGGGGTATCTTTGACTACGATGCCAAGAAAGAGCGTCTTGAAGAAGTAAACGCCGAGCTGGAACAGCCGGACGTCTGGAACGAACCTGAACGCGCACAGGCGCTGGGTAAAGAGCGTTCCTCTCTCGAAGCTATCGTAGATACGCTGGATCAAATGGCCCAGGGGCTGGAAGATGTTTCCGGTTTGCTGGAGCTGGCCGTCGAAGCCGACGACGAAGAAACCTTTAACGAAGCCGTGGCAGAACTCGACGGGCTGGAAGAGAAGCTGGCACAGCTGGAATTCCGTCGCATGTTCTCCGGCGAATACGACAGCGCTGACTGCTATCTCGATATTCAGGCAGGTTCTGGCGGTACCGAAGCGCAGGACTGGGCCAGCATGCTGACGCGTATGTATCTGCGTTGGGCGGAAGCGCGCGGCTTCAAAACCGAAATTATCGAAGAGTCTGAAGGTGAAGTGGCCGGTATTAAATCCGTCACTATCAAGATCATTGGCGACTACGCCTACGGCTGGCTGCGTACCGAAACCGGCGTTCACCGCCTGGTGCGTAAGAGCCCGTTCGACTCCGGTGGCCGTCGTCATACCTCCTTCAGCTCCGCGTTTGTTTACCCGGAAGTTGACGAAGATATCGATATCGAAATTAACCCGGCGGACCTGCGTATTGACGTTTACCGTGCGTCCGGCGCGGGTGGTCAGCACGTTAACCGTACGGAATCTGCGGTGCGTATTACCCACATTCCAACCGGGCTGGTAACACAGTGCCAGAACGACCGTTCCCAGCATAAGAACAAAGACCAGGCCATGAAGCAGATGAAAGCGAAGCTTTATGAGCTGGAGATGCAGAAGAAAAATGCTGAGAAACAGGCGATGGAAGATAACAAGTCCGACATCGGTTGGGGCAGCCAGATCCGTTCTTACGTCCTTGATGACTCCCGCATCAAAGACCTGCGTACCGGGGTTGAAACCCGCAACACGCAGGCGGTGCTGGATGGCAGCCTGGACCAATTTATCGAAGCAAGTTTGAAAGCAGGGTTATGAGGAACCAACATGTCTGAACAACAAGCACAGGGCGCTGACGCGGTAGTCGATCTTAACAACGAACTGAAAACCCGCCGCGAGAAGCTGGCAGCGCTGCGCGAGCAGGGCGTGCCGTTCCCGAACGATTTTCGTCGTGACCATACCTCAGACCAACTGCACGCTGACTTCGACGGTAAAGAGAACGAAGAGCTGGAAGCGCTGAACGTTGAAGTGTCCGTGGCTGGCCGTATGATGACCCGTCGTATCATGGGTAAAGCGTCCTTCGTGACCTTACAGGACGTTGGCGGCCGCATTCAGCTGTACGTCTCCCGTGACGACCTGCCGGAAGGCATCTACAACGAGCAGTTCAAGAAGTGGGACCTGGGCGATATCCTGGGCGCAAAAGGTAAACTGTTCAAAACCAAGACCGGTGAACTGTCTATCCACTGCACCGAACTGCGTCTGCTGACCAAAGCCCTGCGCCCGCTGCCGGACAAGTTCCACGGCCTGCAGGATCAGGAAGCGCGCTATCGTCAGCGTTACCTTGATCTCATCTCTAACGATGAATCCCGCAAGACCTTCAAAATTCGCTCCCAGATCATGGCCGGTATCCGCCAGTTCATGGTCAACCGCGACTTTATGGAAGTGGAAACCCCGATGATGCAGGTGATCCCTGGCGGCGCGTCTGCGCGTCCGTTCATCACCCATCACAACGCCCTGGACCTGGACATGTACCTGCGTATCGCACCGGAACTGTACCTGAAGCGTCTGGTGGTCGGTGGTTTCGACCGCGTGTTCGAAATCAACCGTAACTTCCGTAACGAAGGTATCTCCGTTCGCCATAACCCAGAGTTCACCATGATGGAACTCTATATGGCGTACGCGGACTACAAAGATCTGATCGAGCTGACCGAATCCCTGTTCCGTACCCTGGCGCAGGACATTCTGGGCACCACGCAGGTTCCTTACGGTGAAGAAGTCTTCGACTTCGGCAAGCCGTTCGAAAAACTGACCATGCGCGAAGCGATCAAGAAGTACCGTCCGGAAACCAACATGGCGGATCTGGATAACTTCGACTCTGCGAAGGCCATCGCTGAAAGCATCGGCATCAAGGTTGAGAAGAGCTGGGGTCTGGGCCGTATCGTGACCGAGATCTTCGAAGAAGTGGCCGAAGCGCACCTGATTCAGCCGACCTTCATTACCGAATACCCGGCGGAAGTCTCTCCGCTGGCGCGTCGTAATGACGAGAACCCGGAAATCACCGACCGTTTCGAATTCTTCATCGGCGGCCGTGAAATCGGCAACGGCTTTAGCGAGCTGAACGATGCGGAAGACCAGGCGCAGCGTTTCCAGGATCAGGTTGACGCGAAAGCAGCAGGCGACGACGAAGCGATGTTCTTCGACGAAGACTACGTGACCGCGCTGGAGCACGGCCTGCCTCCAACCGCAGGTCTGGGTATTGGTATCGACCGTATGGTGATGCTGTTCACCAACAGCCACACTATTCGTGACGTGATCCTGTTCCCGGCAATGCGCCCGGTGAAATAAGGCGTTACGTTGCTAAAAAAGCCCCGAAAGGGGCTTTTTTATTGCGCAGCGAACGCTCTCAGCGCGTCTCGCGCGACCGTTGCTTCCTGCACCATCCACGGGCTAAAGCTCCATGGGGCGGCGTCCAGCGCGCGGAATAACGACTCCAGCGTCACCCATTCAAATGCCATCACTTCATCATGGTTAATTCGCAGTTCGCTGGTGACGCGGGCAGCGAAGACCGGGCAAATCTCGTTTTCCACGATCCCGGAAGGATCCGTTTCGCGGTAGCGGAATTCTGAGGCGACAGGCGTAATCGCGGTAATTTCTGCGCCAATCTCATCGCGGCAGCGACGGATAATTGCCTCTTCCGTCCGTTCACCAGATTGAGGGTGACCGCAGACAGAATTCGTCCAGACGCCCGGCCATGCTTTTTTACTTAGTGCGCGTCGGGTTACCAGACACTCGCCTTCGGCGTTAAACAGCCAGGATGAGAACGCCAGATGCAGCGGGGTTTGGGCAGTATGCGCGGCGTATTTTTCCTGAGTGCCAATCACCATTCCCTGGTCATTAACCAAAATAACGTGTTCTTGAATACTCATTCATGCTCCAGTGCCAACGATGCGGATGGTTCTGCACCATCAACAGGGAGCATTATACGGCAATCTTATACGAACGGTTTGTTTCCAGGAGCGGAAAAGGGCTGACCCATATCTCTCCGGGCTGGTATCATAGTGCGCCATTCACGCTGACCGAGGATCTGTTTTGTTTGCAGGAAGCCTGACGAGAAATCCCATCATCGCCATCTTTTGCCTGACGCTGACGCTATTCCTGGCTGGCTGTTCAGGAAGCAAATCGTCGGATATGGGTAGCTATTCCGGTTCGGTCTATACCGTTAAGCGCGGGGATACGCTGTACCGGATTTCGCGCGCAACGGGGACCAGCGTGAAGGATCTGGCGCGCCTGAATAACATCTCTCCGCCGTACACCATCGAAGTCGGGCAAAAGCTCAAGGTGAACGGCAGTTCGTCCTCGGGCAAAAAATCCTCATCGAAAGGCAAAACCGCCAAAGTGACGCCGTCCTATCAGGTACCGCAATCGTCATGGCCGCCGGTTGGACAGCGCTGCTGGATTTGGCCTGCCAGCGGTAAAGTGGTCGCCCCTTACTCACTCTCTGAAGGTGGCAACAAGGGTATTGATATCGCCGCTGCGCGCGGTACGCCGGTTTATGCCTCCGGGGCAGGGAAGGTGGTTTATGTGGGTAACCAGCTTCGCGGCTACGGTAACCTCATCATGATTAAGCATGGCGAAGATTACATCACCGCCTACGCGCATAACGACACGATGCTGGTCAACAACGGGCAGAACGTGAAGGCGGGGCAAAAGATTGCCACCATGGGCAGTACCGGTACCGATTCGGTGAAGCTGCACTTCCAGATCCGCTATAAGGCGACGGCCATCGATCCGCAACGCTATCTTCCTGCGCCCGGCAGCAAACCGAAGTGCTAAGTGATTATTTAATCGCCGGTTAGTTGTGAAGAGGCTTGTATGAAGGTGCGTAAGGTCTATAATGCCTTACGCACCTCAAAGCGGGCGTAGTTCAATGGTAGAACGAGAGCTTCCCAAGCTCTATACGAGGGTTCGATTCCCTTCGCCCGCTCCAGATCTCCTGATAAAGCAATAAGTTATAACTTATCAGTTAGTTACGTAGCCCTGCTTTAGCAGGTACAACTTAAACTACCCATTGTTCTACGCCCGTACCTGTCGCATGATTGGTCTGTGGTACAAGGGAGCATATCTTCACGCTGGCGGTGGTTCCTGGTTCTTAACGCGACAGCACAACAACGAACAAAAAGCCGCATACCTGGCATAACTCCCGAACAGATTGATCATACGCATTTAAGCCCGATGTGTGGCCCTATGAGCCACGTGAACAGGTGAATAGTAATGCCCCGGTAGCTACAGATCCGGCTCTGCCAGCGCTTCGCTCACGCTCCGAAAGGTACACGAGCACCCTGATAAGGTGTGATCCCTCTGAACACTGATGTTTTCGCCTAACGGCTCCGCTTGACTCCTTACCACTAACGGGGCTTTATGGTTGCTATTGTCTGAAGTCTAAGCTATTCAATGGGTTTGGTATCCAGTGCTTGTTATGCCAAACTTTTATTGTGGTATGTATTTTGTGTCACCTTGATGGAAGGTGGTTTTTCAAGGTATGTTGCCAGCCTTCACTCGTTTTGTTTTTTTGCTTTTTTTTACTTTCTGTTTAATCTCCTTTAGTAAAGGTTCTGTATGTAGCTTGGAAAGTTCGCTGAAGATCCTGTCCTTCAGTGAAGCAGAAATTTGTGTCATTTGATAATTTCTTCCAGCCAGTGTCACATAGTTCTTATATACTCGGCACACAGCCCCATTGAACATGAATTCAATTATTGGCATATTTTCCTCTACGTTATTTCTGTTAAAAATCTTTGTTTGAAATTGCATCTTTCCACGCTGCGGGGATTTGCTCCCATCTCTGACGATACCGAGCTTTGACAAGTGGTGAGGGATGGTCTGATTCTGAAACATCATAACCACGAGCCTTTAGTCCTTTTTTCGCTTTCTGGGCCTGTTTCCCTACCAAAATTATGGTTTTCAGGTTGGGTAGTAATGGTAGTAGCTCATCTAGAATTTCAATGCCTTTACGGACATGTAGAGCCTGGTATGCTCTTGAGTTATCCCAAGCAGGAATGGTATTCCAAAGCAGCGTTCGTTTTCTATCCAAGCCTATACTTTGCATAAAGCAAAAAATTGCTTTGGCCGTGTCATCGTTATTATCACGTGAAATAAAACCAGAACCACCGTTTCTAAAGTCAGTTTGGGGGCCTGGTTTCTCGAAAAGGAAAATAAATTCGGCATTGATCCCACCATCTAAAGGATCAAAGTCAGGGATGAATACATTGTCACCAAGTCTTTCACGTAGGCTTTCGACATACGCTGTTAACGGCTGTATATGAGGAGCTGTGAGTAGGCTCTGTCTGTGGCATATGTTTGATTCATATTTGAGTGATTTTGGTTCCGTTGGAAGAACTGACTCCACAAACATTTTCAACCCCCATGGATACTTCGACTCTTTCTTGAGTCAGTTTACATCTTCCTGCTTAAAATATCCCCGGTTCTATTGGTGATCTGTTGAGTGGAACAATTAGCACCATAATAATTTCGCGGGATCTCTGGCGAATATCATAGCGCTGCCAGTGAGTTACACAGGTTTGCTTGTGTTGCAATTTGCCTCGCAATTTTACAACAGGCGAAACACTGTCTTCCTGTAGTAAAAAGCCTTAATTTAAGGTAATACAGTATTGTAGTTTAATATATTATGGCATTTTATAACATGATGGAAAGGGGGATGAGATGGCGAACATAGGTTACAACAGGGTAACAGCTTGATAAATTAATCTATGTTTAATGCATTTTACTCATGTTAATTACCGGAATGTATGGGCTCGAATGAGAATGGTCAGGATTAATACACAATGCAAAATCCGGAACGGCCTATTTCCTTTTTAAGTTTCGTAATTATTTATAAAGAATAAGTATTGATTGCTGTATTAAGAATAATCATTAATGAAATGATGCGTAAAAAGACAAGATTATTCAGGTTTTAATGGTCTTTTCTCCATGGTTTTTCAT